>NZ_JAKZJU020000001.1:1200000-1520000 GCF_022809315.2 Mesosutterella faecium | reverse complement strand
TCTCGAGCTCTTCGTCATAGGACAGCGCGGAGCACCGCGCGTCCAGAAGGCTTCTCATCAGAGGCCAGAAGCGGTTTCTGGGATGCGCATAGTAGCGCTTCTCTGCCAGGGAGCGCGCGCTGGGCATCGATCCGAGAATCAGACAGGCAGGATTCTTCCCCGCCACTGGAGGAAATCCATAAAGAAGAGGGCTGCCGTCCCTTCTCAAATCTTTTTGCGATGTGGTCACGAGTGCGATGCCTGCAGAAAAAAGTATTTCCGCCGCCTTTTTGTGATGCGGCGCTTCGTGCTGCGGCCGCACAGTGAAAGGGAAAGCGCGCTCCCTCAGCGCAGCAGCCGCAGAAGAAGCCTTTCTACTACAGATTTGATCTTAATGTCTAGAATCTGACGAAGACACTTAAATTACGGATTTCTACTCCACCATGCCCACCCGCAACTTCGTTTTCCTCCTGCTTGCCGCTTTTTTCTGGGGCACCGCCTTTGTCGGCCAGGCAATCGGCGTGGGCTATGTCGCTCCCTTTACCTTCACGGCTGGCCGGTCATTCATCGGCTGCCTTTTTTTAATACCCGTCATTTTTTTCCTGGACCGCTTCGAGTCGCCGGCAAAAAGAGCCAGAAAACGCCAGCCTGAAGTGCGCCGCAATACCCTTATCGGCGGCATTGTCTCAGGCTGCGCGCTTTTTGCGGCGGAGAGCTTTCAGCAGTTCGGCCTTGTCTACACAACCGTCGGAAAAGCCGGCTTTCTCACGGCCTTGTACATCATCATCGTCCCCGTTCTTGCCAGAATCCGCGGCATCAGGAGCTCGTGCCTGCTCTGGATCGCCGTCGCCATTGCCGTCATTGCGCTTTACTGCCTGTCCATCAAGGAAGATTTCACCATCGGTCTGGGCGAGCTGCTGTGCTTTATCTGCGCTTTCCTTTATTCTGCTCAGATCATGGCGATCGACTACTACGTGCCTAAGGCGGACGCAGTCGAAATGTCATGGGTGATGTTCTTAACGGGCGGCGTGCTTGGCCTGATTTTCACCTTGATCTTCGAGCAGGGCACGACGCTTCAGGCCGTCATGCTTGCGCTGCCCGCCATGCTGTATGTCGGCATTTTCTCCAACGGACTCGCTTACACCTGCCAGGTGATCGGCCAAAAAGGCGCCAATCCCGCCATCGCCTCTCTGACGATGAGCCTTGAGTCCGTCATTGGCGCCCTGTCGGGATGGATCATCCTCGGCCAAACCCTGTCAGCCCGGGAAATCGTAGGCTGCGTGCTGATGGGAATAGCCATCGTGATCGTCCAGATTCCGCAGCGGCGGGTGTAGGCGAGAGAGCAGGCCGCGCCGCGTGAGGAACCAAAAATGACCTTGACGGGACACAGTGCGAAAAATCTGCTGAAGCCTTCCGAGTGGATGAAGTTCTGCCGCAGCCACGCCTGCGACTTTTCAGCCGGACTTTCGCTTATCGGCCTTTTGATTCCGGAGGCCGTGGCCTACGCGGGCATCGCAGGCCTGCCTCCGTCGGCAGGCCTCATTGCGCTCATCTGCGGGCTGCTCATCTACACGGCGGTGGGCTCGTGCCGCACGGCGGTCGTTTCGGCCACGTCATCCTCCGCGATGGTGCTCGCCGCAACGGTGTCAAGCCTGCTCGCCACGCACCCGCAGGTCCATCCCGAAACCCTTGCGGCCGTCCTGGTCATGATGACGGGGTTCTGGTTCATCCTCGCCCGGCTTCTGGGCTTCGGACGGGCCAGCAGCTTCATTGCCAAGCCCGTCTTGCGCGGCGTTACGATGGGGCTTGCCTTCACCATCACGCTGATGCAGCTGCCGAAGCTGCTCGGGCTGCACGCGGCAGGGTCCGGCGTCTGGGACAGGCTGCTTGACACGATTGCCCGCATCCAGGAGGTTTCACCTGCAGCCGCCGCCCTTGGCCTGGGTTCTCTTGGCCTCCTCCTGCTGTGGAGATGGCAGCGTCTGCCCGGCAGCCTCATCGTCGTAGCCGCTGCCGTGCTCCTGTCCTATTTCGTTCCGCTTGAAGCACTGGGCATCGAGCTCGTAGGCCCCTTCAGCCTTGAAAGAGCAGCCATCTCCTTTCAAACACTGGCAGGGGCCGACTGGGTCGGCGCGATTCAAATGAGCGCCGCCTTGTGCCTGATGGTCTACGCCGAATCCTACTCGAGCATCCACGCCGCAGCGGAACGAAGCGGGCAGCAGACGGCGCCCAACAGGGACATCGTTGCGATCGGCCTGTCCAACCTGGCCTCCGGATTTTTCGGCGGCCTCGCTGTGGGCGCCGGATTTTCGGCCACCAGCCTCAATATTGCTTCAGGCGCACGGAGCCGGGTTTCGAATTTTTTCGCCCTCGCGGTGCTCTTCCTCGCCCTCGCCTTTCTGATGCCGCAGATCAGCAGGATCCCTGAGCCTGTTCTGGCTGCCGTCGTCATCAAGGCGGTGAGCGGCGGATTATCCCCCAAGCCCATACGCCCGTACTTTGAATGGAAAAGAGACCGCGTGCTTGTGATCGCCTCCTTCTGCTCAGTGACGATTCTCGGCGTTTTGAACGGGCTTCTCATTTCGGTCGTCCTCTCCGTCGCCCTGATCCTCATACGGGTGTCGCAGCCGCACGTATCGGAGCTGCAGAAACTTCCCGGCTCCCACAGCTTTGTGAATACGAAGCTGTTTCCTGACACTGTCCCCATCCCCGGAGTGCTTGTCCTGCGGCTGGACCAGCCGCTCGTTTTCGCCAATGCCGAGGAAAGCTTCAAAAAAGCAAAAGCCCTCCTTACCGAGCAGCTCCGCAGGCATCCGGTCAAGGAGGTCGTCGTCAGCATGGAGGAAGCCGCAGACCTGGACGGAACCTGCGTGGAGGAAGTGCTTAAATTCGCTCAGTTCGTAAAAAATGCGGGCTGCACGCTCACGCTTTGCCGCATGCACCGAAGAGCGAGGGAGGTTCTTGTATGCGCAGCCTATCCGCTTCTTCCACCGGACCGCCTGTCCTACCTTTCCGTAGACCGGGCCGTGAAAGAAGCCCAGGAAAGAACCCTCTTTGAGAGCAGGGCGCCGGAGGCGCTCTCCGGGAAGAACTCAGAGGGCCAGAAACTGCTCTAATACGCGGCGGATGTCTTCTGAGGAGCAGCCGCCATCTCCAGCGCCGGCTTCCAGCGAAACTTTATCCGACGAGCTGTGCAGGCCCGCCGCCCAGTTGACGCAAAGAGCAAGGAGCGCATAGGGGACTTCCATCTCCCGGGCAACGGCGGCCTCGGTCGCCGCCGTCATGCCGACCATGGCCCCTCCGAGCGCCCGGATCACCCGAATCTCGGCCGCGGTCTCAAGCCTCGGGCCCTGGCTGCACCAGTAGACTCCGCCCTCCAGCAGACGAGAAATGCGGGCGCGGCGGCAGGCCAGAATAAGCCTGCGGCGCAGATCCTCGTCAAAAGGCCGGGTGAAATCGATATGCCGGACTCCGGTCTTCGCACTGCTGTATATAGTCGACTCTCGTCCCCATGTGCGGTCGACCAGGTCATCGGGCACGCAAAGGGCCCCTGGGGGAAGGGCCTCATCGATGCCCCCTACCGTCGCGAGGCCAATGACGACCTCCGCTCCTGCCTTCTTCAAAGCCCAAAGATTGGCCGCATAGGGAACGGCGTGCGGCGGAAAGCGGTGCCCGAACCCGTGCCTCAGCAGCAGAAGAACCCTTCGGCCTGAGATTTCAGCCTCACGGACGGGCGATGAGGGGAGGCCGTAAGGCGTCTCGCCGGAAAAGGCCTCTGAACTCGCTTTTTCAAGCCAGCCGTCGGAAAAGCTGGAACCTCCGATAATCCCTACAGCCGCCGGGCTTACTGCCGCCATTTTCTTCTCCCCCCACCTAAAAAAGCTCCTGCTGCGGGCCCTCGCCGCCGGAGGCTTCCCCGGAAGCCGCGCCGCCGGAAAGCATCCGGCGCAGCTCTGCCTCGCCGATCACCGGCACTCCCAGAGCCCTCGCCTTTTCAAGCTTGGATCCGGCCGCCTCGCCGGCCACCACATAACTCGTCTTTTTGGACACGGAGCCGGAAACCCTGCCGCCCGCAGCGAGGATGAGATCCGAAGCTTCATCGCGCGACAGCGTCGGGAGGGTTCCTGTAAGAACAAAAGTCCTGCCTGCGACTTCGGAGGCCGCAGCCGGGGCGGCCTCTGAAACCGCCGGCCAGTGCACTCCGGCGGCCAGAAGCTTTTCCAGCACCTCCCGATTGCGCGGCTCGGCGAAAAATCCGGTGATCGACTCGGCTATCACTTCTCCGACATCGCTGACCTCGAGGCAGTCATCGACCGTGGCGTTCTCAAGCCTGCCCAGAGTCCCGAAATGAGCGGCGAGATCGCGGGCCGTCGCCTCGCCCACGTGCCGGATGCCCAGAGCGAAGATAAACCGTCCGAGCGTTGTCGTCTTCGATTTCTCAATTGACGCGAGAATGTTGGCCGCTGACTTCTCCCCCATCCGCGGAACGGCAAGAAGATCCTTTTCAGTCAGCGCGTAAAGATCTGCCGGCGTTTTGACCCGTCCCAGATCCGTCAGCGCATCGACGAGCTTTTCGCCCATGCCGTCGATTCCCATCGCCCTGCGGCTCGCAAAGTGCAGTATCGAAAGCCTCACCTGAGCCGGGCAGAACAGTCCGCCCGTGCAACGGGTGTCCTTTTCCTCCACATCCCTGATGACCGCAGAGCCGCAGACCGGACAGAAGCGCGGCATCTGGAAGGGGCGGGCGTCCTGCGGGCGCTTTTCGGGAATCACCCGCACGATTTCCGGGATTACATCCCCTGCTCTTCTGACGGCCACGGTGTCGCCGATCATCAGTCCGAGATCGCGGATGAAGTCTTCGTTGTGCAGCGTCGCGTTCGACACCGTCGCTCCGCCCACAAAGACCGGCTCGAGCCGGGCCACCGGGGTGAGCCGCCCGGTGCGTCCCACCTGGACGTCGATCGCCGTCACCCGCGTGAGGGCCTCCTCGGGCGGGTACTTGTGCGCACAGGCCCAGCGGGGCTCCCGCGCGATGAATCCCAGCTGCTTCTGCAGCCGCAGGCTGTTGACCTTATAGACGACGCCGTCGATTCCGAAAGGCAGCGTCTTGCGAATCTCAAGCACGTGCCGGTGAAACGCCTCGAGCTGCTCGGGCGAGCGGCAGATGCGCCTTTCGTGAGCCACCGGAAAGCCCATGGATTCCAGGCGCCGCAGCAGCCCGTCCTGGGTCTCGGCAAACGGGCCCTGCTCCTCAGAAACCTCGCCCAGGCTGTAAGCGTAAAAATGCAGCCGGCGTTTGGCCGTGATCGAGGGATCGAGCTGCCTCAGGCAGCCTGCGGCGGCGTTTCGCGCGTTGACGAAAACCTTGCCTCCCTCCTGCTTCTGCCTGCGGTTGAGCGCTTCGAAATCCGCCGTATGCATGATCGCCTCGCCGCGGACCTCGAGGATTTTCGGACAGGGGCCGCTGATGCGCAGCGGAATGGTCCGTATGGTCCTCGCATTGGCCGTCACATCCTCGCCGGTGATTCCGTCGCCGCGCGTGGCAGCCGACACGAGCAGCCCGTTCTCATAACGCAGATTGATCGCGAGCCCGTCAAACTTGAGTTCCGCCACATACTCGACCGGTGGATCCTTGTCCGTAAGCCCGAGGGCGCTTCTCACCCGGTCGTCGAAGGCTTTTGCGCCGGCGGCGGAAAAATCCGTTTCCGTCCTGATCGAGAGCATGGGAACGCGGTGAACCACCTTCGCCATGTCAGAGCGGACGGCCCCGCCAACCCGAAGGGTCGGCGAGGCAGGGCTTGCGAGCTGCGGATACTGGGCTTCAAGCTGCTGGAGCCTGCGGAAGGCCTGGTCGTAAATCGCGTCCGACACGCTTGGGTTGTCATCGACGTAGTACTCCCGGTTCCAGCGCTCAATGTCAGCCTCGAGCGAGCGCATCTCCTGTTCAGCCGCCTCGGAAAGAGGCCCCAGAACAACACCGCTCCCCGCCGTGTTCGGACTGTTATCTTCAGGCATACCTGTCCCTGTCCCGTTAGAAAAAAAATACAGCCGCGCCCTGTGCCGGGACGGCCGCCCGCCGATCATTGTCTCATTACTGACGGGATTAATGAAGACCTGCTAGTCTTTTCCTGGCAGTCCTACTCCGCAGCCTGCCTACAATGGAGCGAACTTCAATCGGAAGCATGCAAAAGATGTCCCAAAAGCTCGACTATCGGGAAAAATTCCGGATCATGGACCGGGAGGCCGCCGCAACGCTCGCCCTGGCGGTGATCATCATGGCCTTTTTCTGGCTCGCCGTTTTTCTGCTTAAGGACAGCGCCGAGACGCTGCTGGCCATGCCGCTGTGGTTCACGGTCTCATGCATCGGCGGGTACCTTCTTTCCATCGCGGGGGTCATCTTCCTCGTCAGGCGCTTCTTCAGGAATTTTGACCTGGGAGAGGAGCAGGAGCCCCCGAAGGAGAGCCGCTCATGACGCCGCACGACGAAGTGCTCGTGCCGGTCATGGTCTTTCTGGCGCTCCTTCTCGTCATCGGACTTTATGCAGGACGGAGCCTGGGGCGTTCGGGCGACTTCGACCGGGATTACTTCATTGCCAACCGAAGCCTGGGGGGCGTGGTCCTCGCGATGACGCTCGTCGCGACCTACGGCTCCGTGAGCTCCTTTGTCTCCGGCCCGGGGCTCGCCTGGAAACTGGGTTTTGGCTGGGTCGTTTTCGCCGCCCCGCAGATCATCACCGGTTTCCTGCTGCTCGGGACCGTGGGCAAAAAGCTCGCGGTGATCGCCCGGCGGACCGGGTCGCTCACCGTCATTGACATCCTCCAGGCCCGCTACGGCAGCAGGGCCCTTTCCGTGCTCCTTGCCCTGGTCATGGTCGTCTTCTTCACCGCCATGGTGGTCGGGCAGTTCATGGGCGGAGCGCAGATTTTCGCCGCCATCACCGGACTCGACTACAAGCTGGGGCTGCTGCTTTTTGCGGCCGTCACCGTGATCTACACCTCCTCGGGCTTTCGCGCCGTCGTGCTCACCGACGCGGTGTGCGCAGTGCTGATGCTCACCGGCATGGCCACGCTGGGCTGGACGGTCATCCAAAGCGGCGGAGGCATGGAGGGGATCATGTCGACCCTGTCTTCGTCCGGCATCGGCGAGTCCGGGCGGAGCAGCTTCCTCACCCCGGACGCGGGCGGAGCGCTGCCCTACACCCTGCTCTTCTCCTCATGGCTTCTTGTGGGCTTCTGCACCGTGGGGCTGCCTCAGTCGCTGGTCCGATGCCTGAGCTACCGGACCACCGCGGATCTGTCGCGTGCCATGGTCGTCGCCACCGTGATCTGCGGCGCACTCATGATCGGCATGACGATGCTTGGGGTGCTCTCGCGCGGCACCATCCTTGAAAAGCCGGCCGCCGGCACGGATGCTGTGATTCCGCTCCTCATTGTGAACCACATGGACCCGCTGCTGGCCGGAATCACCATCATCGGGCCGCTCGCCGCCACCATGAGCACCGTGAGCTCGCTGCTGATCGCCGCTTCTTCAGCCGTCGCGCGCGACCTCTGGCGTCAGTTTTTCCCGTCAAGGCCAGAGGGCGCGGAAAACAGCAGGAAGTCTCACCGGGTCGTGAGCATCACAGTCACGCTGGCGCTGGGCGCGGTCTCCGTCCTCCTCGCTCTTTACCCTCAAACGATCGTCGTGTGGGTCAATCTTTTTGCCTTCGGCGGACTTGAGAGCGCATTTCTCTGGCCCGTGGTTCTGGGGCTTTTCTGGCCGCGCATGAATGCCCGGGGCGCCCTGGCCGGCGCAGCGGCAGGGCTGGGCCTGTACACGGCGCTGATGGCCGGAGGCGTGAATCTCTGGGGATTTCACAACATAGTCTTCGGGGTGCTCGCGGGACTCGTGTTTTCAATCCTGGGGGCTGTGACGGGTCCGCGCGCGGACCCCGCCATGATGAAAATCTTCTTCCCGCACCGGCTTTAGGCGCAGGGGCGGCGCGCAGGCCGCCCGGGCCGCAGAGAGGCAGGGGGAGCCCTGCGGGGGCTAAGGCAGGTTTGGGGCGCCCCGCACCGCAGGGCCGCCCCTTTTAAGAAAAGAGGCGCTTTGCGCGGCGCGTGCCGGCGTCAAGCCCCTGCTTTGCCATCGCGGCGTAAAAGAACCGCAGCTGCCGCGAGATCTCCACAATCTGAGGAACCGACAGAGGCCGGCCCGAGGCATCGGTAATCTCGCCGCTCAGGCGCGCCGCCGCATCGTTGGCTACGCCGAACAGGGCCCCGAGCGGATTGCAGGAAGGCGTGCACAGCGCAGGCATGAGCTCGAACACGACCATATTGGGCACCTGCGGGTGAGGCAGCATCCGCAGCCAGGGCGCGCCGCTGTCGCGGTCGCGCTTTTCAACGCTCTTGCCGCGGATGTCGAAACCGCAGCCGCGCGCGATATCCATCGCCATCTGCTGCGAGACGGGCAGCGGCCCCTTCACGCCGATCGACAGCCTCATGCTGTAGCGGTCAATCAGCGCCTTCACGGACTTCGCCTGCGCCACAATGCTCGGCACATCGACCACATCCGCGTCGGCGTCCAGCGTCCCCACCGCCTGGTTCACGGCCGCCGCGAAGTTTCCGGCGGCGAGCTCATCGACCTGGCCGCGGCGGGTCGCGAGCTGCAGGGCGATGATCATGTCCGTGTAGGTGTTGCTGCCGCGCTGGATGGGCCCCCAAAGCTTGGTGAACTGGTTCTTCACCTGGATGCGGAGCGGCACGTCGAAGTCCTGGCTCCTAAGCGGCTGGCTTGCAAGCAGCGCCTGATTGGAACTGAACGGGGCCTTGCAGCTCAGCCGCACGACGACCTCCGTCATCTGGTCGATGTCGGGCTGCTCGGTGAGGCTCTCTTCGCCCGAGGCCGCAGGCTCCGGCAGGCTGGGCTCGGCCGGAGGCTCGGCGCCCGCCTCGGGCTCGCTGCGCTTCACCCCGGGCTCGGTCTTCCGGTCCCCCGCATCCTGCTGCCCGGCCTCAGGCTTCAGGCTTGACAATTCCACTTTCGGATCAACATGTTCGAAAGGAGCGCCCTGGCGGCTGCCGTCCGTGCGGCTTTTGCGCCCAATGCAATAATAAGTGACAGCGGCGGCGGCAAGAATGATCAGCACGACCGCCAGAAGCATTTCTGTACTCATATTTCCAGCATTTCCTGTACCGGTCCTCACAAGCGGTGCCGGCGACAGCGCCCTCGCCTGCCGGGCGCGTGAATTGACATGGCCCCCATTGTATTGACAGTTTTCGAGCTGAACAACACCGGCAGATGAATTCTAAGGGCTTTTGGCGGTCCCGCTGCCTGCGGCTCCGGCCTTCTCAGACAGGAAGAGGCTGCGAGGAGTAGCGGACCGCCTCGCTGATGTCAACGGAGACCACCCTGGACACCCCGGGCTCGCGCATGGTGACCCCGATCAGCTGCCGGGCGTACTCCATCGTGATCCGGTGATGGGTGATCGCGACGAACTGGGTCGCCTCGCTCATCGACTCCACGAGTTTCGCGAGCCGCGCCTGATTCGCCTCGTCAAGAGGCGCATCGACCTCATCGAGAAGGCAGAAGGGAGCCGGATTGAGCCGGAACATCGCAAAAATGAGCGCCGTGGCCGTGAGCGCCTGCTCGCCTCCGGACAGGAGCTTGACCGAGGCATTGCGCTTTCCGGGCGGCTGCGCCCTGATCTCGATGCCGCACTCGAGCACCTCTTCGCCCACCATCTCGAGCGAGGCCTCGCCGCCGCTGAAGATGCGGCGGAAAATGTCGGAAAAATTGGAATTGACCGCGTCGAAGGTGCTTTTCAGAACGCCCCGGGTCTCGGCATCGATCTTTCGAATGGCCCCCTCGAGAGTGGCCACCGCGCTCTGCAGGTCGGCCGCCTGGGCGTCGGTTTCAGAAAGAGCGCGGCGGGCCGCCTCAAGGTTTTCAAGAGCCGCATGGTTGACGGGCCCTAGCTGCTCAATGTCGCGCTCGAGCCTGGCCGCCTCGCGGCGGGCCGCTGCGGGCTTCCAGCCGCCTTCCTGGGCGGCTGCGAGCAGCTCCGAGCGGTCAGCCCTGCGCTGCTCGATCTGGGAAGTGAGGGCCGAGAGCTCGTTTTCAAGGCTTCCCTGCCGAACCTTCATCTCGCCCACCCGCTCGAGCTTCGGGCGCTCGGCCAGCGACAGCCTGCTGCGTTCGGCATCCAGTCCCGCGACCTTTTCGGCCGCCGCCGCGGCGAGCTGCTCGGCCTCGCGCAGGGAGGCCTCGGCCGCGTCATGGGCCTGAAGCTGCTCGCGCACGCCCTGGCTGCCCGCCGTTTCGTCGAGTTCCTCGAGCAGAGCCCGCGATTCCTCGATGGCGGCCGTGAACTCGGCCTCTTCGGACTGCGCCCTCAAAGCCGCCGATCGGGCGTCACGGGCCCGCTCGGCCGCGTGGCGCGCATCGGTCCGGAGCAGCTTGAGTCTCGTCTCGCAGTCGCGCAGGGCGCCCTCCTCGCCCTGCAGCCTCGACAAAGCGGCCTCCGCGGCCATCTCTGCGTCCTGATGCTCCTGAGACACCTTCGAGAGCGCCTGATCCAGCTCCTCGAACTGCGCCTCCGAGGCCTCGGACTGGGCCTCGATCTCCTCGAGCCGCTGTCTGGCCCGGGAGCTCTCCGCCTCGATGGATGAAGCCCGTTTGGACCAGGCCTCGAAGGAAGCCTGCATTTCGCTCAGCCTCAGGGCTGCGGCCTGCTGTTCGCGCCGCGAGGACTCCAGCGCGGCGGCCGCGCCGCGGGACCGTGCAAGGGCGTCCTCCCTGCGGCTCTCGGCCTGCACGACGCCCTCGAGCAGGGCCTGATAGGCCTTCGACTCGACATCGCGCTGCTGCTCAAGCCTCGAAAGTTCCCCCGCGCGCTCCAGAAACCCGGAGGCGGGGCTCTCTGAGGCCCAGAAGAGGACGCAGCCCGCCGACACCGTGTGCCCTTCCTTCGTGATGAAGGAGGCCTGGGGGTCAGACTGAGAAAGGCGCAGCGCCTCCCCGATGGAGGGGGCGATGCGGAATCCGGCGAGCCAGGCGCGCACAAGAGCGGCGCTCTGAGGCCTCACGGAGAGCACCTTCCCGGCGAGGCTCCCCTCCTCGTTCCGTGGCTGCCGCAGGGCCTCGCCCTGCCTCACGTCAACCAGCGCAAACCTGGCAGGCGGCGGATCCGCCGCAAGCGAGGCCGCCCTCGCGAGCGACCCCGCCTCGAGCGAGGTCATTCTCGCCGAGAGCGCCGCTTCCACGGCCCGCTCCCAGCCCTCCTCGACCCGGATGCCGGAAACAAGCGTCGGCAGGCCCTCAAGGCCGTGGCTGCGGATCCATTCGGGAAGGCGGCCTTCGGCAAGGGCCTTCTGCTGCACCTCCCGCAGAGCGCTCGAACGGGCCTGCAGGCGGGCGAGAGCCTCCGAAGAGCGGTTCTTCTGCTCGAGCCGGCCGCGGCAGTCCTCCTCGGCTGCGGCCAGCTCCTCGCGGGCCTGGTCGCTGCGCTGCCCGCACTCCTCGAGCGAGGCAGAGCACTCTTCGGCGTACTCGCGGGCCTGCTCAAGCTCGGACTCCTGCGGCGCGGCCGAGTCCGATTTTTCCTGCCCCAGCCTCCTCAGCCGGTCCTCAAGCATGGCCTTTTCCCGCCCGAGGGCCTGCTGCGTGAAATTGAGCTCCGTGAGCCGGGACTGCGCTTCCTTCTCCGACTGGGCGAGCGCCCGTTCCCTCGCCTTTGCCTGCTCGCAGGCTTCGCGCGCTTCTTCCAGGGCCTGCGCCCGCTCTTCCTTCTGCGCCTCGACTTCAGCGATTTCGGAGGTGAGGCGCCGGGACTCCTCTTCAAAACCCTGGGCCTTGGCCGAGGATTCGGAAGCGCCGCGGCTCGCGCGCTCGAGCTTTTCGCCGTCGCTGCGGACGCGCTCCTCGAGCATCTTCTTTTTTTCAACCAGCGCGGCCAGCGCGCTCTGCCTGCGCGCGAGCTCGAGCTCGTTGGCCTTGAGCGCCTCGCGCTTCAGGGCTTCCTGCGACCTGGCCTCTTCGAGAGCGGCCTGGGCCTGGGCCGCCTGTTTTTCGAGCGAGGCGATCGCCGTGCGGCCCGACTCGATCTCAGCCATGGCCTCTGCGATGTCCGCCGCCCTCCGGTCCCTGGCATCCCGGATGTCGCGCTCCTGCAGCACGAGCCACATCCCGGCAAAGCGTTCCCGGCGCTCGGTGAGGCTGCGCCACTGCTGCGCGGTCTCGGCTTCAGCCGAGAGCCGCTCGATGTCGGCGCGCCGGACCTGCTGCAGATCGGAGACGCGCTCGAGATTCGTTCTCGTCAGGGAGAGCCTCCCCTCGGCTTCGCGCCGCCGCTCCTTGTAGCGGGAAACGCCCGCCGCTTCCTCGAAATAAACCCGCAGCTCCTCGGGCCGCGCCTTCACGAAGCTGCTCACCATGCCCTGGCTGATGATCGCATAGGAGCGGGGCCCGAGCCCGGTGCCCATGAAGATGTCCTGCACGTCGCGCCGGCGGACCGCCTGCCCGTTGATGAAGTAGGCGCTCGCCGCATCCCGCGTGAGGGTCCTTCGGATCGAGACCTCGGAGTACGCGCCCCAGGGGCCGGAAAGCGTTCCGTCGGAGTTGTCGAGCACCATCTCCACCGACGCCCTGCCCGCGGGCGCGCGGCCTGCCGACCCCGCGAAAATGAGCTCCGTCATCGAGCTGGTCGCCCGCAGCTCCCCGGCCCGGCCCTCGCCCATCACCCAGCGCACGGCGTCAATCACATTGCTCTTGCCGCAGCCGTTCGGACCCACGATGCCCACAAAGCCGCTCGGGAATTCAATCACGGTCGGATCGGCGAAGCTTTTGAAGCCTGAAATTTTGACCTGGCGAAGATGCATATGGATGAAAAGAAAGCCCTGCCGCCCGAGGCTGCGCCTTCGGGGCGCTTTTCCCGGCAAAGGGGCGGTGAACGGAGCGCGCAGACCACTATAATAGTTCGATTCTGCAGGCCGTCCGCACCTGCCCGCGTCCCGCCTGCGAGGCGCCGGCGGAGGGGATCCTTCAAGGCAGGCCTGCAGAGAACCGCCTTAAATGAATGGAGTGACATTATGCCCTCGTCACCAGAAAAAAAACTGGAAACCTTCGACAACCCGGCTCCTGAACGCGATTACGTGATCCACATGGAAATTCCGGAGTTCACCTGCCTGTGCCCTCTCACCGGGCAGCCCGATTTCGCCACGCTCATTGTCGACTACATCGCGGACCGGAAGTGCCTTGAGCTGAAATCGATCAAGCTCTACACCTGGACCTACCGCTCACTCGGGGCCTTCCACGAAGACGTGACGAACCGCATTCTGAACGACTTCGTGTCGGCGATCAGCCCGCGCTTCATGAGAATCCGCGCCCGCTGGTGGGTCCGCGGGGGCATCTACACCACCGTGATCGCAGAGCACCGCAAGCCCGGCTGGACGCCGGCCCCCGTGGTCCATCTCCCTGACTTTGAAACCAACTCCCCGATGAGGGGCTGAGAAGGCGAAACATTCCTGCAGAGGTTCAACGTCATGAATTCCGAACTGGCCCTTACACGCCCCTATCCCTTCGCGAGGCTGCGCGAACTGCTCAAGGGGATCCAGCCCGCGATGGAGGAAATTTCCTTCGGGATCGGAGAGCCGCGCCACCCGACCCCCCGGTTCGTGCTCGACGCCTACGAGCGGGCTTTCCCGCTTTTTGCCCGGTATCCGGCCGCCAAGGGCACGCCGGAGCTGCGCGGCTCGATCGCGCGCTGGATTGAGCGCCGCTACGGCGTCAAGGCCGACCCGGAAACACAGATTGTGCCCACCAACGGTTCGCGCGAGGCGCTGTTTTCCATCATCCAGACGCTCGTCGACCGGCACGCCGCGGGCGGCAGGCCTATCGTGGTGATACCCGATCCCTTCTACCAGATTTACGAGGGCTCGGCGCTGCTCGCGGGCGCGGAGCCGCTTTACGTTCCGCTCAGCCCCGAAAACCACTTCCAGGCCGACTACTCCTCCATCACGGACGAGCAGTGGAAGCGGGTTCAGGCGCTCGTCGTCTGCAGCCCGAACAATCCCTGCGGCTCGGTGATGACCCAGCAGCACTGGGACGAGGTCCTTGCGCTGTCCGAGCGCTGGGGCTTCACGCTGATCTCCGACGAGTGCTACTCCGAGATCTATTTTGACGAGTCTCGCCCGCCGCTCGGGGCGCTGACGGCCGCGGCCCGCCGGGGCAACGACCGGTTCGAGAACATCGTGATCTGCCAGTCCCTGTCCAAGCGCACCAACGTGCCGGGCATGAGAAGCGGCTTCTGCGCGGGAGACGCCCGCATCATGAAGTCGTTCCTGCTTTACCGCACCTACCACGGCTCGGCCATGCCCACGGCCACTCAGGCCGCCTCGGCCGCCGCCTGGTCGGATGAAGAGCACGTGCGCGAGAACCGGGAGCTCTACCGCCGGGCCTTTGCGGTCGGGCAGCCCGCCTTCAACCGGTACTTCCAGGCCCCGATGCCCGACGCCTCCTTCTACCTCTGGGCGAAGAGCCCCGTCGAGGACGACCTCGCCTTCACCCGCTCTCTGTACGAGCAGGTGGGCATCAAGGTGCTGCCCGGCACGTTCCTGAGCCGCGAGACGGCCGACGGGACGGTGCCGGGGCGCGGCTACGTCCGCATCGCGCTGGTCGCAACGGAAAAGGAAATCCTTGAGGGGACGAAGCGGCTCGAGCAGTTCGACGCTTCTCTGATCCGCCCGATTGAGCGCGCGTATTGAACCGACTATCCTTTCACCACTCCAATTCATCTGGAAAAAACGAAAATGACCGAACTTGAAACCATCATCGATTCAGCCTGGGACAACCGCTCCGAGTGGACCGCCGAGAGCGCCCCGGCGGGCCTTCGCGAGGCCGTTGACGCGGTGCTCGATCGCCTGAACAAGGGCGAAGTGCGCGTCGCCGAGAAAATCGACGGCGAATGGGTCACCCACCAGTGGATCAAGAAAGCCGTGCTGCTCTCCTTCAGGCTCACCGAGCAGAAGGTCTTCCGGGCGGGCCCCTTCGCCTGGTGCGACAAGCTCTCGCCCAAATTCGGCGCGCTCTCCGACGAGGCTGTTCTCGCTTCGGGCGTGCGCATGATCCCGGGCTGCGTGCTGCGCCACGGCGCTTACCTCGCCCCGGGCGTGGTGGCCATGCCTTCCTTCGTCAACGTCGGCGCCCATGTGGACTCCGGCACCATGATCGACACGTGGGCCACTGTGGGCTCCTGCGCGCAGGTCGGCCGCAACTGTCACCTCTCGGGCGGCGTCGGCATCGGCGGCGTGCTCGAGCCTGTACAGGCCGGCCCCACCATCATCGAGGACAACTGCTTCATCGGCGCGCGCTCCGAAATCGCCGAGGGCGTGATTGTGGGCGCCAACAGCGTGATCTCGATGGGCTGCTACATCGGCAAGTCCACCACGATCTACGACCGCACCACGGGCGAGACCTTCAAGGGCCGGATCCCTGCGGGCTCGGTCGTCGTGTCGGGCAACGTGCCGCGCGACGGCAAGTACAGCCTCTACGCCTGCATCATCGTCAAGCACGTGGACGAACGCACGCGCTCGAAGACTTCGATCAACGAGCTCCTGAGGGACTAAGAGCCGCCTCTCCGCCTTTCCCGCCCCTTCAAGTAACAAAAGGGGGGCGGAAAGGCGCACGCAGCGCCCCCGCCCCTGCGCAGACCTTCGTGCTCTGCGCAGCCCCAACCCATGCAGCCACTACCCATGCAGAAAACTTTCAACGCCCTGGAGCTCGCCCGGCAGCTGATCGCCTGCGAGTCCGTGACCCCTCGCGAAGCCGGGGCCTACCGCCCGATCAGGACGCTCCTCGAGCCTCTGGGCTTTTCCGCCCGGCAGGAGCTCACGCCCAACGGAACCACCAACCTGTGGCTGCGGCGCGGACAGTCCGATCCCCTCTTCGTATTTGCTGGCCACGTCGATGTCGTGCCGCCCGGCGAGGCCTCGCTGTGGACTTCGCCGCCCTTCGAGCCGCAGCTGCGGGACGGCCGCCTTTACGGCCGGGGATCCGCCGACATGAAGAGCTCGGACGCGGCTTTCGCCGCAGCCGCCGCTGAATTCGTCACGGCGCATCCCGGGCACCGCGGCTCCATCGCGCTGCTGCTCACCTCCGATGAGGAAGGCGACGGGGATGAAGGCACCAAGCGCGTTGTCGAGCAGCTGCGCCAAGCGGGCGTGCGCCCGCGCTGGAGCCTGATCGGCGAGCCCTCGTCGGCCGAAAAGCTCGGCGACACGGTGAAGGTGGGCCGGCGCGGCTCGCTCAACGCCGCCGTGGTCTTCACCGGCCGGCAGGGGCACGTGGCCTATCCCGCCAAATGCGCAAACCCGATCCACGCAGCCTCCAGGCTCATCGCCGAGCTCTCCGCCCGGGTCTGGGACCAGGGCAGCGCCGACTTCCCCCCGACCTCCTTTCAGGTCTCCAACTTCCGCTCCGGGGTGGGGGCCGTCAACGTGGTGCCGGGGCGCGCCGAGGTCAAATTCAACCTCCGCTACAGCGCGGCCTGGAAGCCGCAGGATCTGATCCGAGAGATCGAGTCGGCGGCAGGCCGGGTGCTCGAAGGAACTGGAGTCCGCGCGGACTTCACCTGGAGGATCGACGCCCTGCCCTTTGTCACGCTGCGGCGCGGCCCCGGGTCGCTCGCCGAGGCGCTCGCGGGGGCGATTGAAGAGGAAACCGGGATGCGCCCGGAGCTCTCGACCTCGGGCGGCACCTCCGACGCAAGATTCATCGCGCCGATTTCGGAGGAGACCCTTGAGTTCGGCCCCACAAACGCAACCATTCACTCCCCCAACGAAAACATCGGCGCCGAAGAGCCCGAGGCTCTCAAGCGGATCTACCGGGGCCTGCTCGAGCGGCTGCTCGCCTGAAGGCTCCGGGGGGCCTGCCTCCGGCACAGAAGAGAACCAACAAACGGAAGGATTAAAGCGCAAAATGCCACAGAATTCGATTGAAGCGGCCTCGAGCCTGCACACGATCCGGGACCTCGTGCGCTGGGCCATGACCCGCATGGAGGAGTCCCGGATCTCACTCGGGCACGGCACGAACGACACCTGGGAGGAAGCGACCTTTCTGGTGCTCAGAGCCCTGAAGCTGCCCTTCGACAGGCTCGACGCGTTCTTCGACGCCAACCTCACGGAAGAGGAAGTGCGCAGGATCGCCTGCCTGATCGAAGAGCGGGTGACCGAGCACGTCCCCGTGCCCTACCTGCTGCACGAGGCCTGGCTGGTCGGCCACCGCTTCTACTGTGATGAGAATGTGCTCATTCCCCGGTCGTTCCTCGCCGAGCTGCTCGAAGAGCATCTGCAGCCCTGGGTGCAGGATCCCGAGGAGATCGGCAGCGCCCTGGACATGTGCACGGGCAGCGGCTGCCTGGCGGTGCTGCTGGCCGAAGCGTTTCCCAGCGCCCGCGTGACCGGCGTCGACATCAGCCCGAGCGCCCTTGAGGTCGCGCGGGTGAACCGCAGCGACTACGGGCTCGAAGACCGCATGGAACTCGTGCTGTCCGACCTTTTCGACATGCCGGAGCTCAAAACAAGGCGCTGGGACCTCATCATTTCGAATCCCCCCTATGTCACAACCGCCTCGATGGAAAGCCTCCCGGACGAGTACCGCCATGAGCCCGCGCTCGCCCTTGAGGCGGGCGGCGACGGCATGGATGTCGTGAGACGGCTCCTTCCGGAGGCCGCGCGGCACCTGACCGACAACGGCCTTCTCGTGGTCGAGGTGGGCGACGGGCGCGAAGCGCTTGAGGCGATCTGGCCTGACCTGCCGCTCACCTGGCTCACGGTGAGCGCGGGCGACAACCTCGTCTTCCTCGCCACCGCCCGGGATCTGCGCGATTATTTCGGCCCGCGCGAGACGGCGGCCTGAAAAGGCGCCCCGGAACGCCCAGGGAAGGCGCTTTCGCCCGGCGCCCCCTGCCGCCCCGCAAGACACCAAGCAAAAGAAGGACTTTTCTGAAGTGCTGCGACTGCTAGACATCAGCCTCGCCCGGGGGGTCCGGGTTCTGTATTCAAAAGCGAGCCTCATCGCCTCCGACGGCGAGCGCATCGGGCTGGTCGGGCCGAACGGCTGCGGCAAATCGACGCTCTTTGCCGCGATTCTGGGAGAGCTCGCGCCCGAGTCGGGCGAAATCGAGGCCCCGGAGCCTGACCGGATCGCCCACGTGGCCCAGGACATCGAGGCGGTGGACGAGACCGCGCTGCAGTTCGTGATGAGCGGGCACGCTCCGCTCATGCGCGCGAAAACCGATTATGCGAAGGCCAAAGCGGGCGGCGACGACATGCAGCTCGCCGCGGCCGCCGCAGCCCTGGCCGAACTCAACGAAGGGGCGATTTCCGCCGAGGCGCACACGATCCTGCACGGCCTGGGCTTCACCGACGCGCAGACCGCGCTTCCGGTGCGCGAGTTCTCCGGCGGCTGGCGCAACCGCCTCGCCCTGGCCCGAGCCCTCATGCGGCCGGCCGACCTCCTGCTGCTTGACGAGCCGACCAACCACCTTGACCTCGACTCCGTGATCTGGCTCGAGGCCTGGCTCAGGCACGTGCGGGCCACCGTGGTCATCATCTCGCACGACCGCGAGTTCCTCGACCGGTGCGTGAGCGCCATCTGGTCGGTTGAAGACGGAACGATCCGGCGATACGCCGGCAATTATTCCGCGTTCGAGCGGCTGCGGGTCGAGAGGCTCCGCCAGCAGGCGGCAGGCGCCAAAGCCTACGAGCGCACCGCGGAGCACCTGCGCGCCTACATCGAGCGCTTCCGCTACAAGGCGACCAAGGCCCGCCAGGCCCAGTCGCGCATCAAGATGCTCGAAAAGCTCGAAGCGGTCGAGCCCGTGCGCGCCCGCTCCGAATGGCGGTTCGAGTTCCCCGCCCCCGAGCGGCTGCCCGAGCACCTGCTCGACGCTGAAGGGATGTCGCTCGGCTACGAGGGCCGGGCGGTGCTCAGCGGCGTATCTTTTTCCATCCGCTCGGGCGAGCGCATCGGCGTGCTCGGCGTGAACGGCGCGGGCAAATCCACGCTCGTAAAGGGGCTGTGCGGCGAGCTCCCGCTCATGGCCGGGGAGCTTCGGCGCGGGCAGGGCCTTTCGATCGGGTACTTCGCCCAGCACCAGCTCGACGCGCTGAGGCTGGACGAGACGCCGCTTGAGCATCTCCGGAGGCTTTCTCCCGACACGCGCGAGCAGGATCTCCGGGATTTTCTCGGGCGTTTCCGCTTCTCCGGCGACCAGGTGAACGAGCAGGCGGGCTCCATGTCGGGCGGGGAGAAGGCGCGGCTCGCCCTGGCTCTCATTGCCTGGGGAAAGCCCAATCTCCTGGTGCTCGACGAGCCGACTAATCACCTCGACATGGAAACCCGCGAGGCGCTCACGATGGCGCTGTCCACCTTCGGCGGCTCCGTGCTCATCGTCTCGCACGACCGGCACCTGCTGCGGGCGGCGACCGAGCGGCTCTGGCTCGTGCACGAAGGCCGGGTCACCGAGTTCGAGGGAGACCTGGATGACTACGCCGAGCTCGTGCTCGCCTCGAGGCGGGATGAAAAAAGCGCCGCCCGCGCCGCAAAGGCCGCTTCCTCCGAGGCCCAGCAGACGCCCCGCGAGGCGAGAAAGGCGGCGGCCCGCGAGCGGGCCCGCATCGCCGAGCTCAAAAAGCCGTTCCGGAAAAGACTCTCCGAAATCGAATCCCGGGTGGCCGAGCTCGAGGAGTCCCTCGCGGAGCTCGACCGCCGGATCGCCGATCCCGCCTTCTATCAGGGCAGCCCCGAAGAGGTGCAGGCCGTGCTGAAGCAGCGTGCGGCCGAAGGCGGGGAAAAGGACTCGCTTGAGGAGGAGTGGCTCGAAGTCTCTGAAAAACTCGAGCAGGCAGGCGCCTGAGGCAGGCGGGCTGTCAGCCCCGGGGAGGCTTCCTGCCGCGGGGCGACACAACGAGCGCGAGGCAGGCGAAGATCAGGGCGATGCCGCCCCAGGCGGGGGCGCTCAGCCTCTCGCCTGCCACGAGCGCGGCAAGCAGCGCCGCCACCGCGGGCTCGAGCAGAGAAATCGCGGTCGCCTCCGAAGCGCTGATCCTGGCCAGTCCCGCCCCGAAGAGCAGGTAGCCGAGAAACATCGGCACAAGAGCCATGTAAAGCCCTACCGACAGATTCACGGCCGAATGCAGGAAAGGGGCGCCAGTGGCCAGAAGCACCGGCAGCAGCAGGACGGAGGCCGCCCCGAACATGACGCCCATCGCGGCGCGCGAAGGAATGCCCGCGCGCATCAGGCGCCCTGCGGCCCAGCTGTAGCCGGCGTACGTGAATCCCGCTGCAAGGCCCAGCGCAATGCCGGCGCTCACCGACGGGCCGGCCGGGCCGCCGGATCTTGCGATGCACAGCACCGCAATGCCCGCGGCGCCCAGCGCCGAAGCCGCCGTGAGCCTCGGGGAAGGCCTCCTGCCCTCGGCCGCCCACTCGATCAGGGCGGCGAAAACCGGGGCCGAGCCTATCGAGACCACCGTGCCCGCCGTGATGCCCGCAAGCCGCATCGAACTGTAAAAAGCAAGGGGATAGAGCGCCACCAGCAGGGCCGAGCAGAAAAGAAACAGCCGCCTGCTCCTCAGCCGGGCTGCGGAGCGGTCGATCTGCGGAAGCGCCGTGAGCGCCTGAAGCAGCCCCCCGCCGCCCATCGCGGCCGCTCCAATCGCCATCGGCGGCACTTCGGGCGCCAAAGAGGCGGACACCCCCGTCGTTCCCCAGAGCACCGAGGCGGCCGCCACCGCAAGCGCGCCCAGAAGCCTTGTCCGGTGCAGATCCTCCATCGCGATCCTTTTTTCCCTGTTGCTGAAGCGCCTCATTCTGAGCGGTTTTGTGCTTCGCGGCAACAAGGGCGTGGGCGAAGACCGCACTCTGCAGATATCGCTATGCATATAAGAATATGTGCATATCTGCATCTGCTTATCAGCACGCCGAATAATGCCCGGCCGGAGACGAGCCCCGGCCGGGCATTGGGCTTTCAGTCTTCCCGGCCCTCACAGCCGAACTGCGCGGAGTGAAGGCAGGCGAAGCCTTTCACAGCGTCCTTCAGGACTTATTACTTCCCCTGGACGATGTGCGGGCCGACCGCATGGCCAAAGGTCATCACGTCGGCGATGGCGTTGCCGCCCAGGCGGTTGGACCCGTGGATGCCGCCGGTCACTTCGCCCACAGCGTACAGACCCGGGATCACCTTGCCCTTGGTGCTCACGACCTCAGACTTCGGAGTGATCTTCAGGCCGCCCATCGTGTGGTGAACGGTCGGGACCTTCTTGCAGGCGTACCAGGGGCCTTCGGTCATCTGCTTGTCGTCCTTGTTGTTGGCGACAAAGCCGAGCTTGTCCTTCTCCTTGCCGGCGACGATGTTGTTGTAGTCGGCGATGGAGGCCTTCAGCTTGGCCGGATTCATCTTGGTCTTCGCGGCGAGCTCATCGAGGCTGTTGGCCTCAATCACGGAGCCCAGGGCCACCATGTTCTTGATGGAGGCGCCGTTGCGGTCCACGAAGTCGCGGCTCGGATAACGCAGCTTGTTCACCACCACCCAGTAGGTGCCGCCCTTCTGGCGGAAAATGGCGTTCGCGAGCACATCGCGCGGCGCGCCTTCGTTCACGAAGCGGTCGCCGTCAGTGTTCACGAAGATGCGGTTGCGGCCGGAAGTGCGGATGTTCTCCATCAGCCCGGTGCCCGGAGTGCCGCAGGGATGAATCTGAATGTCCGAGAGCCCGATCACCTGGGCTCCGGCCTTGCGGCCGAGCACGAGGCCGTCGCCCTGGGCGGCCTTCTGGATGTTCGTGCAGCCGATCGAGTTGTCCAGCTTCACATGCTTCCACACGCCGGTGTTCACCTGCTGGCGCAGCTTCACGTTGGCGCCGAAGCCGCCGGTGGCGAGGATCACGCCCTTCTTCGCCTTCACGGTGATCTTGGAGCCGAAGTTGTTGCCGACGACGCCCGTCACACGGCCGGTCTTATCCTGGATCAGGGCCTTGGCCGGCGTATCGAGCAGCACCTGGATGCGGCCGTTGGAGTCGGCGATCACCTTCTCAAAGACGCGAATGTAGGAGTTGCCCGAAGGCGTGGTCGTGTAGTGGGAGCGCTGCCAGAGCGAGCCGGTGGCCGAGCCGATGTGGTCGCGGAACTTCACGCCCAGGCTCTCCAGCCAGTTGACGGCGTCCATGGAGTGGCTCGTGAGATAGTCGACCAGAGCCGGATCGCCCAGATCATGGCCGCCGCGCAGCGTCTGCGCGAAGAACTTATCGACGCTGTCCTCAATGCCCTGAGCCTTCTGGCGCTTCGGGTCGACGGCGTTCAGCGCGCCTTCGGACACGTTCGTGGAGCCGCCGAGATAGCCCAGCTTTTCAAGGACGATCACTTTGTTGGCGCCGGCCTGCATGGCGGAAATGGCCGAGGCAAGGCCCGACCCGCCGCCGCCCACGACGACCACGTCGGCTTCAAGCGTCTGATTCTTGATCGGATGCTTCTCAACTTTCCTCGTGAACTGCTTCATGTCGGCGCCGGCCTGCTTGAGGCAGTCCTCGACGCCCTGCTTGAGGGCCATGGAGGAAATCGTCGCGCCGGTGACGGAGTCAACCCCGGCGGACTGATACTTCAGAATCTTGTCGGAAACCTTCTTCAGGGCAACCTTGCCCACGCCGATGGTTTCCAGGTTATCGGAAGTGTCGATGGAGACGATTTTGTTCTGGTCAACCGTCACCTTCACAGTCATCGGAGCGTTGTGTCCCGTGACTTTGGCGGTGTAGGTGCCCGCCTTCATCGGAGCAGCCAGCGCGGAAGTCCCGGCCAGGGCCAGCGCTGCCGCAATCAGTACAGGCTTGAAAGTGAATTGCATCTTATATTCTCTCCATTAGTGCTGAAACGGTTTGAATAACCGCTCCCCTATTATCTTTCATATAGACGAAACCGGTAGACTTTTTGCTTAATTATTGTCTAAAGGCAATAGTTCAGACTTCAGCCCAAAAGCTACGGCCTCGCATGCCCTCCCGCAGGTGCTTTAAAATTCCCGCAGTTATAAGCAACGTGGCTCCCGATGGCTGAAATCATCACAATAGTTATTGCTCTTGCGGCCTCCTGCCCGCTTTTCTTTGCCGCCTGGAAGCGCATTGGCCCGGCGGTGCTCAGGCTCACCGAGAGCCACGCGCTGCAGATTGCGGCGATGGCCGCCGTCTTCGCCGCGATTTTCTGCGTCCTCACAGCGGCGCTGCGCTGGGCCGGGCGCCTCGTTTTTTCCTGAACCGCCGGAGCGCATGATGGCAAACAGGCAGAATAATTTCGCCGACAGGCTGCGCTACTGCATGGCGCGGATGAACTTCAAGCAGAAATTCGTGGCCGAGCAGGTCGGGGTGTCGCAGCCCGCCGTGGCGAAGTGGCTGGCCGGCGACACGAGAAAAGTCCAGGCTGACGTCCTTTTCAGGCTGGCCGACCTCTTTAACGTCAACCCTCGGTGGCTTTCGGACGGTCAGGGGCAGCCCTGGGTGAGCGCCGCTGACGACTGGATTCACGAAACCGAGCAGGACCCGGAGCCGCGCCCTGCGGCCGCCGCCCAGCCTGCGCCCGCAAAGCGCGGCCACTCCACCTGGCCCCGGGCGGAAAGCTACACCCTGGAGCTTGACCTGCCCCCGGAGCCGGGCGAAGCGCAGAAAGCGGCGCAGGCGGCCTGCCCGGAGGAGACCGAGGAGGCGAGCGAGCCGAGGGCGAAGAGCGAATGCGAGGACCGCTGCCGGCTTTACGCCTCGGTGCCGGCCTGCCGGCTCGTGCGGGGGCGCTCGCCGCTCGTCCCGAAGATCGTGCCCGACGAGAGCCTGATCGACGCCGTGATCCCCAAAAGCGGTTTTCTCGGCCACGACCCGAAGGCCTGCAGGCTCTTTACGGTGAGCAGCGACGCCATGTCGCCCTCCATCTGCCCCGGCGACCAGATCGTGGTCGACATCACCGAGCAGCCGCAGCTGCACTTCGGAGCCGTCTACCTGGTCTACTGGCAGAACCAGGGGGCGCTCGCCCGGATCGCGGCCGAGCCCGACGGCTCGGTGCTGCTGCAGTTTGACAACACGGCCTACCGCTCAAGGCGCTGCCGCCCCGGGCAGTTTGAAAAGCTCATTCACATCGTGGGCCAGGTGCTGATCCGGCAGGGCAGCACGTTTCTTCCCCGCTAGAGGGCGCGGAAGGCCTCAGAGGGCCGCTCCCCGCGGCCCCCCGGCCGCAGGCGCAACCCCTCTTTCCCGGGTTAAGGCCTTCTCAGGACGGCCGCCCGGGGTCCGGCTCAAGCAGCCTGCGCAGCGGCGTTGAAAGCGCCGGGCTCGAGACGAGCCCGCTGTACCAGGCGGGAGCCTTTCCGCCCTGCGGATGAAAGAACCTGATCTGCGGATCGATCGCCATCGAATCAAAGGCCGCACGAAGCGTCGTCCGGTCCGGATCTGCGATCAGCACCCAGGCGCCGCTTCTGGGCCTCCCCGCCCCCTTGACTTCCGCGACGTAGCCCGCGGAGGCGAGCTTTTCGAGCACCGACTCCGCCGCCTCCGGCCAGCTGCCCGCTTCGCGGGCGAGCTGCACAAGCGGAACCACGGGACTGCCGGCGTCCTTCCTTCTCAGGAGGACCGACAGCAGCGCCACACCGGTGGCGAGATCGTTGCCCGGGCGGAAGGCGTCCGCGAAACGCCCGGAGCGCACCATGGGCAGCGTGGCGGCAAGCGCGGCCCCGCCGAAAACCAGGATCCAGGTCACGTAAATCCACAAAATGAAGACGGGCAGCGCGACAAAGGCCCCGTAGAGATTGGTGAGGGTGCCGCTGCTGATGTAGATGGAAAAGCAGCGCTTCACAACCAGGCCGGCAAGCGCCGTGAAGACGCCCGCCGCGAGGGCGTGCCGCCATTCCACGTAGCAGTTGGGCACCAACGAGTAGAGCGCCGTGTAGAACAGGGCCTGCAGAAGGACCGCAAAGAGCGTGAGCCCCCAGGCCGCCGCCCCGCTTGAAAGCCCGGACAGGGCGAGCTTCGCCAGATACGTGGTGACCGAGATGCTGGCCACCGCCACCATCGGCCCGAGCGTGAGGATGGCCCAGTAGAGAATGGCGTTCTGGATCACGCTGCGGCGGTGCCGGACGCGGAAGATCCGGTTGATGGTCACAAAAAGCTTGTCAATGAGGAAATAGGCCGAAACCGCGAGGCCCGCGGCGCCGAAAACTGAAAGACCGCTTGCGTGCTGGGAAAAAGTCCGCAGATAGTGGTAAATCTGCACACTGTACTGGCCGGGGATGACCCCTCCCAGGAACTCCTCAAGGCTCGCCCTGTAGGGGGCGAAGGCCGGCACCACGGAGAACATGGCCAGCGCGACGGCCAGCAGCGGAACGATCGACAGCAGCGTGGCCAGGGTCATCGAGCTGGCCACTTCGACAATATTGGTCTCGCGGAACCGCGCGGCCGCGAGACCGGCCGCCCTGCGCAAAAGCGCGGCGGTCTCGGCTCTGGATCGTTTGCATTCGGGATTTTTCAATTGGCGCACTCCCAGCAGGCGCGGGAAAGAGAAAGACTGCGGTCCCCGCCTGAGGCCGCCCCGCAGCACGGGATCGGGAAACGGCGTCGCTGAGGCGACGCCCCAGGCGGATCGATGAGAGGATTCTACCGAAGAGTCCCCCTGTCCAGCCTCAAAAGAGGCACCCTTCCCGCCTTGGACGGGTCACTTCGCGCTGCTGTCAGGAGCAAAAAAGGCCCGTGGCTGTCCGGAGAGCTGCCCAGGCGGCCGGGCGCACCTCCGCAGCAGGAGCCCCCCGGGCCCGGGCAGGCCCTTGGGCGGGCCCGGGGCGGCCTCCCTCCGTCACATGCCGCCGCTGTTGACGATGCGGTTCGGCCTCACGAAATAGAGGATCGGCACCGCCACCATGTGCATGAGCTTCGTGAAAGGGAAGATGCAGACGATCAGAAAGCCCAGCAGGATGTGTATCTTATGGATCACGCTCGTGTCGAGAAGCCACTGCCAGGACTGCGGCCTGAAGATGAAGAGCCCCTGAGCCCAGTGGTCGATCGCCAGATAGGACTCCAGGGGCGACACGGCGGTGACGGCCGTGCCGCCAAGCCCTGTGGCGATCTGCAGCAGGATGAGCGTCACGACGATCCTGTCGCCTGCCGTGCTGAAGGCCGCCACGCGCTCGTTCGTGAACCGGCGCACGAAAAGCAGGGCGATTCCGATGAAGGCGACAAGGCCGGCCGCCCCGCCCATGATGACGGCGAGCGTACGCTTGGTCTCGTTGCTGATGAGCCAGATGTAAAGCGGCTCGGGGGCGAGCAGCCCGAAGATGTGGCCGAAAAACACCCCGACCACCGCGAAATGGAAAAGGTTGCTGCCCCAGCGCAGCGACCTGTCATTGGACAGAAACTGCGTGGAAAGCGCCTGAACGGTTCGGTTTTCATGCGTCAGGCGCCAGGCGAGGCCGCAGAAAAAGATGCCGGCGGCGAGGTAGGGGTAGTACGCAAAGAAAAACGTGTACGCCCAGGTTGTAGCTAAACTGAGAGTTTGTTCCATGTCAATCACCCTTTTCAGAAATCGGTGTCCGGCCGGCCATAGGGCGCCGCAGGCCGGTCCGCCGGCTCGATGGGAATGACCCTGGCGGGAACCTTCATGGGCTCGGCGCCGGAGAGCTCGCGTAGCACGGTGAGCAGGGGCAGGTAGGGATGGCTGCGGTCGAGGAACCTCCGCTCCATGACGCGCAGCACGCCGCCCACCTCCCCGAGCATCCGGAGCGCGCTCGAGCTGGAAGGCTGGCTCGCCGCATATTCGAGGAAAAGCGGCAGATAATCGGGCATCTCGCTGCCGGCGGCGAGCATTCCGGATTTTTCATAGGTGTCGCGCAGGTCGACCATCGCCTGCCCTCTTTCGCGGTTTTCCCCGTAGACGAGGTCAAAGAGATAGAGGCTCTCCCTTGAGGCCGAGTCAAAAAGGCCGCAGTAGGCCTGCTGCCAGGACCGGAGGTCGGGAAAGCTGCGGCACCAGTCCAGAAACTGCTCCGCCAGGCTCAGCTGCCCCGCGCTGAGGATGCCCTCTGCGCGCAGCAGCGGGACGACGGCCTCCCGCTCAGTCCATGTCTCTTCGGACGGGTAGTCGAGCAGCGCCGAGAGGATTCGGTAAGTCTTCAGCATGGCTTTTCATCTCCCGCCAAAAAGGTTCCGGCGCTCCCCTTCGTCCTCAAAGCCCAGGCCGGCCCTCAGAGCGAAAAGATCGGTCTGCTCATGCACGGCCGGAGCCGTCGGGATCACGAAGCGGTCCTCATAGTCGGCGATGGCCAGATAGCGGTACATCTCCTCGTACTGGCCGGCGCTCAGGCCGAGCTCCGGGGCGACGGCCGGGCTCGCGCAGCCCTCCACCGTCTTCGAGCGCATGTAGGCGCGCAGCGCCATCAGGCGGAGCAGCGCTGCGCGGACCGGCCTTTCGTCTCCCGCAGTGAGCAGCCTCGCCAGGTACCGGACCGGTATGCGCATCTCTTCGAGCTTCGCGAAGAAATCGCCTGAAATGTCCTGCCCGCCCAGCGGTGAAAGCGGCGGAACGTACCAGACCATGGGCAGAGTGCGGTATTCCGGGTGCAGAGGAAAGGCAATCTTCCAGTCCTTCATCATTTTGTAGACAGGGGACTTTTTCGCCGCTTCAAGGAAGCTGCGGGTGATACCCTGCTCCCGGGCGGCCCGCATCACTTCCTCGTCATTCGGGTCGAGGATGAGGGAAAGCTGCTTTTCATAAAGGTCCTTTTCCTCCGCGCAGGCGTACTCCTCGATCCTGTCGGCGTCGAAAAGCACCACGCCCATGTAGCGGATGCGGCCCACGCAGGACTCGGCGCAGAGCGTCGGCTCGCCGCTTTCAAGCCTCGGATAGCAGAAGACGCACTTCTCGGACTTGTTTCGGGCCGGGTTGAAGTAGATCTTTTTGTAGGGGCAGGCGCTGATGCACTGGCGCCAGCCGCGGCACTTGTCCTGGTTGATGAGCACAATGCCGTCCTCGGCGCGCTTGTAAATGGCCCCCGACGGGCAGGAGGCCGCGCAGGCCGGATGGAGGCAGTGCTCGCAAAGCCGCGGCAGATAGTACATGAAGGAGGCCTCGAAGGCCTCGAACCCCGCCGTGTCCATGCCCCGCAGATCCGGGTCCGCCTTCCGCTTCGCAAAGGGCCCGGCGAGGTTGTCCTCCCAGTTCGGGCCGTCCTTCACCGTGTCCATCACCTTCCCGGTGAGCAGCGAATAGGGCCTCGCGCTGGGCGCGGTCCTCGTCCGAAGCGATTCCCTGAGCCTTTCGTAATCAAAGGTAAAGGGCTCGTAATAGTCGTCCGCCTGCGGCTGACTCGGGTTGCTGAAGATTTTGGACATGATCGCCGGGCGCGCGCCGTGGCGAAGCACCGGCCGGCCGTTCTTCACGACCCAGCCCCCGCGGTATTTCTCCTGGTCCTCCCAGGATTTGGGATAGCCGACGCCGGGCTTGGTCTCCACGTTGTTGAACCAGGCGTATTCCATGCCCCTGCGGCTGGTCCAGACGTTCTTGCAGGTCACGGAGCAGGTGTGGCAGCCAATGCATTTGTCCAGGTTGAGGACCATGCAGATCTGAGCTTGAACTTTCATTTCATTCTTTTCCTAGGTTCTTGTCCAATGTCCCGGTTACCACTCCACGTGATCGAGGCGGCGCAGCAGCACGAACTCATCGCGGTTTGCCCCGATCGTTCCGTAGTAATTCAGGCCGAAGCTGAACTGCGCGTAGCCGCCCGCCATGTGCGTGGGCTTCGGGCAGACGCGGGAAATGGAGTTGTGCACCCCGGCGCGCCTTCCCGTCGTCGGAGAAAGCGGGACGTTCACCGTGCGGCCCTGGTTGTGGTACATGAAAAGAGCGCCCTGCGGAATTCGCTGCGACACGCAGGCCCGCGCGACGGTCGAGCCGTTGTCGTTGAGCGCCTCCACCCAGTCGTTGTCGGAAATGCCGAGCTTTTCCGCGTCCTTCTCGCTCATCCAGATCACGGGGCCGCCGCGGCCGAGGGTGAGCATGATGAGGTTGTCGGACCAGGTCGAATGCGTCGTCCACTTGTTGTGCGGCGTGAGCAGGTTGAGCGCGAGCGTCGGCTCCTTGATGCCGAGACGCTCCTTCAGGCTGTTGATTTCCTTCTTGCACAGGGGCGGCTTGTAGCCCGCCAGAGCCTCGCCGAAGGCGAGCAGCCAGGGGTGGTCCACGTAAAAGCTCTGGCGCCCGGTGAGCGTGCGCCACGGAATGAGGCAGTTCACGTTGGTCCAGTTGGCGGTGTAGGTCATGCCGCCGCTGTTCACGCCGGTCCAGATCGGGGTGTTGAGCGCCCTGCGCGGCTGGACCTGCAGCTCGTGGTAGGTGTATCTCGTGTCGCCCGACTCCTCGCAGAGCCTGTCGGCGAACTTCAGGCCCACGCACTTCTCCAGGGCCTTCCAGGAGCGGCGGCCCGCCCGGCCGTTGGAGGTCGGATCGAGCGTGAGGATCATGTTGACGCCGTCGACGGCGTCCTCGAGCTTCGGGGCCCCCTTGGCAGGGCCCTCCTCAACCACGCCGTTGAGCCCCTTGAGAAGCTCGTACTCGGGCCGGCTGTCCCATGAAAAGCCCTTTGCGCCGATGCCCTTGTCGCGCAGATTCGGCCCCACGGAGGTAAAGCGCTCGTAGGTGTGCGGATAATCGCGCACCACCGTGACGAGACTGCCCATCGTGACGCCGGGGACCGGCTCGCTGCCGGTCACGCGCCAGTCATCCTCAGCCATCGGGGCCGCCGTCTCCTGCGGGGTGTCATGCTGCAGGGGCGTCATCACGACATCCTTCTCAACGCCGAGATGTCCCGCGCAGAGCTCGCTGAAGCGCCTGGCGAGCGCCTTGAAGACATCCCAGTCGGAGCGGGCCTCCCAGGCCGGCTCCACCGCCTTGCTGAAGGGATGCAGGAAGCAGTGCATGTCGGTGGAGCTCATGTCCTCCTTTTCGTACCAGGTTGCGGCCGGCAGCACGATGTCGGAGTACAGGGCGGAGGTGGTCATGCGGAAGTCGATCGTCGTCACCAGATCGAGCTTGCCGGTCACGTCCCTGCTGTGCCACTTCGTGAACTCCGGCAGCGGCAGGCCGCACTCCTCGATGTTCTGCCCGAGCACGGCGTTTTCCGAGCCCAGCAGATGCTTCATGAAGTACTCCATGCCCTTGGCCGAGCAGCCGATCAGGTTCGCGCGCCAGATGAACAGCGTCTTCGGCGAGTTTCCCTCGGCGTCGATGTCTTCGGAGGCGAGCTGCAGCCGCCCCGCGCCGAGCTCTTCGGCGATGTACTTCGCGGCGGGCTTTCCTGCGGCGTCGGCCTCCCTCGCCAGCTGCAGCGGATTGCGCGAAAGCTCGGGCTCGGCCGGCAGCCAGCCCATGCGCTGGCTGCGGATGTTGCAGTCGACCAGGGTCATGCGGCTCCAGTCCTTCCGGTTGTCCGCGAGCGGCGAGAGCTGGTCCGCCACCTGGACCTTTTCGTAGCGCCACTGGTCGGAGTGCATGTAGATGAAGCTCGTCGTATTCATCTGGCGGGCCGGCCGGATCCAGTCGAGCCCGAAGGTGAGCTGGGCCCACCCGGCCGCGGCGCGGACCTTCTCCTGGCCCACGTAATGGGACCATCCGCCGCCGTTCACGCCGCAGGTGCCGCAGAGCATCAGCAGGTTGATGGCGGCCCGGTAGGTCATGTCGGTGTTGTACCACTGGTTGACGCCCGCCCCGATGATGATCATCGCCCGGCCGCGCGTTTTCTCGGCGGTTTCGGCGAACTGCCGCGCCACGCGTATGACGCGCTCGGCGGGAACGCCCGTGATCGCCTCCTGCCACTTCGGAGTGTAGGGAATGTCGTCCTCGTAGCTCCTCGCGGCGCCGGGGTCCCCGAGCCCGTTGTCGACGCCGTACTGCGCGAGCATCAGGTCGAAGACGTTCGCGGCCCAGATCTCGCGGCCGTCCTTGCCGATGATGCGCTTTGCGGGAACAATGCGCTTTTGAATGTCCGAGTGCGCGGTGAAGGCGAAGTTGGGATTGCTGAAAGTCTCTCCGCCGAAATAGGGGAACAGAACCGTCAGGCGCGCGTCCTCGCTGCCCTTGCGGGAAAGCTGCGGCGTGAAGGGGCGGCCGGTTCTGAAATCCTCATTTTTCAGGTTCCAGCGGCCCTGGGCGGACCAGCGGCTGCCGATCGTTCCGTTCGGGACGACCCAGTCCCCGGTCTTCTCATCGGTGAGCACGGGATAGAAATCCGCCCGGCTGTCAATGCCGAGATCGCCCTCGAAGTCGGAAGCGCGCAGGAAGCGGCCCGGCACGAAGCCGTCCTCCCTCTTTTCCAGCTTCACCATGAAAGGCAGGTCGGTGAACTTCTTGACGTAGTCCTCGAAGTAGGGCACCCTGCGGTCCACGAAAAATTCCTTCAGAACCACGTGGCCCATGGCCATGCCGAGGGCGGAGTCCGTGCCCTGCTTGGGCGCGAGCCACACGTCGGCGAACTTGGAGGCGTCGCTGTAGTCCGGGGAGATCACGACCACCTGCGTGCCCTTGTAGCGGACCTGCGTGAGGAAGGGGGAGTCCGGCGTGCGGGTCACCGGGACGTTGGAGCCCCAGAGCATCAGGAAAGCGCTGTTGTACCAGTCAGCCGACTCGGGCACGTCCGTCTGCTCGCCCCAGGTCTGGGGAGAGGAAGGCGGCAGGTCGCAGTACCAGTCGTAGAAGGAAAGGCTCGTTCCGCCGATCAGGGAGAGGTAGCGGATGCCGGCCGCATAGGAAACCTGCGAGAAGGCCGGAATCGGGGTGAAGCCCGCGTTGCGGTCCGGGCCGTACACCTTCGTGGTCCAGATGTTGGCCGCCGCCATGATTTCGATCGCGCTGTCCCAGTCGAGGCGCACGAAGCCGCCCAGCCCCCTCACCTTCTTGTAGGCGAGCTTTCTGGCCGGATCCGAAACAATGGCTCCCCAGGCCTCCACGGGATCCTTCTTTTCCCGCTTCGCCTGTTCCCAGAGCTCGAGCAGCTCGCGGCGGATCATCGGGTGCTTCACGCGCCCGGAGCTGTAGAGGTACCAGGAGTATGAGGCTCCGCGCGGGCAGCCGCGCGGCTCGTGGTTGGGAATGCCGTCGGCCGTGCGGGGGTAGTCGGTTTCCTGAAGCTCCCAGGTCACGATGCCCTTCTTCACGAAAATGCGCCAGGAGCAGGACCCGGTGCAGTTCACGCCGTGGGTCGAGCGCACGACCTTGTCGTGCTGCCAGCGGCTGCGGTAGAACTTCTCCCAGGCCCGGTTGTCCGTATCCTTCCGGGAGAAATATCTGTAGCTGGAAAATGGTTCTGTCATTGCTTCTCCTGATGCCGGAGTGTCCCCCGGCGCTTGCGTTTCTTTTCTAGTTATTGGTTTCCCCGGATCTCAGGCCCTGCGCACCATGCCGAAATAGTTCAGCAGCATGTTGACCACGGCCAGCGCGGTGAACAGCAGGAACCCCCAGCCGAATCCGTGCTCGGGCGACATCGCCACGAACTGCCCGAGCAGGGGCGGGAACACGAAGCCGCCGAAGGCGCCCAGTCCCCCGACCCATCCGGAGGCTCCCCCGACCGACTTCTGGACGTAGACCGGAATCAGCTTCATCACGGCCGCATTGTTGAAGCCGAAGGCAACGGCAATCACGACGGACACGGCAAACAGCCCGACCCAGCCGAGGTCGAGGTTCATGGCAGCGCAGGCCGCGGCGGCTGCCGTGAGCGCGCCAAAGCTGACCTTCACGCCGCCCAGCCTGTCGGCCACCAGGCCGCCCGGAACCCGCATGACCGCGGCCAGAACAGAGAACACCATCGTGAGCACGCCCGCATGGATCGGAGCGAGCCCCTGCGCCTGCTGCCAGTAGGTGGGAAACCACGCCGTGAGCGCGATGAAGCCGCCGAACGTCGTGAAGTAAGTGCCCACCAGCAGCCACGTCTGGGGGATGCCCGCGGAAATCCTGAGCGAGTCGCGGATGTTGCCTGCCGGAAACAGCTCCTGCCCCAGGCCCGCGGCCCGGCTCCTGCTCTCCTTCTCACTGAAGCCGGCGTCACGGAGCTGAAAGTAAGGAGCGTTGCAGGAAAGGAAGAAATAGATCAGCGCACCGGCGATCATGATGCCGGTGAGGATGTAGTAGGCCCACACGAAGCCAAAGGCGGCGAGCAGAACCGGCAGCCCCAGCGCGAGCACTCCGGCCGAGGCCGTTCCCAGGCCCCCGAAGACGCCCAGCGCGAAGCCCTGGTCCTTCTTGCGGAACCAGTAGGAGACCTGCGAGACCCCCACCGAGAAGGTGGCGATGCCGCAGCCGGCCAGGCAGCCGAGCAGCAGAACGAGGCCATAGAGTCCGTCCATGCGGTCCGGAAAGCGGGTCGAGAAGAGCACGGACAGCCCGACGAGCCCGATCACGGAGGCCGCCATCAGGACATTGAAGGACCTGCAGCCGCCGTTCACGTCAACCGAGGCTCCGAAGGGGATCCGGAAAAGCGACCCGGTGAGCGACGGGGCGGCCACGAGCAGCCCCACCTGCATCGGAGAAAGCCCCATGGAAGTGCTGAGGGCCCTGGCCGTCGGGCCGAAAAGGGAAATCGCCATCGCGCCGAAAAAAAAGCCCAGGGTCGCTGCGGTAAGCGCCCGGGTCGGCGTGCCGTTCAATTTAAAGTCTGCTTTGTTCATTCGGTGTGTCCGGGGCGGCCGGGCGAGGCGGCCGGCCGCGGGTTCTTTGGGGTCCGGGCTCTGTTCCGCGGGCTTGAGGCGCCGCAGAAAGTCCCATGAAATCAACGCCTCCGCCGGCAGGCAGGGCGCTCCTCTGCTACAGCTGTGCGCAGTCTAGGAGAGGTGCCGGAAAAGCACCATAAACCAAACGGCTATGCGCGCTCGGGGAGGCTTCTCCCGGCCCGAGTCCCCTTCCCCGCGGGCCCGTATCGAGCGCTTGAATTCGTTTTAAATAAATATGTATTGAAAATGCATATTTAATTTGCAAGGCTCCTGACCCCATCCCACAAAAGAGGTATCTCTTCAGAAGAAAAAGAGTAGAACGCGGGGTAGAGAAACGACCGGCCCGGCCGCCCCCTTCGGACTAAGTCCAAAAAGTTTGAATGCTGCCGAATTTGCGCCGCAATCCCGGCTCGGCCCCCTTCTGTCTGCCGGGATCCGCAGCACGGAGATGCCCTGAAAGACCCTCTGGTTTTTTTAGAAGCCGGACGCCCCGCTGCGGGATCTTCCGCGGCTCGCCGCGGGAACTGCGGGGCTCAGGCGACACCGGCCCCGGCAGGCGGACAGGTGCAGGAAAAGGGGTTCCCACGGACGCTTTTTCGTTCCGGTCGCGCAAGGTCCTGAGGACGCGCAGGCCGCCGGAGAACCGGCGGCCTGACGGCAGGAGAAGCCCCGGGCCGGAGCTCCTCCCAAGCCCCCCTGCGGGCAGTCCCCCGGCGCCGGGGGCTGAGCGCTGGGAAGTCAGGAAGCTGCTGCAGGCTCAGGCCTGCTGCTTCCAGCGGTAAAACCGGATGGGTTTCCCGGCAGAGGCGGCGCCCCCGCAGCCGCAGGAGGCTCCGCACCCGCAGGACACCGGGGTGCTCTCCCAGGTTTCAACCTGCCCTTTGTCGACGAGACTCTGCATCATGGGCTCAATCAGCTCTTTTCTCGTGCGGAATTCGTTGGCGAGCTCAATGAGGCTCACCTTGGAGCCCCTGCCGCGGACGAAGTCGCGAAGATCCATCAGTGAAACCATTTTTTTGTTCTCCAGAGTGAAAAGGAGGCCCGCAAGGCCTCCTTTTTTGAAGGTATCCGGCGGCTTCAAGCCGCCGGAGGCCGTCTCAGACTTCAGGCCTGGTGGATCGGGATGATCCGCGGGCCTTCCTCTTCAGCCTTCTTTTTCATGGAGCGCATCCAGAAAATCATGACAGCGAGGAAAGCGGCCACCGCTGCAAGGCATTCGATCGAATAGGCCGGATGCGAAGCAAAGGTCGACAGCTGATAGAAGGTGGTGGCGGCGCTGTAGCCGACGCCAGTGGTCCAGACGCAGGCGAAGATCGTCCAGCGGGTTCCGACCTCGCGCCAGATCGTGCCGATCGCGGCGCAGCAGGGCATGTACAGCAGCACCATGAGCAGATAGGCAAACGCGGCCGTCTTCGTGACAAAGAGCTTCTGCATCATGGTGACCGTGGTCATCGTGCCTTCGGCTTCTTCGACGGCGGCCTCCGTGTCAGACAGGTCGCCCACCGTCTTGCCCTGCAGGAACGGGTTGGCGAGCTGCTCGCCAAGGCCCGAGAGGTTCTCGCCCACGGACGCGACCGCTTCATGCAGCGTCTTGCTGAAGCTCCAGGGCTCTTCGGCCTCCTTCTCCTCGGCCTTGCCCTCCGCGGCGTTCTCGCGCTCGGCCGCAGCCGCATAGAGCGAGTTAAGCGTTCCGATCACGGACTCCTTGGCGAGAACGCCCGTGAAGATGCCCACGGCGGCCGGCCAGTTGTCGGGCTGCATGCCCATCGGGCCGAAAGCCGGGACGATCGTCTTGCCGATCGCGGAGAGCACGCTCGAGTCGCTGTCCTCGTGGCCGAACGTTCCGTCCGTGCCCCAGGAGTTGAGGAAGGAGATCACGACCACCACGCCCGTGATCACAATGCCGGCGCGGCGGATAAAGGCGCGGAGCCGGTCCCAGGTGCTGGTGAGCACGCCCTTGAGGGTCGGGATATGGTAGGGAGGAATCTCCATAATGAAGGAGGCGTTGTCGCCCGGAAAGGTGTTCTTCTTAAGAAGCCAGCCGGTCGCGATGGCGACAAGAATGCCGATCAGGTAAAGCGTGAAGATCAGCAGCGAGCCGGATCCCGCGAAGAACGCGGCGCCGAACAGCACGTACACCGGCAGCCTTGCGCCGCAGGACATGAACGGCACCATCATGGTGGTCATGATGCGGTCGGACTCGCGGTTCATCGTGCGGGTCGACATAATGGCCGGAACCCCGCAGCCGAAGCCCACGATCATCGGGATGAAGGCGCGTCCCGGCAGGCCGATCGCCCGCAGGAAGCGGTCCATCACGAATGCCGCGCGGGCCATGTAGCCCGAGTCCTCAAGCACGGACAGGAAGAGGAACAGGCAGGTCACCGGCGGAATGAAGGTGGAGACCGTCTGGATGCCGCCGCCCACGCCGTTGGCGAGCAGCGTCTTCAGCCACCCCGGAGCGCCGATGCTTTCAAGCCAACCCCCGAAGCCGTCGACAAGGACTCCCCCCACGAGGATGTCGAAGAAGTCGATGAAAGCGCTGCCCACGTTGATGGCAAACACGAACATCAGGTACATCATGCACAGGAAGATCGGGATGCCGAGCCAGCGGTTGAGCACGATGCGGTCGATCCTGTCGGTGATCGTCGCGCCGATCTCGCCCTTGCGGCGCATGACCTTCGAGACAACCCCGGAGACGAACTGGTAGCGGGCGTTGGCGATCTCGATGTCGAGATCCGCGCCGTAGTGCTCGAGCGGCCTGCGGATCGAAGCGAGGTCGGACTCAACCTCCGGAGGAAGCGGCTCCACGGGCTGCGCCCCCTCGAGAATCTGGGTCGCGTTCCAGCGGCCGTGCTTCTGCCCCGCCTTCTCAAGGCGCGAGCCCAGCTGCTCGATCACCCCCTCGATGTCCGAGGGATAGCGCAGCTTAAGCGGCGGCACGGTCTGCTTTTCGAGCATCGCGTCAATGCTCTTTTTGAGCTCCTCGACGCCGGTGCCGCGGCTGGCCACGACGCTGAGCACCGGGCAGCCGAGTTCTTCGGACAGCGCGTTGATGTCGATCGCGAGCTTGTGCGCGCGGGCGATGTCCATCATGTTGAGCACCACGATCATCGGGATGCGCATCTCGGTGAGCTGGGTGGTGAGGTAAAGGTTGCGCTCGAGGTTGCTCGCGTCAACGATGTTCACGACGGCCTCGGCCTCGCCGGAGACGAGGTAGTCGCGGGCAATTCTCTCGTCCTCCCCGGTCGCGCGCGAAGGCGTCACGGAATAGATGCCGGGCAGATCGACGATCTCAATCTCCTGGTCGCCGGAGCGGTAGAAGCCGCTCTTTTTCTCGACCGTGACGCCGGGCCAGTTTCCAACTTCCTGGCGGGCGCCCGTCATGGCGTTAAAGAGTGTGGTCTTGCCGCAGTTCGGATTGCCGACGATGCAGATTCTGTGATTTGCCACTTTTCACCCCCTTCTTCAGATCTTCTCGACTTCCACGATGGCCGCTTCATGCTTGCGCACGGACACCATGGAGCCGCGGACGCGAATTTCGATCGGGTCGCCCATCGGCGCGACGCGGACCACCTCGAATTCCGATCCGGGCGTCGCGCCCATCATCAGAAGGTGGCGGCGGTAGTCCGGGGCGCCTGCGTTAAAAGCGAGAATCTTTCCCTTTTCTCCCACTTTCATGTCGTTTAGATTCATCTTTCTGCTCTTTTTTGAAGAAATCAGTTGACGAGGATGTTCTTTGCAAGGTCGAAATTGACGCCGATGCGCGTCTCTCCGATCGCAACGAGCAGCGAGTCGCCTTCGCCCCGGTGCAGCACCGTGATCTGAGAGCCTGTGCGCAGCCCCAGATCCTTGAGCGACTTCAGATCCTTGTCGGACCCGCGAAGAAACGCAACGGTTGCCGGAACGTTGAGTTCCAGCTCGGACAGCGGCTTGACCAATTCACACCCCTTTTTGAAAAAACAGCCCGCCCCCTTAACGGAGGCTTAAGACGCCTGCATCTTAATCCATATTGAGAATTATTTCTACTTGCATTTATTTTTTTACTTACTCTCTCACTCTCAAAAAGGATCGCACGGCAGAACAGGCGGGCAGATTGAAAAGAAGTGCAAAGACGGCGCGCGGGCCCCGGGCGGGGAGCGTCAGAGAAAAAAACAAGAAGAGAAGAAAGAAAGCCTGGATTCAGCTCTGCCGGAGACCTCGGCCGCTGCCTTCGCGTGCTAGGGGCCGCAAGCCTCTGCCCCGGAAGCAGGCATTGTTTTGCCCGAAGCGGCCGGCAGCCTTTTGCGCTTTCAGCCCGCGCCGCGGGAGATTTCAGCGTCGAAAAATCCCGGCTTCCTTTCGGAAAGCCGGGAGAAAAAACCTCGTGAAAGAAAGACCGGGCCGCTTAGAACAGCCTGAAGACCACAGAGCGGCCCCGGGAGCCGGGGCTCACGACATCGGCGTCCGATATTTCAACGCTTTCGGGCTGCCCCGGTCCGAACTCGTCGCGGTACCAGTTTTTAAGGACGGAGCGCGTGAGCGCCCTCACCGCCTCGCGGTGTTCGCCCTCGTGGCTGTCAAGCCAGCGCTTGAGGGACTCCCTCGCCTTGTAGTCCTCGTGGTTCATGGCAAAAAGGTCTGCGATGAAGCGGGCGACCACGAGCCGCTCGCCGCCGCATTGATCCACAGAGGCCCTGAGCATGCCGGCGAATTTTTCCGGCAGCCCCTGCCTGACAAGCCCTTCGATCGTGAAGGGAATCTGCTGCCGGGAAATGTCCCGCAGCGCAGAACGCATCGTTCGAATCGCAGAGGGAAGCAGCAGGTTGATATCGTGCATCAGCATGGTTGGTTGACTCCTCGAATCGCGGGAAACCTGTTCCCATCTTTTAGGTAACGATATTATGGGACGAAAAAGCTTATTTTTTCGTTAAATAAATTTGGTTATTTCCATTAGACATGAGTGTTACATTATGAAACACCCCGATATTAGGGCATTTAAGCAGAATAAAAGGCAAACAAGGCCGCGGGACTCATGATTCAATATAACCGCGGGAATTATTATGGCGGCCACCCCGCTCCCGGCCCGGCGCATCGCCCGGAAACAGGCCGTTTGATTAAAATCGGCTTATATGCAGATTAGTCAGGCCGGCGGCCGCGCTCCGCTGCCGGGGGGCTGCCGAGAAAAGGCGCCCCCGCAGGGACGGGCCGCACCTGCCGGCCCGCCTGAGACATTCGACATGGAGATCAACCGTGGACACTTTAAAACCCCTCATCCGCGTCATTGACGATGACGACGCTATGCGACGCTCCTGGGCTTTTCTGATCGAGGGCGAAGGCTGGGAAGTGGTGACGTACTCGAACGCGCTCGCCTTCCTCGCGGCCAATGACTTTGCGCGCCCGGGCTGCCTGCTGCTTGATGTGAGAATGCCCCGCATGAGCGGGCTGGAACTGCAGGACGCCCTGAAGGAAAAGGGAGTGGACCTGCCCATCATTTTCATTTCGGGCCACGGCGACATCGACATGGCCGTGAGGGGGCTCAAAAGCGGCGCCATGGACTTCCTGCAGAAGCCGGTTGACGACCGCAGGCTGCTCGAGGCGATCAACAACGCGGTCCTGAAAAATCTGAATGAGCGGCGGGCTGACGCCGAGGTGGCGAGCTTCCGCGCGAAGCTTGAGTCTCTCACCCAGCGCGAGCGCGAGGTGATCCGCATGGTCGCCCAGGGAGCCTCCAACAAGGCGGTGGCCGAAGGGCTGGGCATTTCCGAAAAAACGGTTCAGGTGCACCGCGGCTCCGCCTACCGGAAGCTTGAAATTCACAACGCGGCCGAAATCGCCCGGCTGCTGATGCGCTGCGGGGATCCTCTCTGAACGCGGCTGTGGATTGAGGGAGCTCCTGCGCTGAAAAAAAGCGCGGAATGCTCCCGGCGCCGGAGTCGTTCCAGCTTTCCGGAATAAGCGTTTCTTTTTCAGGCAAACTCAGCCGGTGCCCCGGTCAGAAGCGAGGACCAGCGCAGCGCCGCCTCCTCGAGCGCAGCCTCTCCCGCGCGCAGGGAACTCCAGATGTCTGCCGTCATGAGCTCCGCGGCCGCCCTGATCACCTCTTCCTGCGATTCGGGTTCGCGTCCGAGCGCGTGCGACAGGGCGCCCGGGATTTCGCTGCTCAGAAACCGGGCGAGCCCTTCGGGGTTCCACCCTTCCGTTGTCCCGAAGTTTTCATTTTCTCCCGACAGAGTCGCCGCGAGCCAGTCGATGAGCCGGCCGTCGGCCTCCCTGAGCTCCTGAGCAGTCATCCGCCCTTCCTGGCAGGCCCTCATCCTCGAGGCGGTCTTCGCCACCGCGGCCCGGAAGATCTCCTCGATCACGCGCGGATCGGTCAGCTGCGGGCCGAGATCCCGCTTCGAAGAGAGGTCAAGGCGGCAGCGCGAGGGGCACGACGGGCTGTAGCCCGCGCAGATGGGCTTGGAATGTCCGGCAGACATGTCAAAAAGCTCCTTTTTTCTCTTCTTCACGCCTCTCGCGTCCGATGTGCGGCGAAGCCGGACGGAAGCGGCAGGCCCGGGGCCTGCCTCCCCCCTGGCCCCGGCTCCGTCCGGCGCGGGCTTCGTTTACAGCAAAGGCCGCATCAGCGGCCTTGAAAGCAGGACTGCAGCCGCGGGGCCGGCCGCCCCGCAGGAGCAGAAAGCCTGACCGGCCTCCCCCGCAGAGGGGGCGGCTCGAGGATCAGGAAATCGAACCCTTGTCGGCGGCCTGGGCCGGACCGGAACGATACTCGTAGAAATCGACCGAATTCATGCGGATCGCGAAAACAGGGTTGGACGGGTTCGGCGTCCAGATGAGGTCGAGCTTTCCGGAGCGGAAGCCGTTGATGAATTCGGCAAACGACTTCGGGATCTGGGGATTGTCGGTGACAATCTGGACATTGCGGATGATGCCGCCCACGCCCAGGACGAGCATGTGCACGAAGCGGGGCTTCTCGGTGGGGGCCTCTTTCGCAGCAGCCGCGGGCGCGGCCTTCTTTTCTTCTTCTGCCATTTTCTTTTCCATCCTTTAGTGTTTCAGCCGAATCGTCAGTGCGCGGGCTCTGGAGCCCGCGGAACAACCCGGCTTCAAGACGAAGCAATGATGATATCAGGACGGCCGCCCCCCGTGAAGCGGTCGGCCCATTTCTCGCACAGCTCGTGCATTTCCCGGCCCTGCCGCTCGACCGCCTCTTCGGCCTGGTCCTCGGGCACGTGGTTGATCCGGCTCACCATCTCCTGCACCTCGTGCATGAAGACCATCGAGGTGAACATGAGCACGCCCTCGACCGAGGAGAGCTCCTCCTGAGCCTCGCGCGGCAGCCGCGAGAGCTCCGAGGCGAGCTGCGAGGCGAGGCTTCGGGCAAGAGGCGCGCCCGTCCACCCGGGCTCGGCCTTGATTCCGGGGATCTTTCCGAGCAGCGCCGCGGTGAGCCACTGATTCACGGAGGCCATGCGCTCTTCAGCCTCCTCGCTTGTAATCTCGCCGGCCGAGGCCGAAACGAGGATTTCGCTCACGTTCTCGATGAATGCGAAGCAGATCTGGTAAACATCATCGCGGTCGCCCAGCGAGAGCCGGACCGCCTGCGCTTCGGGCTGCCCGGCGCTGCGGGCTTCATCATTGCTGTCGTTTTCCACTTTTTTTCCCTGAGCCTTTCTGTTTATTTTTCGAAAAAAACGCCTGGGCCTTCACGCGGCCCCTGGCGAGCCAGAAAAAAGGGGGCCTTCGCCCCCTGCCGGACAAGCCGCGCGCTCTCTCAGGCCCTGGGCGAGGCGCCGCCGGCGGCGCTCTTCGCATCCCCGCCCTTCACAATGGCCAGGGTCGAAGTGACCAGGCTCGCGAGGTCGCCCATGTTGGCGGGAACGACCAGAGTGTTGCTGGAGCCCGCCACCTTGCTGAACGCATCGACGTACTTCTTGGCCACATCGAGGTTCACTGCGTTCATGCCGCCCGGCTCCTGCGTGGCCGCCGCGACCTGACGCAGGGCTTCGGCCGTGGCGCGCGCGAGCGCCACGGTGGCCGCAGCCTGTCCTTCAGCCACGTTGATCTTCGCCTGCTTCTCGCCCTCGGAGCGGGCGACCGCCGCCGCCTTCTCGCCCTCGGCGATATTGATTTCCTCCTGCTTCTTGCCTTCGGAGGCGGCCACTACGGCGCGCTTCTCACGCTCGGCCGTGATCTGCCGCTGCATCGCCTGCAGGATCACGGAGGGAGGCGTGAGGTCCTTGATCTCATAGCGCAGCACTTTCACGCCCCAGTTGAGGGCGGCCTCATCGATGGCGGAGACCACCGAATGGTTGATCGCGTCGCGCTCCTCAAAGGTTCGGTCGAGCTCCATGCGGCCGACCACCGAGCGCAGGGTCGTCTGCGCGAGCTGCGTGATGGCAATCACGTAGTTGCTGGTCCCGTAGGAGGCGCGCTGGGGATCGGTCACCTGGAAGAAGAGCACGCCGTCGACAGACAGCTGGGTGTTGTCCTTGGTGATGCAGACCTGCTGCGGAGTGTCCAGCGGGACCTCCTTCAGGGAATGCTTGTAGGCGACCCGGTCGACGAACGGAACAATGAAATTGAGACCGGGATTGAGCACGACATGAAAGCGCCCGAGCCGCTCCACGACCCAGGCCGTCTGCTGAGGCACCACGCAGATGCCCTTGTAGGCGATGATGACCGCAATCAGCGCGAGCACCAGCGTGAAAATCAAACCAGATGACATAGCTGCTGTTCCTAAAGTTGACAAAAAAGAGAAAGGGTCAGGCGGGGCCGGCGCCGCTGCGCGGGCCGGGTGAAATAAGCAGCCGCGGGCCTTCGGTGCGCACGATCACCCAGATCCCGGGGACGAGCCTGCTGCCGGGAGCCGCCACCGCCGTCCAGACGGCGCCGCGGTACTTCACCTCGGCGGTGCCGTCCTCGCGCCAGGCGCGCACCTCCACGCTCTGGCCCTCGTCGAGCGAGGACTGCGCGGGCTCCGACGCGGCGGGCTTCCGGTGGAATTTCCAGACGAGCGCGCAGCCGAGCACGGCGGCCGCCGCGGCCGCAAGCACCTGCAGCTCGAGCCCGCAGCCCAGGACGCCGGCGGCCGCGCCGAACAGCGAGGCCGCTGCGAGCACCAGCATGTAGAAGGTCCCCGTGAGCAGCTCGGCCGCCCCGAGCACGCCGGCCGCCACCAGCCAGATCCAGATCGGCATTGTCGTTTACTCCTTCGAGAAAAAAAGCTGCAGCGGCTTTCACACGCGCTGCAGCCTCTTTCCCCTAGTCTACCGGGTTATCCGGCTGACGGCAGGCTTTTTCCTTCTCAGGCCTTCGGCTCGGCAAGCCGCCTCCAGGTGGAGACGACCGTGTCGGGATTGAGCGACATCGATTCGATGCCCTGCTCCATCAGCCAGCGGGCGAGATCCTCGTGGTCCGAGGGACCCTGGCCGCAGATGCCGCAGTACTTGCCGCGGCGGCGGCAGGCGCTGATCGCCATGGCGAGCATCTTCTTCACGGCCTCGTTTCTTTCATCGAACGAAGCGGCGACGAGCCCCGAGTCGCGGTCAAGGCCGAGGGTGAGCTGCGTCATGTCGTTCGAGCCGATGGAGAAGCCGTCGAAAATGTCGAGGAATTCATCGGCCAGCAGCGCATTGCTCGGAATCTCGCACATCATGTTGATCTTGAGTCCGTTCACGCCCTGGACGAGGCCGTGCTGCTTCATGATCTCGACCGTGCGGCGGCCCTCATCGAGCGTGCGGCAGAACGGAATCATCAGCTCGACGTTCGTGAGGCCCATGTCGTCGCGGACGCGCTTCATGGCGAGGCACTCGAGCTCGAAGCACTCGGCAAACGAGTTCGAAATGTAGCGCGAGGCTCCGCGGAAGCCGAGCATCGGGTTCTCTTCAAGCGGCTCGAAGAGCTTGCCGCCAATCAGCTTGCGGTACTCGTTGCTCTTGAAGTCGGACATGCGCACGATCACCTTGCGCGGATAGAAGGCGGCGGCGATGGTGGCGACGCCCTCGGCGATCTTGCTGATGTAGAACTCGCGGGGATTGGCGTAGCCCGCCGAAAGCCGCTCGACCGCATCGCGGATCTCTCCGGGGATGTTCGGGTACTCGAGGCAGGCCTTCGGGTGCACGCCGATGTTGTTGTTGATGATGAACTCAAGCCTCGCGAGACCCACGCCCTTCGCGGGGATCTTCTGGAACTCGAAGGCGAGCTGGGGATTGCCCACGTTCATCATGATCTTCACGGGGATCTCGGGCAGCGCGCCCTGCTTCACCTCGGACTTCTGGTAGTCCACGATGCCCGCGTAAACGTGGCCCGTGTCGCCCTCGGCGCAGGAGACCGTCACCTCCTCGCCCTCCTTGAGCGTCTCGGTGGCGTTGCCGCAGCCGACAACGGCCGGAATGCCCAGCTCACGGGCGATGATGGCCGCGTGGCAGGTGCGCCCGCCGCGGTTGGTCACGATCGCGGAGGCGCGGCGCATCACCGGCTCCCAGTTGGGGTCGGTCATGTCGGTGACGAGCACGTCGCCGGTCTGCACGCGGTCCATCTCCTTGGCGGAGAGCACCACGCGAACCGGGCCCGCGCCGATCTTCTGGCCGATCGCGCGGCCGGTGACCAGAGCCTTGAGGCCCTTGGTGTTGATGGCGAAGCGCTCCTGAACGTCAGCCTTGTTCTGGCGGCTCTTCACAGTCTCGGGACGCGCCTGCAGAATGTAGATCTTGCCGTCGATGCCGTCCTTGCCCCACTCGATGTCCATCGGGCAGCCGTAGTGCTTCTCAATCAGCCGCGCGAAGCGGGCGAGCTCGATCACGTTCTCGTCGGTGATCGCGAAGTGACGGCGCTCTTCGGCGGTGGTGTCCACCGTGCGGACAGACTCCTTCGCGCCGGGCTCGGGGTTGAACTCCATCTTGATCAGCTTGGAGCCGAGGCTCTTGCGGATGATCGGGTACTTGCCCTGCTCGAGGATGGGCTTGTGCACATAGAACTCATCGGGGTTCACGGCGCCCTGCACCACCGTCTCGCCCAGGCCGTAGGAAGCGGTGATGAACACCACCTGATCGAACCCCGACTCGGTGTCGAGCGTGAACATCACGCCGGCCGCGCCCTTGTCGGAGCGGCACATGCGCTGCACGCCCGCGGACAGAGCCACATTGGAGTGATCGAATCCCTTGAGCACCCGGTAGGAGATGGCGCGGTCGTTGTAGAGCGAGGCAAACACCTCGCGCATGCGGGCGAGCACCTGATCGATGCCGTTCACATTGAGGTAGGTTTCCTGCTGGCCGGCGAAGGACGCGTCAGGCAGGTCCTCGGCAGTAGCCGAGGAACGCACGGCAACGGAGATCTTCTCGCCGGCGCAGAGCCAGTCGTAGTACTCGCGGATCTCTTTTTCGAGGGCGGCCGGGAACGGGGCCTTCTCAACCCAGGAGCGGATTTCGGCGCCGGCCTTCGCCAGCTCCTTCACGTCCTCGACGTTCAGGTCCTTCAGGCGCTCCTCAATGCGCTTGTCCAGCCCGCCTTCCTTCAGGAACAGGCGGAAAGCATCCGCGGTTGTCGCGAATCCGTCGGGCACGCGAATTCCCGCGCTCGTCAGCTGAGAAAGCAGCTCTCCGAGAGAAGCGTTCTTGCCGCCTACGCGGTCGACGTCCTTGTATCTCAGTTCGCTGAACGGAATAACGTACGTACCCTGCATACCTTGTCCTCTTTAACTGCCCCCGAACCGGGGATTGTTTAGAATCGAACGGGATTGTAATCGTTAATTTTAATAGCAGGCGCAAATCCACGCCCCAAAACGTGCGATGCCGCCCCTCCGGAATCCTATGACCATCTCTAGCAGCCCCAATCAGACCGCGCCGCGCCCCGTCTTCATCGTCTCGGACGGAACGGCCATCACAGCGGAGACTCTCGCCCAGGCTGTGCTCACGCAGTTTCCGAACCTCAATTATGAACAGCGCCGCATTCCGTTCATCGACTCGGTGGAAAAAGCCACCGCGACGGCGGACCGGATCAACCAGGTGCAGGAACGCACCGGAATGCGCCCGCTGGTCTTCTCAACCTTTTCGCGCAAGACGATCAGCGAGGCCTTCTGCGAGGAATGCACGGGCTACGTGACAGAGCTCTTCCGCAGCTTCGTCAATCCCCTCGAGGAAGAGCTGGGCATGGAGAGCACCCATCAGGTGGGCGAAACCCACCGCATCCGCAACGAGGAGAACTACGACCGGCGGATTGCCGCCATCGACTACACGCTCACTCACGACGACGGCCAGACCGACTACGGGCTGGAGGAAGCCGAAGTGATCCTCGTGGGCGTGTCGCGCTCGGGCAAAACGCCCACCTCGCTTTACCTCGCGATGCAGTTCGGAATCAAGACCGCCAACTACCCCCTCATTCCCGAGGACTTCGAGCGCGGGACCCTGCCGGAGGCGCTCCAGTCGGTGAAGGACAAGCTCTTCGGGCTCACGATCGCCCCGGAGAGGCTGCACGACATCCGCAACGAAAGGCGCCCGAACTCGCGCTACGCTTCGCTCGAGAACTGCCGCGCCGAGATCGCGGCCTGCGAGGCGATGATGAACCGCAACGGCATCTCCTACCTTTCCTCGACCACGAAGTCGATCGAGGAAATCGCCGCCACGATCATCGCGACGCTGCATCTCGAAAAGCACGAGCGCATCGGCTGAGGATACGGGAACAGCCCTTTCGGAAATTTCTTACAAAAAAATAAAATCCGCGGGCGGCTCCTCGAGCTACATTAAGGAGGAGGCGGCGGCAGGCTGCCGCCGCCTCACTTCAGATATCACTCTTTCAGGGCGATCGCCATGAATCATCGCATTGCCAGAACCCTTGTTTCGCTGGGAGCCGCAGCCGTCGCGCTTTCAGGCTGCGCGACCGCCTCGTTCCAGTTCGTTTCGGATCCGGAAGGCGCCGTGGTGAAGGCGCTCGACAGCGGCTCGGTCGTAGGCACCACCCCCTTTACGGTGACGATGGAGCGCGACAAGATCGCCAACCTGATGACAAGGCCCGGCTGCTACCGGCTGCCTTCGGGCTACGAGGCGGTCTGGGGTTCGGGCGCGAAGGCCGCAAGCGCCTCCCCGCTTGAGCTCTGCGATCCGGGCGGCTCGCGCGACGTCGCCTTTCAGATCCGCTTTGACAGGCCGAAGGATGCGCCGGGGCTCGAAGACGACCTGAGGACCGCGCTTCGCAACGCGCAGCGCCGGGCCGATCTCGAACGGGCGCGGGCCGAAGCGGCCGAAAGAGACCTCGAGATGATGGACGGCTGGGGCTGGGGCGGATGGTTCGGCGGGCCGATGTTCTGGGGGCCGCCGCCGCGCGGCCACCGTCCCCCGCCGCCTCCGCCGCCGCGGGGACCGGGCAGACGCTGAGCATGACGCTGCGATGAAGCCCGGGACTGTTTCGCGGCGGCCTTCAGCCGCCGCGAAATGACCGAACGGCCCGGGCAGAACCCCGGCCCTCCGCCCGCAGGCGGGCGGCCTGAACCCTTAAGCGGTCTGCAGCCTCTTCACCCCGGGCCCCGAAATCGTGTTGTGCCCGTCCGTGGAGTTGGCCGAGACCTCGATCTGAACCGGGATTTTCTGGCGTACTTCCTCAATGTGGGAGATGAGGCCCACCAGCTTTCCCTGCTCGCGCAGCTGCGAGAGCGCATAAAGCGCGTTCTCGAGCATTTCGGGGTCAAGCGTGCCGAAGCCCTCGTCGAGGAACACGGTGTCCACCCGAAGGCTTCCCTCGGAGCTCTCGCTGCTCATGCGGGAAAGGCCGAGGGCGAGAGCGAGGCTCACGAGAAAAGACTCCCCGCCCGAGAGGTTGGTCGCCGAGCGCCTCATGCAGTTCAGCGCGTTGTCCACGACCTGAATGTCAAGGGGGTCTCCTTCGGCAGGCTCCAGCACAAAGCGGCGCGAAAGCCGCCCGAGCTCCTCGTTGGCGAAATGCAGCAGCCGCCTGAACGTGAGCGACTGGGCGTAGCGGGCAAAGCGTGAACCGTCCTCGCTGCCGATTCGTGCGTTGAGCTCCTGCCAGCGCTCGTAGTCGGCCTCAGCCTCGGCCGTGAGCCGGCGCGCCTCCTCGGCTTCCCGTCGCCGGGACTCGTCGGCCGACAGTTCGGTCTCGACCGAAGAGGCCTCGCCCGCTGCGGCAAGCAGCCGGTCGTCCACCTGCTCGATCTCCTTTTGCACGTCCCCCGCCCCCGCGGGGCGGGCTATGGCGGCCGTCTGCTCGGAGAGCCTGCGGCTGAGGGCCGAGAGCCTCTCCTGGGTGCTCCTGACGCTGCTGCGCAGCACCGCGTCCTCGTTTTCCCACCGCGTGATGATCTCGGGGTCGCGCCGGGCGGCGAGAAAAGCCTGCCGGCTTTCGAAGGACTCGCTCACGGCGGTTTCGAATCCGGCCTCGAGGGTCCGCAGCTCCTGCTCGCGCGCTGCGATCTGCCCGGAAAGCTGTGCCGAGCGCGTGCGGGCATCCCGCAGCGCGTCCTCCGCGCCCCGGCTCAAGGCGCGGGCGCTCTCAAGGGCGGCGGCCGCGCGGTCCCGGCGTCCGGTAAGCTCTCGGCGCTCCTCCTGCAGGCTCGCAGTCCCGAAAAGCGCACGACGCTCGGCCTGCGCCGACTGCTGGCGGGCGCGGGCGTCTGCCTCGGACTTGAGGGCCTGATCAAGGGCCGAGGCAGCGTCCTGCAGCTCGGACTGCGCCCGGGCGATGAGCGACTGGCCGGAGGAAAGGGCCTGCTCGTTTTCGTCTCGCTCGCGCAGCACCTCGAGCCTGGAGGCGCGAAGCTCGGAGAGACGCTGCATGATCAGAGAGGGGGCGAGCGAGGAGCCGTCCAGCCCCAGGGGCTCAAGGGCCGCCTCCCAGTCGCTGCGGATTTCGGCGCAGCGCGCGCCGGCGGCCTCGAGCTGATCCGCTGCAGTCTGCGCGGCCTGCCCGAGCCTTGAAGCTTCCGAGCGGAATCCGGCCTGCGCTTCCTTCAGCTCTTCGAGCCTGCGGCTGCCCTCCTGCACGGCCTTCTCGGCCTCGCGGACCTTCTGCGCCGAGGCCTCCGTCTGGCGGGTCCAGGTGAGGATCGCGTCGCGCTGCCTGACCAGCTGCTGCGCCAGGGCTGACTCGCTCTGAAAGCGCTTGTAAAGCGAAGGGTTCCTCGAAGCGAGGCGCGACAGGGCTGCCTCGCGCGCGAGTTTTTCGGTTCTGCAGCGGGGGATCTCGTCGTTTTTGATGGCCCGGAGCCGCTCCGCCTTTTCGCCCGCGACATGCGCGAAGCTCACGGCAGTCTCAATGCCGGAGCGCTTCGCCTGCTGCGCCCTCTGCTCGCTCTCCTGGCTCGCCTGCTCGGCGGCGCGGCATTTGGCCTCGGCTTTTTCCAGCGCAATCGAAGCGCGCTCAAGCTCCTTGCGGGCCGTGATGAGCGAGCCGGCGAGCGCCATCTCCTCCTGCACCGCGACCAGAGCCGCCATCTGGCCGGTCTGGGTCTGCCCGGCCTGCGCGGCCTGGAGGTTCACCCGGGCCGTTTCCGCCTTTTCACGGGCGCGCTGCAGTCCGTCGCGGGCGGCCGCGACCCGGCGCTCGGACTCGCGCTCCGAGGCCGAGGCAGAGGCCGAGGCCGCCGCGGCGCGGCGCTCCTGCGCTTTCAGGCTCTCCAGCTGGGAGCTCGCCTCGGCGAGCCTCGAGGCCTTGGCCTCCAGCCCGGAAAAGCCCGCGAGCAGGGCATCGTTCTTCTGCGTCTTCTTCAGGCTCTGCGCGATCCGGTCCCGGTCGGCGAGGAGCCTGCTCTGACGCCCTTCGAGTTCCTTCAGGTCGGCGCTTCGAGCGGCGTTCTCCTTTTTGGCCGCCTCCAGCGCCTCGCTCGCCGCCTCGAGGCGCGTCGACAGGACTGCGCACTGCTCGTCCAGGCGGAGGATTTCCGGCGCCTTCTGCTCGAGCTCGGCCAGCGCTGCGCGCCCGCGCTCCAGCTCCCGGCCCGCCTCTTCGATCTGCGGCCGCATTTTTTCCACGAGCCGCTGCTTGTCCTTTTCCACGTCCGAGAGATCCAGGCTCAGCCTTTTTTCGCCGGAGAGCTGCTGCTCGAGCCGCTGCAGCTCCAGGTACTTCGGCTCGTAGCGCCGCGCCAGGCGCGCGAGCTCAAGCTTCGCGCGCGTTGCGGAAAAATTCTGGTCCTCGGCCTGCGCCCGCTCGAGCTCGGCCTTCGCCCGCTCCTGCTCGCCGCGGAGCGCCTCGAGCCGCCGCAGCGCCTCGAGCCTGACGGAAAGCTCCTCCTTGCTGCGGCGCAGCGCCTCGATTTCGTCGCGAAGCGCCTGCCGGCGGTCCCGCAGCTCCCGCAGCCGCTCGGGCGCGAGCAGCCGGATGCCCTCCTCACGGGCCCGGCAGGCCTCCAGCGCGAGCTGCCTGTCGCGCGCGCAGGCATGGATCTGGCGCGAAATATCCTTATAGATATCCGTTCCCGTGATGCCCTCGAGGATCACGGCCCGCTCGTTGCCCTTGGCGTGGAGGAACTCGGCGAAGCTGCCCTGCGCGAGCAGCACGCAGCGCAGAAACTCCTGGAAATGCAGCCCGACCGCCTCGGCGGTCTTCTGCTTCCATTCGTCGAGCGAAGTCGCCACGGGCTTCCAGGCCCCGGAGCCGTCCTTCACCGCAAGCTCGCAGGCTTTCGCGAGCGTTCCGCGCCGCTCGGAGCGATCAATCCTGAAGCGCGACTTCCAGCAGCTGCCGGAGGACTCAAACACGGCCTCGGCCCAGCAGCGCTGCGACCCCTTGGTCATGAAGGGGCAGGAGTCGGTGCGGCGCTCCTCGCGGCTCACCCGCTCGGCGCACTGCCGGGCGGTCTTGCCGAAAAGCGCGAGCGTCACCGCATCGAAAATCGAAGTCTTGCCCGAGCCGGTGCGCCCTGTGATGAGAAAAATCCCGTCGCGGTAGGCCGGGTCGGTAAAGTCGATCTTCCAGGCGCCGGCCAGGGAGTTGATGTTTTCAAAGGCGATCGAGAGCAGCTTCATTTGCTTTCCTTGGGCTGCGGCTGCGCGGGGGCGTCGTCTCTGGAGGACGCGCGCCGGGCGGCCCGCTCGGCTTCGACCAGGGCCGCAGCCTCGCGAAAAGTTCCGAGCATCCTGCGCGTCGAGGCTTCGTCGGCGTGCGCGTCCTTCAGGAACTGGAGAAAAACCTGCTCGGGGGTGAAATCGTGCAGGGACACCGCTCCCGCGGTGGCTTCGAGCGCCTTTCGGAAGGCGAGCTGGTTGCGCACCGCAAGCAGCCTCACGCCGAGCCGCCCGGCGAGGCTGCCGAGCTCTTCATTGAGAGCGAGCTGCTCGCTCACCCCCGTGTAGTTCGCCTCCACCCAGGCCCCGGGCTGTTCGCGCGAGACACGGTCCATGGCCGCCCGAAGCGCATCCGCGTCGCCCTCCAGGCGCACCATGGGCTGGAAGCGCGGCACGGGGATCGGCTCGATTTCAGGCGGTTCGCCGTGACCGCGCAGCGTGACAAGCACCACCTGGCTGCTGTTCTCCACCTCGCGGAAGGACAGCGGGTAAGGCGAGCCGCAGTAGCGCACGGCATCGCCCCCGACCTTCTGCGGACGGTGGATGTGCCCGAGGCCCACGTAGTCCCAGCCCCCGCCCGTCACGGAAACCGGCACAGCCCCGAGAGTCCCGACGGTGACAGGCGCCTCGCCGGTTTCAGGGTCGGGAGTGACGGCCGCGCCGGTGGCGAAGAAATGCCCGGTCGCAATCCTGGGCGCGGCGCTTTCCCCCATCTTGCGCTCCAGCGCCGCACGCACCCTGCCGTAATGCGCGGCCACTCCCCGGGCGTAAAGCGCCCAGCGCTCCCCCTCCGTGATTTCCTCAACGCTCGCGCGCATGTCGCTCTCGCGCAGAAACGGCACCGCGGCCACGCCCAGCTCCGGGCGGCCTGCGGCGTCGCACAGCACCACGGCCTCGCTTTCCGGATCCGGGCCGGAGACGATGATGCCCTGCCGGGAGAGCATCTCGGCCGGCGCGCGCAGGAAATTGGCAGAGTCATGGTTGCCCGGCGTAATGACCACATGGCGACAGCCCGTGCGCTGCAGCCGGGCGAGAAAACCGTAGTAGAGCTTCTGGGCCTGGTTCGAAGGCGTGGAGACATCGAAGACGTCGCCCGCGACGACCAGGCCGTCCACTGCGCGCTCCCTGCACACTCCGAGAAGCCACTCGAGCATGGAGCGGCTGACCCCGATGGTGCTTTCCCCCAGCAGCTCCTTGCCGAGATGCCAGTCCGATGTGTGAAGAAGTTTGAACAATTGAAGCGAGTCCTGCCTGTAACCCAACAACTGGCCGCCCGCGCATGAGGGACGGCTCCTGCGGTGAGGCTAACACGATTCGAGCCTTTCGTCGGGCCGATCACCGATTCGGTGCAAAACAGGCCTATCTGCACAAAGGTGGTGATAAATTGCACCATTCTTGTGATTACAAGATTTTCTTTGTGCTTGTTATCGCAATTTTGCGATTATCCTCAAGAACTAGATATTTTGATTTTGATATTCAAACTCAATAAGTTGCAGGCAATACCCGGGATTCGGTCCGGATCTGGCACGCTACTTGCTGAACAAAGCATGACACCAAGCCGTTCTATTCAACCAGAACCGATTCCATTCGAAGGAGATTGTTATGAAGCTCAGCACTGTCATGGTTGCCCTCGCCAGCCTCGCCGTCGCCGGCACAGCGGTCGCCGCCCCCGCCCTCACCGGCACGCTCAAGAAGGCGAAGGACACCGGCATCTTCACGATCGGCTACCGCGACTCTTCGGTGCCCTTCTCCTACCTCGACGCCGACGGCAAGCCCATCGGCTACGGCATGGAGATCTGCAAGCGGGTTGCCGCCGAAGTGGGCAAGGCCGTGGGCCGCAAGCTCACGATCAAGTGGCAGCCCATCACCTCCGGAAACCGCATCCCGCTGCTGCTCAACGGCACCTACGACCTCGAATGCGGCTCGACCACCAACTCGAAGGAGCGCCAGAAGCAGGTCGACTTCGGCACGACTTACTTCCGCATCGGCGTCACGGCCGCGGTGAAGAAGAACTCCTCCATCAACTCCTTCAAGGACCTCAACGGCAAGAACGTGTCGACCACGGCCGGCACCACTTCCGTCACGCTGCTGCGCGACCTGAGGAAGAAAGGCATCGTCACGCGCGTCACCCCGGCCAAGGATCACGCCGAGGCCTTCCAGCTGCTCGCCCAGGACCGCGTTGTGGCCAACGTGATGGACGACATCCTGCTTGCCGGCCAGATTGCGAACTCCAAGAAGCCGGGCGACTTCAGGCTGCTGAAGGAGTCGATCTCCGAGGAGCCCTACGGGCCGATGCTGCGCAAGGATCCGCAGTTCAAGGCGCTCGTTGACAAGACGATCACCGGCATGATCAAGAGCGGCGAGATGAAGAAGCTCTACGACACCTGGTTCACCAAGCCGATCAAGCCGCATAACGTGAATCTCAACTTCCCGATGAACGAGCCGACGAAGCGCGCCTTCGCCAGCCCGAACTCGGAGGGCATCTGAGCGCGGGGCTGCGTGCCGCTGCCGCCCCTTCAGGCTTCGCCCCGGATTGAACGGTCCGAGGCGAGGCCCTTTTGCAATCCCTGAAACGGCCTTCGCCCTCCCGTCCCGGGACCCGGCGAAAGGCAGATGATAAAAACACAGATAAAGGAGTCAGGCGCTATGGGTCTCGACATGGACTGGTCCACGCTGCTGGCGATGAGCGACCTCGCAGACGAACCCTGGTGGGAGTACATGCTGGGCGGCGCGGGGATCACGATTGCCCTTACGCTCTCGGCCGGAGCTCTCGCGCTCGCGATTGGAACTCTGATCGGCGTGATCCGCGCGGTGCCGAACCGCTTCCTCAACTGGTTCGGAGAAACCTGGGTCGAGGTCTTCCGCAACGTCCCGCTGCTCGTCCAGCTCTTTCTCTGGTACTTTGTGCTGCCGGAGTTCGTCCCGCCGCTTAAAAGCTGGATGATCAGCACGGACCCGGTCTACGGGGAGTTTTTCTGCGCCTTCATGTGCCTCGGGATCTTCACCTCCGTGCGCGTGGCGGAAAACGTGAAGTCGGGCATCCGGTCGCTGCCGCGCGGGCAGCTCTCCGCAGCCTACGCGCTGGGCATGACCACGGCCCAGGCCTACCGCTACGTGCTGCTGCCGGTCGCTTTCCGGATCACGCTGCCGCCTCTTAACTCCGAGGCGATGAACCTCATGAAGAACACGGCGACCTCCCTCACGATCGGACTGGCCGACCTCACGCTGCGCTCGCACGAAATGGGCGAAATGACCTTCCAGTTCTTCGTCGCGTTCTGCTTCGCCACGATCGTCTACATCGTGATCTCGATGACGATCAACCGCAGCATGGCCGCCCTCGAGCGCGCCGTGGCGATTCCCGGATACATCCACCGCTGAAGCAGGGGAGAGAGAACATGGACTTCACTTCAATCACGGGCTCCATTCCCTTCATTCTGCGCGGGGCCGCCTACACGCTTGAGCTCACGGCCTCGGCCGCCCTCGGGGCCATCATCCTCGGCACGTTCCTCGCCCTGGGCAAGATGGCGAAAAACCGCCTGCTCTCCCTGACGGTCTCGGCCTACGTGAACCTCATGCGCGCCGTGCCGCTCGTGCTGATCCTCTTCTGGTTCTTCTTCCTCGTGCCGGTGTTCATCGCCTGGTTCACCGGCTCGCCGATCCCCGTGCCCGTGGGGCCGGAAAAGACGGCTCTCATCACCTTCATTCTCTTTGAGGCGGCCTACTACGCCGAGATCATCCGCGCGGGCATCCAGTCCATCTCGAGAGGCCAGCTCTACGCCTGCCAGGCCCTCGGACTCACTTTCTGGCAGTCGATGAGGCACGTGATCCTGCCGCAGGCTTTCCGCAACATGGGCCCGGTGCTGCTCACGCAGACGATCGTGCTCTTCCAGGACACCTCGCTCGTGTACGTGCTCTCGGCCACCGACTTCATGGGAGCGGTCTCGAAAATCGCGCAGCGCGACAGCCAGCTCACGCTGATGTACTGCTTTGCCGCCGTGTGCTACTTCGTCGTGTCCTTCACCCTGTCCTCGGGCGTGAAGCACATGCAGAAAAAACTCGCTATCATCCGCTGAAAAAGCCTTTAACCGCTTAGGAAATTGAACATGTCCTCTGAAGACAAAAACGCCCTGATGATTGACATCCAGAACGTTTCAAAATGGTACGGCAGCTTTCAGGTTCTCAAGCACTGCAGCTGCCAGGTCCGCCAGGGCGAGGTCGTGGTGGTCTGCGGCCCGTCGGGTTCCGGAAAGTCCACCCTCATCAAGACCGTGAACGGACTCGAAAGCGTCCAGGAGGGGAAGATTTTCGTCAACGGCGTCGAGGTGACCAACCCGAAAACGAACCTCACGAAGCTTCGCAGCCACGTGGGCATGGTTTTCCAGCACTTCGAGCTTTTTCCCCACCTGTCGATCCGCGAGAACCTGGTGCTCGCCCAGATGAAGGTCCTCAAGCGCAGCCGCGATGAAGCCACCGCGAAGGGACTGAAGCTGCTCGAGCGCGTCGGGCTCGGCAAGCAGGCGGACAAGTTCCCCGGGCAGCTCTCCGGCGGCCAGCAGCAGCGAGTCGCCATCGCCCGGGCCCTCGCCATGGATCCGATATGCATGCTGTTTGACGAGCCGACGTCGGCGCTCGACCCGGAAATGATCAACGAGGTGCTCGACGTCATGGTCGAGCTCGCGCACGAAGGCATGACGATGATGGTGGTCACCCACGAGATGGGCTTTGCGAAGAACGTGGCCGACCGCGTGATCTTTCTCGAGGCGGGCGAGATCCTCGAGGACTCTCCGAAGGACGAATTCTTCAGCAACCCGAAGTCGGACCGCGCGAAGCACTTCCTCTCGAAGATCCTCTCGCACTGAGAGGCGGCGCCGCCCCGGGCAGGAAGCCCGGGCTGCGCTTACCCCCCCCCGCAGGCCCCCGCGCTCATGCGCGCGGGGGCCCGTTTTTTTACGGGCGGGAGCCTCAGGGGCGCTTCTTCCCGCCGTCCCCGGCCGGGCCGAACTGCTTCCAGACCCTTTCCATGAGCAGCAGGATCAGGAAGCCCACCACGCCCACGATGATCGAGGCAAAACCCTCCGACATGCCCGAATTCACCAGCGAGTTGAGGAAAGGCTTCAGAATGACAAGCACCACGAAGGCGGCCGCAAGGAGCGCTTCGCGGATGAAAAACTGCAGGGGGTTGCGGTAATTCTTGAAATCCAGCCAGGGATGCATAGCGTTGTCGCCTGAAGTGTGAGGAGTTGTCAAAAAAAAGGCATCAGCCCCGGCGGGCGCCGTCCGCGCCAAAGCGCCTGCGGCGCCGCTGCTCGAAAAGGCAGACGGCGGCTGCCGCGGCCACGTTGAGGCTTTCCGTCGCCGGTTCGATCGGGATGTAAAGCCGCAGCTCGGCCGCCGCAAGCGCCTGCTGCGAGAGCCCCGGGCCCTCGGCGCCCATGAGCCAGACCACGGGGCCGGACTCCCAGCCCTTAGTGTCGTAGAGGTCGCGGCCGCCGCGGGCGTCGGCTGCGATTCTGCGGCCGGCAAACCGGAGCGCGAGCTCGGAGGCCTTCACGTTTTCCAGAATATGGGCCCCGAAATGCGCCCCCATGGCGCTTCGAAGCACCTTGGGAGACCAGAGCTCGACCGTGCCCGGGCTTGCGGCGATCACGCGCACGCCCGAAGCGACGGCCGTCCGAATCAGCGTGCCGGCGTTGCCCGGATCCTGGACGCCGTCGAGAAAAAGAGCGTCAAGACCGCGCAGCGCGTCAGCCGCAGGCTCCGGCGGCAGCGGCAGCTCCATCATGAGCCCGCAGCCCTTTTCAACCGGGGCGATGGACTCGTAGACCGCGGGCGCAAGGAGGTAGAGCCGGGGCGGCCTGCGGCCGGAGCGGCGGGCCGCGCCGGTGATCTCGCGCACGAGCGCTTCGGCCTCCGGCGAGGCCTCCCCGTCCCTCAGGATCAAGGCATTCACAGGGTACGAGGCGTCGCGCGCCGACATGGCGATGTGAAGCCCCTCGGCGAGGCAGAGTCTTTCGCGGCGGATCTGCCGCGGCTGAGAGGCCAGCTTTTTCCAGCCCTTCACGCGTTCGTTGGCCTCGCTTGTGATTGAAACGGCGCTCTCCCTGATCATTTTTTCTCCCTTTTCCAGCCCGTGAGGGCGCTGATCGGCGCAAAGCTCCTGCGGTACACGCCCTCGATCAGGCCGTAGCGGCGGATCGCCTCGAGGTGCTGGCTCGTGCCGTAGCCCTTGTGGCGGGCGAAGCCGTACTGAGGATAAGCCTGATCAAGCCGCCGCAGCTCGGCGTCCCGACAGGTCTTTGCGAGGATTGAGGCGGCCGAGATCGCCTTCACCCGGTCATCGCCCTTCACGATCGCGCGGCAGGGAATGCCGAGTTTCGGCGTGCGGTTGCCGTCAACCAGCACCAGGGTCGGCCGCGCGCCCTCCGGCAGAGCCTCGACCGCCCGCCGCATGGCGAGCATCGTCGCCTGCAGGATGTTGAGTTCATCGATTTCCTGAGGCGTCGCCTCGCCCACGCCCCAGGCCGCCGCCTTCTCGCGGATCACGGGCGCGAGCTGCTCGCGCCGCGCCTCGGTGAGCTTCTTGGAGTCCCGCAGGCCCTCGATCGGCCTGCGGGGGTCGAGGATCACTGCGGCGGCAACGACGTTTCCGCAAAGCGGCCCGCGCCCTGCTTCATCGACTCCGGCCACGACCTCCCCCGACCAGTCCTCTGCGCCGAAAAGGTCCCCCGTGAAGGCGGAGGCGTCCGGCGCTGCCGCGCGCCGCCTCATGGCGCCCGCCGGGCGGCTCCGGCCACGGCCTCGGAGGCGAGCGCCGCAGTGTCGCGCCGCAGCGACTCATGCATCCGCTCGAAAACCGGGCGCAGGGCCTCGCGCCGCTCGGGCCTCAGCTGCTCGAGCAGGCTCACCGCCATGAACTGGGGCTGCGCGTAATACTGCAGGAACTCCGGGACGACGTTCCGGCCCGCGAGGATGTTGGGCAGGCTCACGCACGAGGTGGTGCCCTTGCTCTGCATGATGATCGAGGAGAGGGCGGGCATCCGGTAGCTCACGACCATGGGCTTTTTGTAAAGCGCCGCCTCGAGCGTGGCCGTGCCGGAGGCGATGAGCGCCGCGTCGCAGGCCTCCAGCACGTCATGGCTGCGCCCGAGGAAAATCCGAACCCTCGCTGCGACATCCGGAAACCCGGAGAGCTGGTTCACGATCTGCAGGCGCCGGGGCTCATCTGCGGCCGGGACAAGGAAAAGGGACTCGGGCTCGCTGCGGAGCACCCTGCGGGCGGTCTCTAAAAAGCACGGCCCGTTCCAGCGGATCTCGTCGTAGCGCGACCCCGGCAGAAGCGCAAAAACCGGTCCCTGCGGATCGATCGCGAGGCGCTTCCGGGCGGCCCAGGAATCCGGCTTTTCGGGAATCTGAGAGGCCATCGGGTGGCCGACGTAGACGGCGGGAATGCCGGCCCGGTCGTAGATTGCCTGCTCGAACGGGAAGACGAGAAGCACAAGGTCGGCGGCCGCGCGGACCTTTTCAATCCGCTCGGGCCTCCAGGCCCAGATCGAGGGGCTCACGAAGTGAACCGTGGGGATGCCGCTGCGGCGCAGCTCCGCCTCGACCCCGAGGTTGAAGTCCGGCGCATCGACCCCCACGAAGACGCGCGGCGAGGCCGCGCGGGCGCGCTCGATCACCTCGGAGCGCAGCTTCAGCAGGGAGGGAAGCTTTCGGAGCACCTCGACGTAGCCTCGCACGGAAAGCGCCTCAATGCCCTTCCAGGCCGAGAGCCCCGCGCGCACCATCGCTTCGCCCCCGATCCCGTACTGAAGCGCCCCGCCCATGCGCTCTTTCACGGCCGGAAGGACGAGAGCGGCCAGCGCGTCGCCGCTTTTCTCCCCGGCGAGCCACATCGCGCCGTTGCGGTGCGCCAGGTCGGGCGCGAGCGTCTCCTCTGGATTTGTCTTCGAAGGCGATCCTTCCATGTCTGCTGCTTCCTGTGTTGGCGCGGGCGGCGGCCCCGAAGGGGCGCCGCCCGCGCTTCAGCGGATGATGCCGCGGGGGCTGTCGGCCACTGCGACCCGAATAAGTTCAATCAGGTCGCGGAACTGCGGCTCTTCGGCCTCCAGCGCCTGCAGCTTCACGTTCGCTTCCGCCACCGTGAGGTTTTCCCGGTAAATGATGCGGTAGCAGTGCTTGAGGGCGGAGAGCTGGTCGGCCGTAAAGCCGCGCCGGCGCAGTCCGATCGAATTGAGCCCGTGGGGCTCGGCCGGATAGCCCGAGCAGATGACGAAAGGAGGCACGTCGCGCACCACCATGGAGCCGCCGCCCACCATCGCGTGCTCGCCGATGTGCACAAACTGGTGCACGCCCGCCTGCCCGCCGATGATCGCGAAGTCCTTCACATGCACGTGGCCGGCAAGCCCCACGTTGTTTGCAAGAATCACGTCATTGCCTACGCGGCAGTCATGCGCGACATGCACGTTCGCCATGTACAGGCCCCGGGAGCCGACGCGCGTGACGCCCTCGTCCTGGACGGTGCCGATCGACATCGTGCAGTTCTCGCGGATCACGTTGTCATCGCCCACCTCGAGGCTCGTATCCTCGCCCGCGTACTTCTTGTCCTGCGGCAGGCAGCCGATGCAGGCTCCCGCGAAAATCTTGTTGTTGCGGCCTATCGTGGTCCGGTTGAGCACCGAAACATGGCTCATCAGGACCGTGCCTGAAGCGATTTTCACATGGGGTCCGACCACGCAGAAGGGACCGATCTCCACACCCTCGTCAATCTCGGCGGCCGGATCGACCACTGACATCGGATGGATTTTTGCCATGAGCACCTCTTAATCTTGATTTCATGCGGACGGAGCGGGAAAAGCCTTTTCCTCAAAAGGCCTTTTCCCGCCTGAAGGAAGCGTCCGCGCCGTGTGAGCCCCGGGCGGGCCTTACTCGTGGATTTTGCGCCGGGCGCACATGAGCGTCGCCTTGCACACCAGATTGCCGTCGACCGAGGCCTCGCACTCGAACCAGCCGATGCCCAGCCGGTCCTTCAGGTAGTGCCCTTTCATCACGAGCCTGTCGCCGGGCAGCACCACGCGCTTGAAGCGGGCCTTGTCGATGCCTGCGAAATAATAAAGCGAGTCCTTGTCCTTGCGGGCCTCCTCGCCCAGCCGCATCATGGCGAGAATGCCGCAGGTCTGCGCCATCGCCTCGATGATGAGCACCCCCGGCATCACCGGGGCCCCGGGGAAGTGCCCGGTGAACTGCGGCTCGTTGGCGGTCACGTTCTTGTAGGCCGTAATCGTCGTGAGGTCTTCGCTCACCTCCTCAACCCGGTCGACCAGCAGGAAAGGGAATCTGTGGGGAAGCAGATCCATGATCTCGTAGATCTTTATCATTTTTTCATCGGATCCCCGGGGGAAATAGGCCCTCTCTTCGGGGTTGTCCGCTCCATAAGGCCCGGAAGAAAACCCGGGCGCGGGTTAACGAGCCTGCCCGGACTTGAGCTGCTCAACGTCCCGGGCAAGCGTCTTGAGGGACTGGCGCATCTGCGGCAGGCGGCGAATCATGACCGCCGTGCGCTCCCAGTCCTTGTGAGGCTGCGACGGGAAGATCCCCGTCATCACCTCGGGTTTTTCGCCCCAGCTCATCACGGGGGTGGCGGGCCCGACCATCGAGCCCGCGGGAATGGAAATATGGCCGTTGATCATCGCCGCGCCGCCCAGCACGCAGTGGTCTCCCACCGTCGTGGAGCCGGCGATGCCCACGCAGCCGCAGATCACGCAGTGCCGCCCGATGCGGCAGTTGTGCCCGATCTGCACCTGATTGTCGATCTTCGTGCCGTCGCCGATCACGGTGTCGTCAAGCGCTCCGCGGTCTATCGTCGTGTTGGCCCCGATCTCGACGTCGCAGCCGACTGTGACCGCGCCCACCTGCGGGATTTTCACCCATTCCCCGCCAAAAGGCGCAAAGCCGAAGCCGTCGCCTCCGATCGCGCAGCCCATGTTGAGGATGGTGCGCGCGCCGATGCGGCAGCGGCTGCCCACGAGAGCGCGCGGATAGAGCCTCGCCGACTCGCCGATCTCGGCCTTTTCACCCACATAGGCCCCGGCTCCGATCCAGGCCCTCGGGCCGATCTTCGCGCCGGCCTCCACCACGGCTCCGGCCTCGACCCTCGCGCTCGGGTCGACCTGGGCCGACGGATCCACGAAGGCGCCCGGACGGATGCCGGCCTCAGGCGGCGGCAGGATGCCTCCCTCCATGGCCTGGGAGGCCCAGGCAAACCAGGCGTAAGGGTTGGCGGTGAGCACGAGGGGCCGCGCCGCAAAAGCTTCGCCGCCTGCCCTCGCCTCTTCCTCGCGCAGCACAAGCACGCCCGCCTTCGACGCGGCCGCAGCCTTCAGCGCCTTCGGTCCGGCCACGAAGGCAATGTGGCGCGGCTGCGCCTCCTCGAGCGGAGCAAAGCCCTCGACCCCGCATGACCCGGCTCCCGCCTTCGCTTCCGAAGCGAGGCGGCCGCCCGACAGGCGGCTCACCTCCTCGATCAGGCGGGACACCGAAAACGACTGGCCAGCTTCTTTCATGGGCACCTCTTCAAATCAAACGGCTGCGTTCATTCACGGAGAAAGCCTGGCCCGGGCGCTTGCCGGATCAGGCTTTCCGCAGGACCTCCGAAGCCCGCAAAGGGCTTCCGGCCCTCACTTCATGGCTTTGAGAACCTTGTCGGTGATATCGGCCCGCGGGCTCGCATAAACGGCGTCCTGGAAGATCAGGTCGTAGTTTTCGCGGCGAGCGAGGTCCTGAATCACCTGGTTGGCGCGGGCGATCACGATCTGGATCTCCTCGTTTTCGCGCTGGCCGCGCTCCTCGCGGAACTCGCGCTGAGCGCGGTTGAGCGCGCGCTCAGCCTCGGCGAGGTCGCGCTGCTCGTTGATGCGCTGGCTCTGGGTGAGCGTCGGACCGTTTTTCTGGAAATCCTGGGCCTTGGCCTTAAAGTCCGCCGACATCTTGTCGATCTCGGCCTTGCGGCGGGCGAACTCCTTCTGGAGCTTGTCCGCGGCGGCCTTGGCCGGGGCCGATTCGTGCAGGACGCGGTCGAGGCTCACAACGCCGATCTTCTGCGCCGTCTCTGCGGCGAAGGCCGGCGCCGAACCCGCCAAAGCGATGGCCGCGCAGGCGGCAGCCGCGAGAACAGCCGTAGAAACTAACTTTCTTGTCATTTTGTCAAAACCTTCTAAACGAAAGCCTCCGGCAGGCTCCGCGCCCGCCGCAGGAAACAGCCCGATTCTACGCCCTTTCGACCCTTAGAAACCGGTGCCGATCTGGAACTGGAAGCGCTGCACGTCGTCGCCCTTCTTGTCGTTGAGCGGGAAGGCGATCGAGAACTTGAGCGGCCCGAGCGGAGAGATCCAGGCCACGCCCACGCCCACGGAGTAGCGCAGGTCGGAGAGGCTGACATTGCTCGTGTCCGTGCCCTCGTAGCGGTTGGAGCCGCCCTTGCCCCAGACCCAGCCGCCGTCGAAGAAGCCGAAGGCGCGCAGCGTGCGGTCGGCGCCCGGCAGCGGCACGTAGAGCTCGGCCGAGAAGTTGAACATCTTCTGGCCGCCCAGGTTGTCGCCGTTGCTGTCGCGCGGTCCGAGAGACGAGCTGTCAAAGCCGCGCACCGAGCCGATGCCGCCCGCGTAGAAGTTCTTGAAGAACGGGTACTCCTTGTCGCCGTAGGAGTCGGCGTAGCCGATCTCCGTGTTGAAGGCGGCCGTCACGTACTTCGCCACCGGCCAGTACTGCTGGAACTGGTAGCTCGCCTTGTAGTAGCGCAGGTCGAGCACCGGCAGCGTCACCTCGCCGCTCAGGCGCTGGTAGCGGCCCTTGTTAGGCGCAAGCGCGTTGTCGCGCGAGTCCCTCGACCAGCCGAAGGTGAGCGCCGCCGACTTCGGATCTTTGCCGAAATTATCGACGTAGTCCCAGTAGCGCCGCGGCGAGGAGTCGCCGATCGGCTCGCCGCTGGCGTCCCGGGAGCCTCGCAGCGTCACCTTGGTCTGCTCAATCTTCGCGCCGAGGTAGATGCGGTCCAGCTCGGTCACCGGCACGCCGTAGCTCAGGCTCGCGCCGAGCGTCTCGTACATGACGTTGGAGACGTCGAGCTCATCAAGGTCCACCCGCCTGTCGTAAATGTCAATCGTGCGGGAGACGCCCTCGGGGGTGACGTACGGCTGGGTAAGAGAAAGCGCGTAAGTGCGGGTGGAGTCCGAATTGCTCACCTCGACGCTCGCGGAATTGCCCGTGCCGAAAATATTTGTCTGCGAAATGCCGGCCGACAGGATGATGCCGTCGGAGGAGGACAGGCCCGCGCCGAGCGTGATGTTGCCCGTCGGGCGCTCCTTCACGTGGATGTTCAGGTCCACCTCGTCGCGGGTGCCCGCGACCTGCGTGGGCTCCACCGTCACGTCATCGAAGAAGCCGAGCCTGTTGATGCGGTCCTTCGAAATCTTCACTTTGTCGGAGTCGAACCAGGAGGCTTCGTACTGTCGCACCTCGCGGCGCACCACCTCGTCGCGCGTGCGGGTGTTGCCCGTGACGATCACGTTCCTCACATAGGCCCGGCGGCCCGGGTCGATGGTGTAGATCACGTCCACCGTGCCCTTCTGCCGGTCGGTCACGGGATTGGGCGTCGTCTTGGCGAAAGCGTAGCCGAGGGTCGAGAACTTCTCCTTCAGGCTTTCGCCCACGGCGTTCACGGTTTCGGCGCTGTAGGTGCTGCCGATCTTCACCGGCTTGAGCAGTCCCTGCAGCTCTTTGTCGAGACCGAGCTCCTCGCCCTCGATCTTGACCGAGGCGACTTTGTAGGGCTTGCCTTCATCGATGTTGATCGTGATGTACACGTCCTCCTTGTTCGGAGCGATCGTCACCTGCACGGAGTCGAGCCTGTAGTCGAGATAGCCCCGGTTCAGGTACCAGGAGCGGATCGCCTCAAGGTCTCCGGCGAGCTTCTCGCGCGAGTACTGGTCGCGCTTCGTGTACCAGGAGAACCAGTTGGGGGTGCCCAGCTGCATCACGTCGCGCAGATCATCTTCGTCTGCGGCGTGCAGGCCCGTGAAGCGGATCTGCTTGATGGAGGAGGAAGAGCCCTCGTCGACTGAAATCGTCACCCGCACGCGGTTTCGCTCAAGAGGCGTCACGTTGGTCGAAACCTCAACCCCGTAGAAGCCCTTGGCGAGGTACTGGCGGCGCAGCTCCTGCGTCGCCTTGTCAAGAGTGGCCGAGTTGAATATGCGCCCTTCGGCAAGCCCCGCTCCCTTCAGAGACTTCTCCACCTCGTCCTTGTCGAAGGCCTTGATGCCGTTGGTCTGGATCGTGGCCACCGCGGGACGCTCGGTCAGGTTCACGACGATCACGTCGCCGTCCTGGGTCAGGTTCACATCGCGGAACAGCCCGGACTGGTAGAGCGAGCGGATCGCCTGCGCGCCCTTCTCAGGCGTGTAGTCGTCGCCCACGCGGAAAGGCAGGTGAGAGAACACCGTGCCCGGTTCGGTTCGGGAAATGCCCTCGACCCGGATGTCCTTGATCTTGAACTGCTGGGCGAAAACAGAAAGCGAGAGGGCCGCGATGACGCCAGCCGCTGCAGCCTTAATGGTAAAAGTCTTCAATGTCATGAGTTAATTCCGCAGAATGAATCGCAGTCCCCCGAGAAAAGGCTCTTTCGGATCCGCGAACCAGTGCCGGGCATTGGAAGAAGTCAAAAAGTTGTCCTATTTTAACCGCCCATCAGCCTGGTGAGGTCATTGGTGAGGGCGACCAGCGTCAGCAGCAGAATGAGGGCGAGCCCGATGCGCTGGGCGGCCCCTATGACGCGCTCGGAAGGCCTGCGCCGGATGACGAACTCGACCGCGTAAATGGCAAGGTACCCGCCGTCGAGGACCGGGACCGGCAGCAGATTGAGGATGCCGAGGCTCACCGACATGACGGCAAGGAAAGTGAGGTAAGGCAGCAGTCCCACCTGCATCGCCTGACCCGCGTAGTCCGCAATGGCCACGGGCCCGGAAAGGTTCTTCACCGAGGCCTGCCCGATCAGCATCCTGCCCATCACCTGCATGGACAGCACCGTCGTGTCCCAGAGCTTGGATACGCCGGTTGTGAAAGCCTCCAGGGGCCCGAGCTGCACCCGCACCACATCGGGCAGGCCGCTGATTCTCACGCCGATGCGGCCGACCTTCCGCCCGGTCTTCGAGTCCGTCTCTTCCGGCACTTCCAGGCGGATCGTCTGCTCGGATCCCGCCCGCTCGATCCTGATGTCAGCCTGCCGGCCGCCCAGGGCGGAAACCGCCTTCATGAAGTCGAGGGCTCCGCCCATGCGCTCGCCGTTCACTTCGAGGATCCGGTCCTTCGCGGCCAAGCCCGCGCGCTGAGCGGCCGACCCGGGCAGAACCTCCACCACGGTGAGCGGCCCCTGCCAGGGCAGCAGCCCCGCCTTCTCCATGGGGCGGGACTTGGCGGGATCCTCCTCAAAGCCGATGGAGCTGAGATCTATGGGGTAGCGCGTGGCGTTCTCGCCCTTTTCGTCGCCGCTGTCCCTCACCGTAATCGTCGAAGGACCGCCCGAGGCGCGCAGCAGCTTCATCTGCAGGTCTTCGAAGCTGCGCACTTCGAGGCCCCCCACTTCGGTCACGTACTGTCCGCCCCGGAGTCCCGCCGCAGCGGCAGGCGTGCCCGCCGCAGGCTGGGCGATTCGGGACGACAGCTCATAGGTTCCCGCCATGCCGATGCCCCAGAAGATCAGCACGGCAAGCACAAGATTCATGAAAGGGCCCGCAAAAACGATCAGGGCGCGCTGCCAGAGCCGCTTGCGGTTGAAGTCTTCCTGCGGGTGCTGCGCCGACAGCCCGCGCATCGAGGGATCGCGGCCGTCGAGCATCTTCACGTAGCCGCCCAGAGGCAGCAGCGACAGGGCGTATTCCGTGCCGCTCTTCCTGCCGGTGAGCTTGAAAAGGACAGGCCCGAAGCCCACGGAAAAGCGAAGAACGCGCACGCCGCAGAGCCGCGCAGCGGCGAAATGCCCTCCTTCGTGAACGACGACGAGAAGCTCGAGCGCCACGGAAAAGGCAACGAGGGTAATGAGCAGGCTCACGAAAGCGTTTCCTCCGGGAAGGGGACCATCCGCCTATCGCAGGGATGAGTCGATCAGGCCGCGGGCAGCCTCGCGGGCCCTGCGGTCGTCCTCAAGAATCTCCTCGGGCGAATCCGGGGAACCGAAATGCACCTGCTCGAGGGTCCTGCGGCAGACCTCCGCAATGGACAGAAAGGGGATCCTGCCGCCGAGAAAAGCTTCCACGGCCACCTCATTGGCGGCGTTGAGCACGATGGGGGCGCCGCCGCCCTCGCGGAGGGCTTCGTAGGCCATGGCCAGCAGCGGGAAACGCTGCGTGTCCGGAGCCTCGAAGGTGAGCGGCTTCATGTGCAGGAGGTCAAGCGGCTGAGCTCCCGATTCAATTCTTTGCGGCCAGGCGAGCGCCACCGCGATCGGGGTTCTCATGTCCGGGACCCCGAGCTCGGCCATCACCGCCCCGTCGCAGTAAGCCACGGCCGAATGGATGACGCTTTCCGGGTGCACCACGACGCGGATGCGCTCGGCGGGGATGTCGAAAAGCCACCGAGCCTCGATCACCTCCAGCCCCTTGTTCATGAGCGTGGCGGAATCCACCGTGATTTTCCGCCCCATCTTCCAGCGCGGATGCGTGCTCGCCTCCTCAATCGTGACGTTCGAGAGGTCGAGGCGGGTCCGGAAGGGACCGCCCGAACAGGTGAGCCAGATCACGGCCGAAGCGCGCTGCCCGGGCGTAGCCGCCGCGAGGCACTGGAAAATGGCGGAGTGCTCGGAGTCCACCGGGAAAACGGACGCGCCATGGCGCCTGATTTCGGACTGCAGAAGCGCTCCACCGCACACGACGCTTTCCTTGTTCGCGAGAAGCATCCTTCTGCCCGCACGCGCCGCGGCAAAAGCCTGGGGCAGGCCCGCCGCGCCGCTTGCCGCAAGAACCACGGCATCTGCGCCCCGGTCGCCGGCAATCGTGCAGAGCGCCTCAGGGCCGGCCAGGGCCTCGGTGGCAAGCCCCCTCGCACGCAGTTCCGCGGCGAGCGCATCCTTCAGGGCGGGGTCGGCCACGGCAGCAGCCTCGGCGCCGCAGGCGGCCGCAGCCTCGGCCAGCTCCCGAACGCGGCTGCCCGAGGCTATCGCGCGCACGCGCCACTCGCCGCGGTGCCGCGAGAGCACGTCCAGCGCAGAGCGGCCGATGGATCCCGTCGCTCCGAGAATATTCACGGTTTTAGTCATAGTGGTGTGATTGTAACGGTGTTCCTTCGGCCCGTGTGGGAAAACCCTGCCCCGGGCTCGCGCCTTCAAAAAGCCCGCTTGAAATTGATCGAAAGCCCGGTCTCGCTTCGGCTCTCGCTTGAAACTCCGAGATCCGCCCCCGCCTCCAGGCTCCAGGTGCCACGCTGCAGCTCGACGCCAAGCGACCCGATGCCGGTGACCGAGTTCCCCATTTCATCGCCCGAGGCCCCGGAGCCCTCGGGAACGCTCGTCACCGCCCCGAGGACGCTCTTGAAGCGGTAGCGCGTTTTCGCATCGACCTGCCTCGTGTGGACGAGCCCCACGCCGAGGGGAATCTGCCGGGCGCTCTTCTGGCCCGAGTCCGTGGAGCCCTCTCCTCCGAGCGCGTTGAACAGCCCCGCATCGGACTGCTGCGTGAGAACGGCCCTGTAGCCTATGAACGGCACCACCTGCGTCTGGCCGGAGAGCTGCATCGGGGCCTCCGCGCGCATCTCGGCCGAATAAATGTTCTGCCTCGGATCAGCCGTAAAGCCGGCAAGCGACAGCGACGCGGGAAGCACCCGGGAGGTGCCGCCGATGCTTGAGTAGCCCGTACCGGTGAAGTGGTAGCCGTTGTCGCGGGTGATGCCGCCAAAGCCGTAGAAGCCCACCAGGCTCAGGGGGCCGAGCCCCGCGAGCTGAAGCCCGCCGTCGGATTCCCTCACAATCGAGGAGTTCTTCTCGCGCAGGGCCACCGCGATGCCCGGCGCCGCGGCCGGGGCCGGGTCGGGCTCGTCCTGCAGGAAGCCCGCCCGGCTCCAGGTATAGAGCAGGGACTCGCCCGGAGCGGCGCTTCGGGCGGCGCCGGCCGGAGGAAGCAGCGAAAAAGGCAGAGGCTCATCCCCTCGGGCCTGGAGATCTGAAAGCTTCGGGGCGGCGCCGGGCCTGCCCTTTGCCGCAGCGGCCGACAGCAGGAAGGCCTCGACGGGGTCCTCGGACGGGTCGGCCAGGGCGGCCTGCGCGGCCGCCAGCGCAGCGCACACAGCGGCGAGGGCGCGTGCGCCGTCCGCAAATTTCCGGCGCCGGAGCGATGAAGCGCGTGCGCGAGCAGAGCTTGTCATAATCCGGATCTGAGGCCTTAAAATCTTTGTCTATCATAACAACCGAAACGGGCTGCCGAGATGTCTGCTCCTCGGACGCGGCCGCCGCTCTCTTAATGGGACTAGAGCCATGGCAAAAAACGTCGTCATCATGGGCGCCACATCTGGCATCGGAGAAGAACTCGCCCGCCGTTTCGCGGCCCTGGGCTGCGACCTTGCGATCGCCGGCAGGCGCGAGGATAGGCTGCGGCAGATCTCGGAAAAGCTCCAGGCCGAAACGGGCGCAAAAGTCATTTGGGAGAAGATCGACGTCCGCTCGGACGAGGCGCCGCTCGGGCTGTCGCATCTCGTCCGGGAGCTGGGAGGCGTTGACCTCTACATCCACGCCTCGGGCGTGGGCTCCGATAATCCCGACCTCACCCCGGAGATCGAGCTCAATACCGTGGCCACGAACGCCGACGGCTTCGTGCGCTGCATCGATGCGGTCTTCACCATCATGAGAAGCCAGCCCTACGGGGCTCAGATCGCCGCGATCTCCTCGGTCGCCTCCACCCGCGGACTGGGCATCGCGCCGGCCTACTCGGCCACCAAGGCTCTGCAGAAAAACTACCTCGAGGCCCTGCGGCAGCGCTGCGCGGCCCGCGGGCTGGACATCTACGTCACCGACATCAGGCCCGGTTTCATTGACACGCCGCTGATTGCCGGACACCGCTATCCTCTCACGATGCCGCTGCCTTACGCGGCCGACCGGATCCTCAAGGCGATCCTGGCCAAAAAGCGCGTCGCCTGGATCGACTGGCGCTACATGCTCCTCTCCTGGGCCTGGGCGGCGCTGCCGGGAGTGCTCTGGGAAAACCTCCCGATCGGCTTTTATCCGTTCCTCACGCCTTCCGGCGGCAAGGCTTCCGGACGCGCCGGGCGCTTCTCCTTCGGCGCTCTGAAGCGGGGCCGGGCCGCGCAGCCGGACGACTCCGAGGCTTCCGCCGCAAAGCCCGGGCCCGCGCAGCAGCCGGAGCGCGGCAGCGGCCCGGCCGGCCAGGGGACAGGCCCCGGCTCCGAAGCCTCTAAATAAAATCCGGCCGGACAGACCGCTTTGGATTTTTAAGAACTCCGATTTGAAAGGGACACTTCATCCATGCGCTTCACAGAGGCGGTTAAAAACTGCGCCTATTACAAATACGCCCGGTTCAAGGGCCGCTCAAGCCGCTCCGAGTTCTGGTGGTTTTTTCTTGCGTATTTCGCCTGCAACGCCCTGCTGATCGTCTTCGCAGCGCTCGTCCCGTCGCTGGGAAGCGCCGCAATCGGCGGCTTCGCCCTGGTTTCGATCTGTCCTTACGCCGCCGCCCTCGTGCGGCGGCTGCATGATGTCGGGCTGTCAGGCCGGTGGGTCGCTGCCGTCTTCCTGCTGAGCCTCGCGACCTCAGCCCTGGCGGCTTACGAGCAGTACGCCTGGCTGCGGTGGATTTCGACGGCAGCCTTTCTCATTCTCTTCGTGGCCGCGATGTTTCCCGGCAGCAGGCAGGACAACGCCTACGGGCCACGGCCTCTGTCCTGAGGCGGGATCTGCGCGGGCTGTCTGACGGGCCCGGCAGGATCCTGCTCGCCTTCGCTTCACCGCATCCCGGCTTTTCCAGGATAAAAAAACAGCCGCTGGCTCCCTTGAGGGGGAATCAGCGGCTTTCGCAGTGCGCCGCAGGAGGAAAGCGGACGCCGCGGGGCATCCGCCTCCCGCATGCGGCGGGAGGCATGCTCTGAAAATCAGAGGATGCGGCGGATCCAGCCTTCCGGAGCCTCGATTTCGCAGGACTGGATCTTGAGCAGGGTCTCGCGGATCTTGCCGGAGATCTCGCCGATCTTGTCCATGCCGGAGGGCAGGTAAATGTCGCCCTCGTCGCTGTGGATGCGGCCCACAGGCGCCAAAACGGCGGCCGTGCCGCAAAGGGCGCACTCCTTCATGTCCTTCACTTCGGAGAACTTCACCTTGCGCTCGATCACCTTGAGACCGAGGTAATGCTCGCCCACATACACGAGCGAGCGGCGGGTGACGGACGGCAGGATGGAGTCGCTCTTCGGAACGATGAGGTTGTTGTCCTTATCGACGAAGAGGATGTTCGCACCGCCCGTCTCCTCGACGTAAGTGCGGGTCGCAGGATCGAGATACATGTTCTCGGCAAAGCCCGCGCGGTGAGCTTCCATGGTCGGATACAGGCTCATGGCGTAGTTGAGCCCGGCCTTGATGTGGCCGGTGCCGCGCGGGGCGGCGCGGTCGTACTTGGAGACCTGAAGGCTGATCGGCTTCACGCCGCCCTTGAAGTAGGACCCCACCGGCATGCAGAACAGGCGGAAGAGGAATTCGTGAGCGGGGGCCACGCCGATCTGCGGGCCCGAGCCGATCATCAGAGGACGGATGTAGAGGGTCGCGCCGGTGCCGAACGGAGGCACCCAGGCCGCATTGGCCTTCACGGTGGCGTCGAGGGCTTCGAGGAAAGTCTCGACAGGCAGCACAGGCATCTCAAGGCGGCGGCAGGAGTCCTGCATGCGCTTCGCGTTCTGATCAGGGCGGAAGGTCACGATGTGGCCGTCGCGGGTCGTATAAGCCTTGAGTCCCTCAAAGCAGGACTGAGAGTAATGGAAAACGCAGGCCGCTTCCGACAGCGTAATCGTGCTGTCCGTGGTCAGGCCGCCCTTTTCCCACGCCCCGTCGTGCCAGCGGGTCTCCCAGCGATAATCCGTAGGGGTGTAACCGAAGCCGAGGCTGCTCCAGTCTATGTTTTTCTTTTCCATCTTCATACCTTTAAACCAAAAACTCAGGATTTAATAAAAAATCCTGCAAACCTTTTTTGTCCCTGAACCGGCCCGCCGGGGCCGGAGTCCGTTCCTGATCGGAAACGCATCTGCAGCTTGTGGCCCGCAGAGTTCTCCCCGCCGCCCGGCGGTCGCCGGGTCTCAGGAAGGGCGGCTGGCGTCTCGATTAGCCGTCAGCTGATTCTGTTAATCCTACTCCTATGGAAGTGCCTCTGTTAAGTGCATCTTCACAAAAGCCGCTGAAACCCGTCCCTCACGCCCCCGCGGAGGCGGCCGGTTCATGCCTCAGGCGGTGAGCAGCAGGATCAGAACCGCCGCGGGCATCACAGGAATGCAGGCGTCGAGCCGGTCGAAGTAGCCGCCGTGCCCCGGAAGGAGATTGCTTGAGTCCTTGATGCCCGCCTGGCGCTTGGCGGCGGACTCGAGGAGGTCGCCCGCCATCGAGAAGAACGTGAGAAAGACGATGATGAGGAAAGCCGCAGCGAACCCGACCCGCCTGAAGATGAGAACCTGGAAGACATCGGAGCGGCCGGAAAACACTGCGGCGAGGGCGGCCGCCACGGCCACCCCGAACAGGTAGGCGCCCGCTGCCCCCTCCCAGGTCTTCTTCGGGGAAATGGCGGGCGCCATGCGGTGCCGGCCAAAGGCCCGTCCGCAGAAATAGGCGGCGATGTCCGCCGTCCAGACGATCACGAGCACGGAGAGGACGAGCTGCCAGGAGCCCGACTCAAACAGCCGCATGAGGCTGCACCAGGCCAGGGGCAGCATGGTGAGCGCAAAAACGGCCTGCAGGGGGACGGGCAGCCGGTAGCCGCTGCCGCGGTGCCGGAAGAGCCCCGCGGCAATCACGAGCCAGACCAGGCTGTCGAGCGCGGTGAGCGCGAGCAGCGCCCCGTCGGGAATGCGCAGCCCCGCCAGCCAGGAAAAGTAAAGGGCCGCGCCAATGACCGCCGCCACAGGAAGCGCCGCGCGCACATGAAGCATCCGCAGCCACTCCCAGAGAGCCGCGGAAACGCAGAAGGTCATGACGGCGCAGAAGGCGAGCGGGGAAATGAGGATGGAGGCCACCAGCACGGCAAGCATGACGATGGCGGTAAGCACGCGTTGTTTGAGCATTTGGATCCGGTGCGGCCTTCCGTCGCCGCACGCCTCAGCAGTAAAAAGAGAAATTAAAAGCCGCGGCCGGGGGGCAGAGCTCCGCTCGCCACCTGCTCGCTGGTCAGCCCGAAGCGCCTTTCACGCCCCGCATACCAGCGCAGCGCGGCGAGGAAACTCTTCTCGGTGAAATCGGGCCAGAGCTCGGGAGTGAAATAAAGCTCGGCATAAGCCGACTGCCAGAGCAGGAAATTGGACAGCCTCGACTCGCCCCCGGTGCGGATGAGCAGATCGACGTCGCCCGCCCAGTCGAGCGCAAGGTGCCGGCCGATGGACTCCTCATCGATCATCTCCGGGTGAGAGGCCGCAAGGGGCTCCTCCCGAAGGAGACGGCGCACCGCCTGGGCGATGTCCCAGCGGCCGCCGTAATTCGCGCAGATGGTGAGAGTCATGCCTCGGCAGCCGCTCGTCGCCTGTTCGGTTTCAGCAATGAGGTTCCGCAGCTCCGGATTGAAAACCGAGGTGTCGCCCGCCACGCGCAGCCTGATGTCGTACTTGAGCAGCCGCGGCTGCTGAACGCGCAGAACCTGCACGAAAAGTGACATCAGGGCTCTCACCTCATCGGCCGGGCGCTTCCAGTTCTCGCTGCTGAAGGCAAAGAGCGTGAGCGAACGGATCCCGGCCCGCCTCGCGGCCTCCGTGCAGGCGTTCACCGCGCGCACGCCGCGGCGGTGCCCCTCCACGCGCGGCAGGCGGCGCTGCTTCGCCCAGCGCCCGTTGCCGTCCATGATGACGGCCACGTGCCCGGGCAGGCTCTGTTCGGAGATCTTGGAAAAATTCATGAAGGAAAAACCGCCTTCCTGGCCGGTCAGACGGTCATGACCTCCTTTTCCTTCTCCTCTGTGGCCGTGTCGACGAGAGCGATGTACTTGTCGGTCAGCTTCTGAATGTCGTTGTCAGAGCCGCGCGCCTCGTCCTCCGAAATCTCCTTGTCCTTGAGCAGCTTCTTGACCGCCTCGTTCGCATCGCGGCGGACGTTGCGGACGGCGATCTTCCCCTCCTCGGCGATGCGGCGGACCACCTTCGTGATCTCGCGGCGGCGCTCCTCGGTGAGCGGCGGCAGCGGAATGCGGATCATCGTGCCGGTCGTGGCAGGGTTGAGCCCCAGGTCGCTTTCAAGGATGGCCTTTTCAATGGCCTTGACCAGGCTGCGGTCGAACGGCTGGACCGTGAGCGTGCGGGCGTCGGCCACGTTCACCGTGGCGCATTGGTTCAGGGGCGTGCGCACTCCGTAGTAATCCACTGAAATAGAGTCAAGCAGCCCGGTGGAGGCGCGGCCGGTGCGGATCTTGCGGAATTCCTCGCGGAGGCCCTCGACGCTGCGCTGCATCTTGTGTTCCGCCTGGGTGCGGATTTCCTGAATGGTTGCCATTTGAAACTCTTTCCTTTGTGACAGTTAAAACAGGTGAACGGTTCAAAGATGAACCAGCGTGCCTTCCTCATGGCCCGTGCAAACGCGCAGCAGGGCATCAGGACGGCCGATATTGAAGACTCGAATCGGCAGGCCGTTGGTGCGGCACAGGGCGAAAGCCGTCCCGTCCATCACCTTGAGGTCGCGCTTCATCGCCTCATCGAACGTGATGTCGGAGAAGCGGGTCGCCGTCGGATCCTTCATCGGGTCGGCGGTGTAGATCCCGTCGACCTTCGTCGCCTTGAGCACCACCTCGGCGCCCATTTCGGCGCCGCGCAGGGCCGCCGTGGTGTCGGTGGTGAAGAACGGATTGCCGGTGCCGGCGGCGAAGATCACGACGCGCCCCTGGTCGAGATAACGCAGGGCCTTGCCGCGGATGTAGGGCTGCACCACCTGCTCAAGGTGAAGGGCCGACTGGATGCGCACCGGTATGCCCGCCTTGGTGAAGGCGTCCTGCAGAGCCATGGCGTTCATCACGGTGGCGAGCATTCCCATGTAGTCTCCGGTCGCCCGATCCATGCCGCTTGCACCGAGGGCAACGCCGCGGAAGATGTTGCCGCCTCCCACCACGATGCCGACCTGGACGCCGATGTCCAGAATCTTCTTGATTTCAGAGACCATGTAGTGCAGCGTATCCCGGTTGATGCCGAACTGGTCGTGCCCCATCAGAGCCTCACCGGAGAGCTTGAGCAGAACTCGCTTATAGATCGGCTGAGGTTTCTTTTTTGTCTCTTTCATTTGAACGATTCTCCAGTTGCCGCGGCGGCAGGCGGTGAATTAGCCATTAACGCTTATTTCGAGCCAAAAGGCATGATACTGCAAAGCCGCTCCCGTGCGCCATGAAGATGCGCGGAAAGGCCGAAATAAGGCCAAGAAAAGCCCGCAGAGAGTTTTTTCCCTGCGGGCTCATCTGCCCCGAGGCCGCCGCAGCCGGTGGCGGCGGGCGGGCCTCAGGACCTCAGCCGAAAGACTCGTCAGGCCTTCTTGGAGGCGGCCACCTGGGCGGCCACTTCAGCGGCGAAGTCGTCACTGCGCTTCTCGATGCCCTCGCCGACCACGAAGAGGTTGAAGGCGACGCACTTCGCGCCCTTGCTCTTCAGAAGCTGGCCGACGGTCACCTTGTCGTTCTTCACGAACGGCTGATTGAGCAGCGTCACTTCCTTCAGGAACTTCTTCACGGAACCCTCGGCGATGCGCTCGATCAGATTTTCAGGCTTGCCGGACTCGCGGGCCTTCTCGATGGCGACGCGGCGCTCGGACTCGATGGAGGCCTGGTCCACGCCGGACTCGTCAAGAGCCTTCGGACGGGAGGCGGCCACGTGCATGGCCACGTCGTGCGCGAGCTCGTCGTCCCCGCCGACGATGTCCACCATGGCGCCGATCTTGGAGCCGGCATGGACGTAGGCGTCGAGACGGCCCTGAGCCTCCATGCGCACGAAGCGGCGGAAGGACATGTTCTCGCCGATCTTGCCGACCAGGCCCTTGCGGATTTCCTCAAGGGTCTTGCCGTCCACCGTCAGGGCGGACAAAGCGGCGACGTCGGCCGGATTCTTCTCGGCCACGAGCCGGGCGCCGGCGTTGGCCATCGCGAGGAACTCGGGGTTCTTCGCAACGAAGTCGGTCTCGGAGTTCACTTCGAACATGGCGCCGAGCTTGCGGTCCTCGGAAATATAGACAGCCACAACGCCCTCGGCGGCGACGCGGGCGGAAGCCTTGTTGGCCTTATTGCCAAGCTTCACGCGAAGGATTTCCTCGGCTTTGGCGAAATCGCCTTCGGCAGCCACAAGAGCCTTCTTGCACTCCATCATCGGAGCGTCCGTTTTCTGGCGGAGTTCTTTCACAAGAGCGGCAGTAATAACGGCCATTTATTTCTCCTGACTAATAATCAGATTGGATGAAAAACATAAAAAGGGACGCTCTTTGCAACGGGCGCCCCTTTTCGTTCATGCGGCTGAAAGCGCTCTAAGCTCAGGCCTTGGGGGCTTCTTCAGCGGCAGCCGGCTCTTCGGCGACCTCAACGAACTCTTCGTCCGCATCGGCCTTGTCGGCGCCTTCCTTGTGCTCGGCGGTGCCGGCGATGATGGCATCAGCGATCTGGGAGGCGTAGATGGCGACGGCCTTGCCGGCGTCGTCGTTGCCCGGGATCACGTAGTCGACATTGTCGGGGGAGCTGTTCGTATCCACGACGCCGATCACCGGGATGCCGAGCTTCTTGGCTTCCTGAATGGCGATCTTGTGATAGCCGACATCGATGATGAACAGGGCATCAGGCAGGGAGAACATGTTCTTGATGCCGCCGATGGAGCGATTGAGGGACTCGATCTCGCGGGTGTAGTCCAGCGCTTCCTTCTTGGTCATCTTCTCAAGGCCGCCGTTGGCGACGTTGTCTTCCATGTCCTTGAGATGCTTGATGGTGTTCTTCACGGTCTTGAAGTTCGTGAGGGTGCCGCCGAGCCAGCGGCGGTCCACGTAGCTCATGCCGGCGCGCTGCGCCTCGGCGGCGATGATCTCGCGGCCGCCGCGCTTCGTGTCGACGAACAGGATCTTGCCGCCCTTCGCGGCGAGATCGTGGGCGAACTTCTCAGCCTCAGCCAGCTTGGCAACGGTCTGCTCGAGGTTGATGATGTGAATGTGGTTGCGGGAACCGAAGATGTACTGGGCCATCTTGGGGTTCCAGAAGCGGGTCTGGTGACCAAAGTGGCAACCGGCTTCGAGCATTTCGCGCATGCTAACCATGATTTTTTTCTCCAAGGTTGTTGTCTGACACTCCGCTTTATGCGTCCGGCGCCGCCGTCCGCACCTCGGTCAAGCGAAGTGGCTATTTAAAAAATAGAAAACGTTCTTCAGAAAGAACAGGATTTAAGTTTCGTCTTTCGTCTGCCGATAAAACGACGGACGCGGCATTATATTACAAACGCGGCGCGGCCTCAACCGCGCGAGAGCCGCCCGCCCCGCGCCACTTCGTGTACCATGTGCCGCAAATCATCCTGTTTGAAAAGCTCCCCGCGGCGGCGCAGGCCGCGCGGCCCGGGCGGCTTTCCCTGCAAGCGAAAATCATGAGCGAAAAGAAATTACCTGAAATCCACATCTGCACGCCGGAGGAAATCGAGGGGCAGAGGACGGCCTGCCGGCTCGCCTCGGAACTGCTCGACTACATCACGCCCTTCGTGAAGCCAGGCGTGGCCACCATCGAGCTCGACCGCCTGATCCACGACTACACGGTCGACGTGCAGAAATGCCGACCGGCCGACCTCGGCGTCAAGAATGACCGCGGCGTGCCCTTCCCCGCCTCGAGCTGCATCTCCGTGAATAACGTGGTCTGCCACGGGATCCCTTCGGAAAAGAAGCTGAAGAACGGCGACATCGTCAACATAGACGTCACGAGCATATGGAATGACTTCTACGGCGACACCTCCCGCATGTTCATCGTCGGCAAGCCCACCATCGCCGGCTCGCGCCTGTGCAGGGTCACTTACGAGAGCATGTGGCGGGGGATCGAAGCGGTCAAGCCAGGCAATACTTTCCTCGACATTGCACTGGCCTGCAACAAGGTCGCGGTTGACGCCGGCTGCTCCATGGTGCGCGAGTACGGCGGACACGGCATCGGCAAAGGCGTCTTCCACGGCGAGCCCTGGGTGTCGCACTATCCGATTCCGCCCGCCGATTATCCGCCCTCGGGCATCGTCCTCGAACCCGGCATGATGTTCACGATCGAGCCGATGGTGAACGCGGGCCGCCACCGGATTTCCAATCTGGGAGACGGCTGGACCGTGGTGACGACAGACCGGTCGCTGTCGGCCCAATGGGAGCACACGCTCTACGTGACAGAAACCGGCTACGAGGTCCTCACGCACTCCTCGGGCTGCCCCAAGCCGCCGGAATGGGCCTTGCAGCAGTGGTGAGCGCCCCTGCTGATGGAAAAAGCCGGAGCCTCTGAGGAGGTGAACTGTCCCCAGAAGGTGAGACACTTTCTGGGGATTTTCATGTCCAAAAAGATCTCGATTGAAATTCGTCAAAAAGTATTGACGTTACTGAGGCTGGGAGCTCGATCCTTTACGATCCCAAAACAGCTGGGATTGGCCCGCATTAGCGTAGAAAACTGGCAAGCGGCATTTGATCGTGGTGATGTTTCATGGAGCCTGGATAACAGCTGGCGGAAAAGAACTGAAGCCATGGCGTGGCAGGCTGTCAGGGTGTACGCTGTTTGTCAATCGTACAATGCTGTCATTGTGCAAAATGAGTTACCCGCCAAAAATTCACAATTAGGTAACCACCCCATCGTACGTAACGATACCGAAAATCAATTGGCCTGGGTGCTCTCTGCAGCCTCCTCCTTCTTCTCTTTGGCCTTTCTCTTTAACTTTCTCATCCTGCTCTCATGGATTCGGTAGCTCTCGCCTTTAATCGCAAGGGCAGTGCAGTGATGGAGCAGCCGGTCCAAAATCGCATTGGAAGCCGCTTTATCGCCCATAAACAGCTCCCACTGTCCTGCCGGACGGTTGCTCGTCACAATGAGGCTTTTCTTCTCATACCTCAGCGCAACCAGGTGGTACAGCAGCTGCGTCTGCACCGGCGACAGCGGCGTATAGCCGAGCTCGTCGATGATCAGAAGCCTGGCCTTGTTGATTTCCTTGAGTTTGTTTTCGAAAGCGCCTTCACTGTAGGCTTTGGAAAGGGACTCAATTAAATCCTTGGCATTGAAAAACCGCACCGTCATGCCGGAGCGGACGGCTCTGACTCCCAGCCCGATGGCCAGATGCGTCTTCCCAACCCCCGGAGGCCCGACCAGGACGACATTTTCTCCTGACTTTTCCGTGATTTCTTTATCAAACCTTGTGCGGAAGCCTGGTACTCAAGGCTTTCGGCTGTTTTTAAAACTATCCAGCGATGTAGGTAAATTTTTAAGCCATAGGCAGGCGAGAATGGAATTTCCTGCGGATGCTTTCAGCCGTCTCAAGGTCTTTCAGAGGCTCGATCCCGCAGGCGTTAAGGATCTTGTCGCAAAGTTCCTGTAAAGAGAGAAGATCTCCTTTTTCATTCCTGACGCTGAGCGACTCCGCGTTCTCATTGCTGCAGCAGTAGAGGAAAGACTGAGCCTTCTTCAGCCCCTTCAGCCTGCTGATCTTCATTGATTCCAGCGCCCGAATGAGTTCCGCGCCTGAAACATCAAGACCGGACTCGCGCAGCTTCTTCATTAAAAGCCGCTGGAGAACCAGGCCGATGTAGTTGAGGACGAAATGCCCACGGATATGCTGGTCTGTCCAAACGAACACAGGTCTGGCCCTAAGATCGGTCTTGAGCATCCGAAAGTTGTTCTCAATGCGCCAGAGCTGCCGCAGAAGGCCGTAGATTTCGGCGGGCTTGTGCTTCTGCAAATCAAGATTGGTGAGCAGCGCCATGTATCCACACCACTTGCGGCGTTTGTCGTAAAGGGCTGAGTTCAGCTCAACTTTAGTGGTCCCCGGCTTGATAAAAGCTTTGTAGCCGCTTCGCCCCGCCGCTTTCACAGCGGCGGGGCCTCTTGCCACAAGGTCGGAAGCACGCTGCCACTTGAGTTCAAGCTCCTGGCTGTCGTGTTCAAAGCGTTTGGCGGAATAGGTGGCTATGCAGGTGGCCTTGAGGCTGACCGGTCTTCGCTGGCCGGTGCTTTTGTCCACGACCGTGCGCTCAATGGACAAAGGCATTTCCTTGATTCCCCACCGAGGGTCATCCGGACTGGAACTCCAGTGCCAGCCGTCGCAGTCCAGTAATTTCTGCTGGTCCGACACAGACAGCTTGATGTAGGGAGGGAAGCCCACAATGAAGTTGAAATTGGATTCCTGCAGCGCCTCGAGATTGATGTACTGGTTCAGCCCGCTGTCAGCAACCACCGTGACATTCTGGACTCCGTAATCCCGGCTGAATTTCTTCACGACCTCCATCAGGGTGTGAACTTCGGCTGTGTTTCCGGGGAAGATTTCGTAATTGAACGGAATGCCGTCTGCATCCACCAGAAGCCCCAGCACCACCTGGGTCTCCTGGGTCCGATGCTCCTTGCTCATCCCCCGGCGGCGCAGGCCGTCTTCAATAAAACTCTCGAAATACAGTGTGGTCACGTCATAAAGCGCAATTGTCAGGTCGCGCTTGTAGAGCCGCCCAATGCCGTCATTGAGCTTTTTGATGATAGCTTCCTTGCGGTCGGCCAAAATGTCCAGGCTGTCGTAAATCTGATCGAGGCGCAGGTCGCTGAAGTCGAAGACGAATCTTTCCTTGTTGAGCCAGGAGGAGCGCTTCGAGGAAGGGGCGATCAGCCGTGAAACGACAGAAAAGAAAATCGTCTTGTCCACGTCCCAGCCGATCCGGTAGTTGTGACGATAGTTCTGAAAATAATTTGAAATTCCCAGCTGCTCCCACAGAAGCCTGTAGGGTGCCGGCGTACAGGTCCTGCAGTCGGGCCGCCGGTCTGCCGCGCTTGGCGCAGCGACCCGCGACAATACTGTTTCCTGGATCGTCTGGCTGTACAGCGAAGAATCCGCCCTGAGCTGCTCGGCGTGTTTCTGGATCTTCTCCATGGCGTCCGGGTCTTTTTCAAGCAGCTTCTTTTTGTTCCCGTAGCTGGCCAGCACACGGCTGGTGGGTTTGCGGGTAAGCGGGTCTCGGAAGCTTTCGCAAATGTAAACGTATTCCACACCCTTGAACTTCTTGATTGAAACGGAGATGGCCATGGGAAAGCTCCTGTCAGACATTTACATCATATCATGATTAACACTAATCTAACTACATAATTACGACAAAGCTTGATAAACATCAACGCCTCACAAATTTATGTTTGTATTGATATTTATCCTTGTTGAGGACGGCTTTTTAGGTAAAAGTCAGGAGCAGCTGCGTCTGCACCGGCGACAGCGGCGTATAGCCGAGCTCGTCGATGATCAGAAGCCTGGCCTTGTTGATTTCCTTGAGTTTGTTTTCGAAAGCGCCTTCACTGTAGGCTTTGGAAAGGGACTCAATTAAATCCTTGGCATTGAAAAACCGCACCGTCATGCCGGAGCGGACGGCTCTGACTCCCAGCCCGATGGCCAGATGCGTCTTCCCAACCCCCGGAGGCCCGACCAGGACGACATTTTCTCCGTTGCCGATCCACTCCAGGCTGCACATTTCTCGGAAAAGCCCCGGATCAATGGAGGGCTGGAAAGTGAGGTCAAAGTCCCCCAGCTCCTTAATCACCGGGAAATGGGCGCCGCGCATCCAGATAGAGCAGCGGTTGGCATTGCGCCGCCGGATTTCCTCACCGAACAGAAACGCAAGGGCCTCCCGGACCGTCATTTTGTTGTCAGTCGCGGTCTTGAGCAGGTCTTCCAGATTGTCCCGAATGAATGTCAGTTTCAGACGGGCCGCGCAGGCCTTAAGCTCTTTGTCGGTTTCCCTCATGGCCGAACTCCTTCGGGTTCAGCCCCAATAAACAGCGCGTTGTACTGCGCAGAGTTTCCCGGAATGCCCGGGCCAGCCTTTTGATACTCCTGATAAACGGGGTCCTGCTGAAGGATTTTTTTTTCTTCCTCGAAGGTCTTTGAGGCATCTCTCGGGGTTGACATCGGCTGCTGGCGAGGCGAATATACATCTGCGGTTTTATTCAAGCGGATGATTGGCTTCTGTCCACAGAACACCTCGAGGGTTTGTGAGCTTACACGGAGCCGGACCTCTTGCAGCCGACAGGCATCGGGGAGTCGATAGAGGCGGTTTTCCAAACGGATAAAACCGCTTTTATCTGCCTTTCTCGTCACCCAGATCGTTGAAAACAAAGGCCCGCAGGGCAGCGGACGAAGCGCTTTCTTTTCTTCGGGCCAGCGTTCCAGGGGCTTGCTCTGAAAGCTGGCCAGCACACGCTGGTCGGCCGTCAGGCCGCACCAGGCCCGCAGGTTCATGTTGAGCTGCTCGAAAGACTCGAAGCGAACGCCTGCCAGCGCGTTGTGCTTGACGTAACCGACGCTGCGCTCGACCTTGCCTTTGGACCGGGGCTTGCGGACGGCGGCGGCCACAGGGGTGAAATCGTACTGGTCTGCCAGGAACTGGTACCGGTCGGTAAAGCGAACCTCGCCCCGGCGTTTGTGGCAGGCCACCAGCGAGGCGGCATTGTCGCTGACCACCTGCCGCGGAACACCTTCAAAATACATGAACACCTGCTCTATCCCCTGCAGCCAGGCCTCCTGGGTTTCTTTCTCGAACGCCATGGCGAAAATGCGCCTCGAGTAACCTAAGACAGCAACAAAAACGTGCACACGCGTCAGCTGACCCGCTATCTCAACGTCTTTTTCACCGAAGTCAATCTGCATCTGATCGCCCGGCTGGGTCTCAAACCTGCCGGGAGAGGGCATGTTCTGAAGCTTGACCTGATGCCGGAAGTTTTTGATGAAACGGTTGAAAGTGTCCTGACGCACCTCCACTCCGTATGTCTTCCGGATCAAGCGGATGGTCACCGGAGCGCTGCATTCCGCCTTGAGAAAAAGTTCTCTGACTTTCTCCGTTTTGCTCTGCAGGAAGGCAAGGCCGGGGCCTGGATGCCGGCCGGCTTTCTGCGGAACGACGCCGTTGATGTAGCGCCTGATGGCTTTGCGGGATACGTGCAGCGCACGGTGAATGTACCTGATGCTCTGCCCCTGCTGATGCAGAGCCAGAATGCTCTGCTGAATTGATTGTGTGAGCATAAAGCCGGACCCTTCATAGTGAAACTTTATGCTCTGTTTTAATGAATTACGATTCACAGCGTAACCCCCTCTTGTTGTAAAAAACTATGGGAGGGTGGTCACTTCATTTTGAATAATTGGGTGGGTCACTTATTTCGCTTCGCAACACAATGCGGCGGGCTGTGCTTTGGGGATGAGCGCCAGCGATGTACGTCGGTATGTGCAAAACGTTGAAAAGTTCGGCGCTCCCATCCTCAAAAGAGGGGTCCGTTGCCAAGCCCCGGAGATCAAGAACATGCCTGATAAAACAACTGCATCCCGCGGCAAAGAAAATGTGGCCAAAGAACTTAAGACAGCCCGGAGGACCATTGAGGAACAGCGGATTGTCCTGGACTGCCTGCTGAAGTCCATAGACGAGCATCTGGGCTCAAAACACAACCTCCTCGGAGTTTAGGTAAGAACTCCGATTCTCTGACCTGAGACGGTCATTTTTACTCCTCAAATTCGCTTTTCCTCCAGAAATCCGGCCCTTCAGGCCCTATTTTTTTGGAATTTTCTCTTGCGGAACAGGTCGGAGTCTGCTATAATTTAGGTATACGACAGGTATATCAAAAAGCACCGTCATGGCCAATACATCAGGCAAATATTCCGTCCCCGAGGAAATCCGCAGGCTCAAGCCCCGGGGAACCATGGTCAAGAAGATCAACGGTCATTTCTACGTCTACGGGATGAAGAACACGAAAGATCCCACGACGGGCAAGTGGAAGACCGTCACAACAGGGATCCTTGGGAAAATCACTCTTGAGGACGGCTACGTTCCCAATGAAGACGCCAGATACACGGTTTTGGAATACGGCGCATATCACCTGGCCGAGGAGTGTGCCGCCGGCATCAGGTCGCAGTTCAGCCAGGCGTTCGGCAAGGGCGAAACCGCCCGGAAGATCTGGGCCCTGGCCCTGATTTACGCAGTCAACGGCTTTCGTGCCATTTCCTCCATCTCAACGCTTTACCGCAAGAGCGCGCTTGCAGTGGTCTTCCCGGACCTGAAGATGGGAGAAACCGCCGTTGCCAATCTGCTTGATTTCCTTGGAAGAAGGGATACGGAATCCTTGGAATTCCAAAGACTCCTGCAGGCCGAAACAACTCAGATAGCTCTTGATGGCCATGCCATTCCCCGATATTCGATGCTGGATGGCATGACGGAATTCGGCTACAAGTACCGGAAGTTCGAAAGCATGCAGGTCAACCTGCTAACTGCCTACGATGTCGCAAGAAACCGCCCAGTCTCCATGAAAATGTTTGACGGCAGCAAGAACGACAGGTCAGCGGCAAAGGAGATGATCCGGGACATTTCCTCCGAGGGCTGCCTGTTCCTGATGGACCGGGGGTTCCACTCACCGGAACTCAAGGAGGCGCTTGCTGCAAGGAACGACACGTACATCATGCCGGTCAGCTCCAACATGAACAAGTACCGGGAAGCCATGAACCGGGGACGCGGCCGCCTGAAGAGCTTTGTCTACTTGCGCCGGGAAGAAATCCGTTCCGTCAGGTGCGCAGTCGAATACCGGGTCTCATCGGACGAGGATGGAACACGGGTTATCTATTTCCACAACCTGCAGGAAGCGGCCGACGAACAGGCGAATTATCTCGCGTGCATTGAAAAGCAAATTCCTGGCTATACAGCGGAAAATCTGCCGGAAGCGGAGAAGTCCTTTGGAGTAGTTGTTATGGAAACCACCTTCAATGCAACCCCGGAGGAAATCTACAGCCTGTACAAGAAACGCTGGGGCGTTGAAACCTATTTCGATTACCTCAAGCATCAGATGGACTTCAATGCGCTTGGCGTTCAGGACTGGGCAAAGCTGCAGGGGCTTGCCTTCATGATGCTGCTGGCCACGTTGATCCGAGGTTCCATTCAGGAAAAATTGAAGCAGGCCTCGTTTCCTACCTCCATGCCGGAAGTGTTGCTCATTGCTTCATCGATCAAGGCAATAAAGCGGAACTTAACCTGGGCTGTTGAGAACTGTTCGAAACGGGAAAGAGAGCTTTTTGGAGCAATTGGCATCTCTGTCGGGAATGAACTTGCCCCGGCTCTTTCGAAGGATCCTACCTAAACACCGCGGAACTTGTGTCAAAAAAAACAATGTGCCATCCTTGATTCGGCAATTAAGAGCGCACATCGCAGCGGGGTACCCGTTGCCCGAGCTTGCGAAATTGCAGGTGCCAGCCGGAGCACCTTTTACCGCCGTATTGGAAATCCTGGTAAAAGAGTGCTCGCGGCTAAGGCTCTTGGCGATCGCATCAAAGTGCTCCAAAAACGCCACGAAGGACGATATGGCGTCAGAAGGATGACGGCAGTCCTTCGCATGGATGGCCATAAACGAAAACCCGGACACAACCAAGTCGCACGCACCATGAAGGAACTTGGATGCCAGGCCGTGATTCGAAGGAAGAACACATACAGAGTCAGCCTCACAAAGGGGCGGCTGGCCGACGGGACTGTTCTCGAGAACACGCTGAATCGCAAATTTACTCAACAGGAGCCGGGCAAGGTATTTGTGACGGATGTGACCTATATTCCAACTAAAACTGGCTGGCTCTATCTTTCGCTCGTTATGGATCTTTGCACTCGCGAAATCGTCGTCTGTGAAATGAGCCCCTGCCAAAATATGGCGCTTGCGATGCAGACGCTCCACTCGCTTAAGGCGGTGGCCAGCGGACCGGCTGTGCTGCACAGCGACCAAGGAGTGCTGTAAACCAGCCCGATGTTCAGGAAACAAGCTCGGGATTACGGCTTTAAGCAGAACTATTCACGCAAAGGGAACTGTTGGGACAACGCCGTCATGGAGGGCTGAAACGGAACGCTGAAGACGGAGTGGCTGTACCACCCGGACAAGCGCTTTGACAAAAATCTGTTGACTTTTAACCAGGCCCGGCGGGAAATTGAAGCCTATTGCGCCTATTACAATGAGAAACGCATTCAAGCGAAATTAAGTTACCGCTCCCCCAGGCAATTCAGGGAAGCGGTAACAGGTAAAACCACTCCGACGCTCAATTAATTCTGTCTCACAAAGTAGGGACAGTTCAAGGTCCCGGCTTTTTTCTACAGCGGCGGCAAAAGCGCCGGGCCTGCTCTCTTTTCAAGCCCTCTTTCTTCCATAAGCAGCCCAGTACACCATTCCGACCAGCACCCCGCCCACGATATTGCCCAGCGTGACCGCCGACAGGTTGTAAGCGACGCCCGTGAACGTCAGGGCGGAAGCATCAACGCCCGGGGGAACCGGGAAACCGCTTGCGAGCAGCAGCAGGCCCAGCGGCAGGAAATACATATTGGCCACGCAGTGTTCAAACCCCAGGGCGACAAAAGCCGATATCGGAAGCACCACGGCGAACAGACGGTCAATGACCGTACGGCTCGCAAAGCCGATCCATACCGCAAGGCAGACAAGAACATTGCACAAAATGCCCTTGAAAAAGAGAACCGCCCAGGGCATCGAGACTTTTCCCGAGGCGATTTTCAGCATGGCCGCACCCATTTTCCCGAGAGCGTAGGTCTGCGAGAGGTAGACGAGGGCGACCAGAGCGAGCGCCCCGATGAAATTGAAAACCCAGACCCAGGCCCAGTTGGCAAGCATCGGTGCCGTGCCGATCCGGCCTGAGAGCCGCGCCGCCACCATGAGGGAGTTGCCCGTGAAGAGCTCTGCTCCGCAGATGATGACCAGGGCAAGGCCCAGGCTGAAGACAACGGCGCCCGCAAAGCGCTGAACGGCAAAGGACAGCGTGTCATCGGCCATGAACAGCGTGAAATAAAGCCCCCCCAACCCAATGAAAAAACCTGCCGCGACCGCAAGGGGCGCGAGTTGGGAAAGCCTCATGGCGGCCTTCGAGACACCCACCGCCTCAGCCTTTGCCTCTATGGCCGCCGGAGCGAGAGCCTCAGGGGAAGGCGCAGCGCCTCCGGTTGGTGAATTCGCCTTCTCCATCAGAACCCTCCCAAAAATATATGAGCCCGGATCAAATCCTAAATGCAAAGGGACAGGGTTGGTAGAACCCTGTCCTTCAAGACTAGGGCCTCAGGAGTATAGCCCCTTCACAGTGACTACGCCGTCTTTTTTGACGAAGCGGCCGCGCGCCACCACGCTCACCGGCTCATACGAATCGTCTAGGATGCAGAAATCTGCATCCCAGCCGACGCGCACCCGAGTTTATCAGCTTAAAAATGAATAAACCCTTGTATTGCAAGGGCTTATTCATTAATTATTTTTCATCTCTGGTAGTACAACTTTTCGGTCGGGCAATGTCTTTGAGCCGCAGCTTCTTGCATAGTGACTGTGCCGTCTCATAGTGGCAGGGCGGCTCCAGGCTGAATGCCCTGAGGATCGAGTCAAAGCGGCCCTCCTTTGGATAAAGCCTCAGGTACAGGGGCATTTGGGGATTGCCGTCATCGAGGGCAACTTCGGCACCGCGCAGCGCCGCGTTGATTTCGTCACAGGTGATGTCCCTGATCTTCTGTTTGAGGACATGCTGCATGTACTTTTCGATCACGAGGCTGATGAAGCAACTCGCAAAATGTCCTCTGACATGACTGTCTGTCCAGACAAAGCAGGGGCGGGCTTCGAGCGTGGTCTTGCTTACCCGGAAGCAATCCTCGATGCGCCAGAGATTGCGGTAAATCTTCATGATGTCCTGAGAGGACTTCGTCTTCAGATTCGTGCAGACGGCGTAATAGCCGGCCCACCGCCTCGCCTCTTCGATTTTCTTCATATCCAGTGACGGCTCGCCTTCGCCTTTCGGCACCTTGATCAAAGACCTGTATCCGCGGCTGGAGGTCAGCGATCCCCTGCTGCGCAGGGCTTTTTTCGCCTTCTCAACGGCACGGTCGATGTCGCTATTGTCCTTGTTGGCCCGGGACTGCGAATGCGAGACGATCCAGCGGACATCCAGAGAATCCACTTTCTTCGACGACTGATACTTGCGCCCTGTGGTTTTGCTGATTTTGGTTACGAAAACCGTCTTTGACAGATCCATTGTCTTGTAGCGGCAGACAATCTCGTCGCCGTCCATGACGGTCTCATCCCAATTTACGTCGTCAAGGATCTGTTTGCGCAGCTCCTTCGTGCTGTTCTTAACCTTCTGCGCGAGGACAAAGTCGCAGCCGATGTCCTTGAGCCCGAGCAGGTTCTCGTTTGAATTGAGCCCCCTGTCGGCAACGACAATGAGCGTCTGCAGGTCATAAGCCGTTTTGATCCGCCTGATCATGGGGAGCATCGTGCCGAACTCTGAGGTGCTGCCGGGGAAAAGCTCGTAATCAATGGGGATGCCGAACGCATCCATCACGAGTCCGAGAACTACCTGGACCTCGTTGACCTTGTGGTCCTTGCTCAGCCCGAACTGGCGCAGCTCGCCTTCTTTCCGGCTCTCAAAGGCATATGTCGTCACGTCATAAAAGGCGGCTGAGACCGTGCGGTTCAGCCTGCTGCTGATCTCGCGGTTAAGGTGTTTGACAATCGCTTCCTTGTCCTCCGCAAGCCGGTCGAGCACCCGGTACACGACATTGTTGTCTGCGATGCCGTCGAACGGCACGATGCTTGAGCCGCGCTCCTCGAAGGCTTTTTTCTTGCTGCCCGGACTGACGATCCTTTGCGAGCACAGCAGGAACGCTGCCTTGTCGTACGAATACTCGATTTTGCGCTTGCTCTGCAGATAGCGGAACACCTGCGGCAGATTCAGATCGTCCTTCCATACCTGCCGAATGACGGCAGCGCCGAGCTTCAGCCTTGCGGCGCACGAATAGTCAGCGCCTTTTTGGGACTGCTCGAGCTTGCGGATTCTTGTCTGGACCGAGTTGTCTAGCTCCTCCAGCCTGGCCTTCCTGACCGCCTCGTTCTCGGCTGCCACGCGGGCACGCAGGTTCTTGAGATAGTCGGGATCTTCTTGCTCAAGGACGTCGAGGTTGCCGTGATTCTCCAAGAGCCGCGACCGGGGCTTGCCGTCCGCATTGCGGTAGCTCTCGACAACGCGGACGTACTTGCGCCCCTGGGTCGTGACGATGGCAACGTGTTTGGACATGGAGAGCTCCCGGTAACTGACTCTGGATACCAGCATTATACCACCAATGGACTACATTGTAACTACGTAGAGTGTAAAATTTTTGCCCCGCCGACCCAATGCCGACGGGGCTTTACTCAATTTTTAGCTGAAAAAGACGGGTATGAGCCCGGATCAAATCCTAAATGCAAAGGGACAGGGTTGGTAGAACCCTGTCCTTCAAGACTAGGGCCTCAGGAGTATAGCCCCTTCACAGTGACTACGCCGTCTTTTTTGACGAAGCGGCCGCGCGCCACCACGCTCACCGGCTCATACGAATCGTCTAGGATGCAGAAATCTGCATCCCAGCCGACGCGCACGCGGCCCTTGGGGATCATGAGCGTATCGGAGACATTCGAGGTGATGAAGGGCAGCGCCCGCTCCAGCCCGAGTTCCCGCGCGAGCAGCTTGAACGCCCTGAGGTTGTTGCCGATGTCGAGAGTGTCAAGCGCCTTGAGGGCCCCCCTTTCGTCATACACGGGCAGCGCCCCGTGGCCGTCCGTCGAAAGAGAGATCCGGTCACCCTTCACTCCCCTGTCCAGGGCCCGGAGCACAGCCTGTGCAGCTTCCGTCGGGCGGTCCGTCGTAAAGTCCACCCTTCCGCCCGCCTTTGCGAAGGCCACTGCCGCGTCGAAATCCCTCGCGCAGTGGGTGGGCAGAAAATGCTCGATGGGCAGTCCGCGCTTCACGGCCTGCTCGAACATCCCGAAAGCTCCCCCCAGAGTGCCAACGTGCACGTGCAGGATCCCGCGCTTGCCGGCAAGCCGTCCGCCCTCCCAGGCCTCAGCCGCAAGCCTCATCATCTCCTCGAGTGAAATGAAGGAGGCGCGGCATTCGGCCATGGCGATCTTGACGCCCAGGCACTCCGGAATTGAGTAAAGGTCCAGCTTCACGCATCCCGTAAGCGAAGTGGGCGGATAGGCATAGTTGGAAGTCCACATCCAGGCCGAGATGCCCTCGTTCTGCAGGGCGCGCACCTTTGCTAGCAGCGAAACGACCGAGCGCGAAACGGTATCGGCGCCGAGAACGCCCACCACGGTCGTGTCGCCGCAGCTCACCGCCTCTTCGACCCGCAGCTCGGGGGCCCGCGTCTGCTGCCCGCCCTCGCCGCCCCCGCCCGTCACGTGGACATGCTCGTCAATGAAGCCAGGGACAAGACTTGCCCCGCCGGCGTCGAACGTTTCGAGGCCGAGCCAGGAGAGATCGAGATCAGGAGCAATTGCGGCAATTCTTCCTTCTGAGACAAGAATATCTCTGATGCCAACCTTTACAGGGTCATATAAAAGAGCGTTTTTGATTAGAAAACTAGACATTTTATGTATATGTTTCCTTACAATACGCTTCTAAGAATTGCTGCGACATCTGCGGCCTTGAGCGGAACGTAGTGCCCCAGCGGCCCCTTGGCAACGGCGCGCTCGGCCAGCTGCTCGATCGGCGCGTCGCCCGCCCCCAGCTCGCGAAGCGTCAGAGGCATGCCAAGGCTCTTGTAGAAATCGCGAAGGCTGGCTACAGCGCCGGCCACGGCCTTGCTTTCGTCCAGCTCGGGGTCTACCTCCATCACGTTGCGCGCCCACTGCAGGATGCGGGCGGGATTGCGGCGCGCTACATAAGACAGATATCCAGGCGTCACCACGGCAAGCCCGGCTCCGTGAGTGATCTCCGGCTTCCAGGCCGAGAGCTCATGCTCGATGCCGTGGCAGGCCCAGTCCTCTTCCTGCCCCAGCCCGAAAAATCCGTTGTGAGCGAAGGTGCCCGCCAGGCCGATCTGGCTCCAGGCGTCATAATCCTGGGGGAACTTGTGCACGAAGCGGCCGTACTTCATGATCGTTTTCATGGCGGCCTCGGCCTGCGCGTCCACAAAGCCCGTCCCTGTCGTATTGGTGAGGTAGCGCTCCATGATGTGGCTCATCATGTCGACAACGCCGGCTGCAGCCTGCCAGGCCGGCAGCGTGAAGAAGAGCTCAGGGTCAATCACGGAGAGGTAAGAGCGGATCGCCTGGCTGGCCGTCCCCCATTTCCTGCCTTCATTGGTGATGACAACGCGCATGGACAGCTCGGAGCCGGCCGCAGGTATGGTTAGAACGACAGCGATCGGCAGAGCCTTCGTGCAGACGGCTTTTCCGCAGAAAAAGTCCCAGACGTCACCCTCGTAGGGCACCCCCATAGCGGCGGCCTTAGCGGTGTCGATCACGGAACCTCCGCCCACGGCAAGAAGCACATCAGGCTGCCAGTTTCTGCACTCCGCAATCAGGTCGCGGACAAAGCCGATGTCAGGGTTGGGATGCACTCCGCCCTTTTCCCTCACCTGCAGCCCCGCCTGGCGCAGCGAGGCCATGACGCGGTCATAGAGTCCGCTGCGGCGGATGGATCCCCCGCCGTAGACCATCATCACGCGGCCGCCAGGGAAGCGCTCGGCCAGCCTGTTCCCGATCTCGCATTCACAGCCCTTGCCAAAGACAAGCTGCGTGGGGGAACAAAAATTAAAGTTTTGCATCTTTAGGCTCCTTGCGATCAGCCAACCGGCGCCTGGCGTCCGGGATCGGGCGCAGCCTCGCCGCGGGCTCCTTAATGGAAAAGCGAACCGAGCTTTTTACCCCGGCTTCGCTTTGTTAGAGCAAAGGGAAAATGTCACATGCCAGCACAACGGGACTATGTCACACCCTAGCAAAGCGATTATGACACCAAAAATTCTCCGCCAAAGACAGAAATTGAGAGCCCCCTGGGGCCCTTTATCGTCTTCATGGAGAACACCCTGCCCACGCTCTGTCGGGCGCTCGCCTCAAATGGGCTGAAGCCCGTGCGGGCTGTGGGCAGGTTGGGAAAAAAGATCTTCTGAGAGCCTGTGTTGATTTCATTATTTGCCAGATCTGTTTTTCCGCTGCTTCAGCTTTTCTTCGAGTTCACGGGCCTTTTGGTCACGCTCTTTTCTCTGGGCCTGCCGTTGCTTCGCTTCAGCCATTTCGCATTCCAGCTTCATGACGAAGCCGTTGGGTCGCAAATCTTCCTTCTCAATGATTCGATCCAGGCATGCGTCTATGGTCTTCGATGACTCAAGGTATTCCGTGCGCTCGAGCGTTTTTCTTTTCCGGGCTTCAAAGCAGAGCAGATGTTCTTTGCCCCGTGCATCCCGGTAGACCATTTCCGGCGCACGGCCATCCGGGTACTCGATGACGCTGACTTTCTTGCCCATCAGCTCAAACTTCCGAGCGCTCGCATTCTTGAGCTGCAGGATCGACCCCCCGAAGGAGACGCTCAGAGATTTGCTCAGAACGCGTTCGTGCCACCAGGCGCATATGCGTTCAATCTCGGGCATACTTTCTTCAGCCACCGCACAGTTTGCGCTCAGGGGTTCTCTTGGGTCGATTCCAAACCGCTGATTGAAATCCCTGATCAGTTCGTCCATGCGCTGATTGGCGGTGGCCATGTCTTCGATTCCCATGACCCTGAACTCATGCGGCCAGCGCCCCTGCAGCGTCTTGAACAGGCGTTCTATCCGGCCTTTTGCCTGCGGGCTCTGAGCGAATATCTGCTCGATCTGAAGCTTGTCGCAGACTCTCTGAAACTGTGTGCCCTCTACATTTTTGGACCGGCCCTGAGCCAACGCGCGGAAAGTGCCGTGCCGATCGCTGTATAGCGCAAGGGGGATTCCGTGCGCCCTGATGTATTGGAGCAGCACGGTCATATAGCCCGCCGCGGTCTCCGAGGGAAAGAACCCGGCAGCGGCGATTCTGCCGGTCGCATCGTCAATGAACGCGATTAATGAGCACTCTTTCTGACCGGGGCCGAACCATCTGTGCGGGCTGCCGTCGATCTGAACCAGCTCGCCGAACCTTGACCTTCTGCGCCTCAGAAAATGACCGGCTCTTCTGAGCCCCTGCTCTGAGGCCTGAGGGCTGAGTTCTCTCAGAATCTTTCGAACAGTTTCCTTCGACACTTTGATCCCTTCGTTTTTCACAAGGTACTGAGTCAGGAGCGTCGGAGGGAAATCCTGATATTTTGTAACTGCCAGTTCTATGATTTTTAAACGAATATCGTCTGGCAGGCGGTTGCTCGGGGGCCGCCCTTTGTTGCCATGGGGCGGATCTGCGGCTTCGCCCCTTTTCCAGGCGGCCAGCCTGCGATAGAACTGGCGAATGCTCAGCTTCATCGCTTTGGCTGCCTCCGGCACCGAGAGCAGGCCGTAGGCGACCTGTTCGAAAATCTCCTCTGTGCCGGTCTGGGACTTCGGGGCTCTTTCAGGAAGCGAGTTTTTCATGTGCGACTCCTAAAAAACAGGCTCTCTGAAGTGATTGTGTGACAAAATCGCTTTGCCGGGGGCTGTCATGCAGATTGCCGGCTTATGACAGAGTCGCGTTGCCGGACCATGACATAGTCCCGTAGTTTTCCGTGACATTATCGCGTTGCTCTAACATTACCCCGGCTTCGCTTGACTTTGTCTTTCTTAAAGTCTATCTTTCCTGCCATGCCGATGACAGTCCTTTTTTCCGGCAGGGATCTTTTTGTGCCTGTTGTCCGGAATTCGTTGAACTGGCTTCGTACTCATCGAAGCCTGCAGAACTGTTTCCTGAAGAATCTTCCCTTTGCGGGAAGATTTTTTTTGCATTCCTGCGGGCCGCATTCCTCCCGCCGCCCGCTTTTATCTCAATACCGGAGCCGCCGACCCTGTGGCCGCAGCAATCCGAATCCCCACACAATATATTTGCTCGAGGCTAAAAAGCATGACTGACAAACCCTTGACGGTACGCGACCTCATTGAACCGGCCATCATGAAGGCCGGCGGCTGGGTCAACACGCACGCCCACGCGGACAGAGCCTTCACGCTGTCTGAAAAGGTGCTTGAAATCCGCAGAACTTACTCGCTGCAGCAGAAATGGGACGTCCTCGACCAGCTCAAGCGCAACTCTACCGAGGAAGATTACTATCGGAGGTTCTGCCAGTTCTTCGAGCTGATGATCAGCCAGGGCGTGACCGCAATGGGAACCTTCGTGGACATCGACCCGCAGTCTGAAGACCGGGCGATCAAGGCGGGCCTGCGCGCGAGAGAGCACTATCAGGATCAGATTACGGTGAAGTTTGCCAACCAGACTCTCAAGGGTGTGATCGACCCGGAGGCCCGCGCATGGTTTGACCGCGGCGCACAGGTCGTCGACATCATCGGGGCGCTCCCGAAGCGCGACGAGAGGGATTACGGGCGCGGCGAAGAGGCCTTCGACATCATCATGGAAACGGCCAAGAAGTACGGGAAGATGGTGCACGCGCACGTCGACCAGTTCAACACCTCCGATGAGTACGAATCCGAGATGCTTTGCTCCAAAACGATCGAGCACGGCATGCAGGGACGCGTCGTCGGCATTCACGGCATCTCGATCGCCGCTCATTCACAGAAATACCGCAGCCGCCTCTACAAGCTCATGAAGGAAGCGAAGGTCATGATGGTGACCTGCCCGACAGCCTGGATCGACACCCGGCGCAGCAACACGATCGGCCTGTCGCACAACTCCATGACTCCGGTTGACGAGCTGATCCCCGCAGGCGTCACGGTCGCCCTCGGCACCGACAATGTCTGCGACGCCATGGTGCCGTGGTGTTCAGGAGACATGTGGCACGAACTGCAGCTGCTTGCCACAGGCTGCCGGTTCGATGACTTCGACAACCTGGTCAGAATCGCAACGGTCAACGGCCGCAAGGTTCTGGGCCTCATCCCCTATGACAAGAAAGCTGCCGCCTGAAGCCGGAGGAACACCTGAAATGCAGAGAAATGAAAACAAAAGCAACCGCCGCCTGATGGCCTCTTCGCCGCTTGCGCGGGACATCACCGCTGAAAACCTCCTGAGCATCGGGGCGATCAACTTCCTGGACGAAGAACCGATCCGCTTGAAGTCAGGCCTGGTCACCCCGATTTACGTCGACAACCGGCAACTGATCTCGCATCCCGAGGAGTGGCATGACGTCATCGAGACCATGGCCTCCTTCGTGGAGGAGCTCAAGCTGGACTTCGACTGCATCGCGGGAGTCGAGTCCGCGGGAGTCTGCCACGCAGCAGCCCTCGCCTATCGAATGAACAAGCCCGCCATCTACGTGCGCCGCTCGGCCAAGACCTACGGCGACCGCTCGAGGTTTGAGGGCGGCTCGGTCAAAGGCAAGAAAATCCTGCTGATCGAGGATCACATTTCCACCGGCTTGTCCTGCCTCGACGCGATCGAAGCTCTGCGAGCCGAAGGAGCAACGGTCACCGACTGCCTGGCCATCACGAACTTCGACATGCCGGAAACCGCAAGACTGTTCGAGAAAGCCAACGTCGTCACCTACTCCATGCTTCCCTTCTCCTTCATCCTCGCAAAGGCCGAGGAAATGAAGATGATAAACTCCGACCAGCTCAAGGATCTCACGGACTGGCTCACCACGCCCTGGACCTGGGTCATGCGCCGGGGAGCGGCAGTCACTGGAGCCGAGAACTGAGCCTTCAGCGCACCGCCTGAAAACGCTATGGGCGAAGCCCCCATTTCCCGGGACTTCGCCTTCTTCTATAGCTAAAATGAAAGCTGTATCAGAAATAATCCTTTAGGAAGAACTTCATGCAGCTCACAAGATTCACAGACTACAGCCTGCGGGTTCTGCTCTACCTGAGCGTTGACAGGGACCGCAATCCGCCGGTCACAGTTGAGGAGCTTTCCTCACAGTTTGCGATCAGCCGGAATCATCTGGTGAAGATCGTGCACAACATGGGACAGCTCGGCTACATTGTGACGTTGCGCGGCAGGGGCGGCGGCATCCGCCTCGCTCGGGACCCGGCCGAGTACCGGATAGGCGACATCCTTCAGGAGCTCGAAGGCAGCTCGGTGATCGACTGCCACAAGGTGGACTGCGTGCTCACCGGCCACTGCAGCCTCGCCGGCGTACTCTGGAGAACCATGCGCAAGTTCTATGAGGAGCTTAACCGGTATACGCTGGCTGATGCGCTCGATCCGGACACTGAAAACGCAGTCCTCGCCATCCATCCGACTCTGGAAATGCTGCAGCACAGGCGCACGATGCTCAAGGAAATGCGCTTCACGCCCTGCGGCGCGCCGGCAAAGGCGAAAAGGTGCCGCGCCCAGCCTGTCATCCTTCCTGAGAATATCCGCTTCAGAACTGAAAAAGCCGAACCTTCCAAGACCGGGAAATCCTGAGCCTGAAAGGCGGGGGAGTCAGTTGCGCGGCACCCCCAGGGTCTGCTCGGCCTCAGGTTTCGAAAACCGAGAACGAACAAGCCAGATATGGGTGAAGGCAGCTAGCTGCACAATCCCTGAAAAGATCATGACGGACTGCAGCGTCATGAAAGAGGCAACGGCTCCGCCCAGCAGCGGCCCGACGATGGAGCCCGCCTGCTGAACGGAAAACGAAACCCCGAACACGCGGCCGCGATCTGTAACCGGGGAGTAACGGGTCAGCATGGCGTTAATCGCCGGAAAAATCCCCGCGAAGGCCAGACCGCCGATAAAACGCAGCAACACAAAGGGCTCGAGAACGCCGGGAAGCGCTGAGACTATGGCAAATATGCCGGCCCCAAGCATCGAGACAAGAAGAACGGGCTTGAATCCGATCGACTGTCCGACCCAGCCCCAGATCGGCGAGGCGATTACGCCTGCGATGCCCAGCACTGCAAACACGTACCCCGAAATGGCCACGAGATGATCTGTCGTCCCCAGCAGCTCGCCCACGTAATAGGTAAAAATCGGCATCGACACGGTGATTGAAGTCTGGGTGAGCGCCGCCGCCACAAGAAGCGCGGAGATGACCGGAATCTTGAAAAGCGAAGAGCGCCTGGGGCCTGAAAGCGGGATTGACGCGGGGGCAGCCTTCCTGTCGCGGGGCTTCTCCCGAACGGCAAAAAGAATGACGAGAGTGATGGTAAAAAGCGCCGCACCGCCCGTGAAAAAGGAAAATCTCATGCCTAGATACTGGGCAAGGACGCCGCCCGCCAGCGGCCCGATGACATGTCCAGCCGTAAGCGCCCCCTGCATGATGCCCATGGCAAAGCCGATCTTACGCTGAGGGCAGTTCGATGACATGAGCGACAGCAATGCGGGCCAGAGTCCGGCGGCAAAGCCTTGCAGAACGCGCACCAGGAAAAGCTGAAACGGCGTCTGAACAAGGCCGCCCAGCGTGTAAGTCAGGGCCAGCAGCACCGCCGAGCGGATCGCCATCATCTTGCGGCTGCCTCGGTCGGACATAGCGCCCCAGATCGGGGCCATGATGGCGCTGAAAACGAAGGTAACTGAAAAAATAGCCCCTGACCACAGATTGACATGGTCAGAAACGCCGAGCTCCTGCGTCAAGTACAGTGGGAGGAACGGCACGAGCATCGTATAGCTCGCCGACATCATCATCGCGGTGATTGTCAGAATGCCAAGAAGCACCTTCCAATTCATCGGAAAGCGCTCTTCAGGATTTGTATTTTCAGTCATGGAACCACTGTACCACCAAAAGGGAATCCCTTGAAAAAGAAAGTCTCTGCCGCCACAATAGAGCGAATCGGAAGGACGGCTGCAGGCCGGCCGGGAGCGCGGAGCAAAGGACAGCAGGATGACGGACCGAATGGACAGAGAGCTTGAGGAGGCGAAGAGGCTCGCAGAGCACGCACAGTCGTTCATCATTCTGGTGCGAGGGATCCGGGGCACGGGGAAAACAAGACTCGTGAAACGCCTGTTCCCGGATTTCAGATACGTTTCCTGCCGTTCGGTCAAAACGAGAAACCTGGCGCAGAACGCTCCTGAAGCGTTCCACTCGGTCTACGGGAGCCCGCTCATAATTGACGACTGTGAAAAAGCCCCCCGCCTGATCGAACATGAGGCAGCCGGAGCTGAAAGCCGGAAGCTCGTTCTGGTAGGCAACCCCGGACACAAAGAGCTTCAAAAGCTCAGGAGCGGAAGCCGCTCGCCCTTTATGAAAATAGAACTAATGCCTGTCCCGGAGAAACATGAGGCGTTTGAGGAACTTATTGCCGGAAGCAAGCCGCAGGAAGCAGAGATAGAGATCGCAGGGCTGGCCTGCGGCGCTCTTCCCTCGCTAAACGGTACGCCGCCAGGCCATGAGTCCGACTTTTGGTCTGACTGGACCGCGGCCTTCATGGAGGAAACGGCCGAAAGCCTTTTGAGGGTCAATGATCCGGAATCGTTCTACCGCTTCATGAAGTCAACCGCTGCCGCCTCGGGGCGAGAGATAAACATGAGTGAGATCGCCCGAGGCTGCGGCAAAACCTCCATGACGGTCGCTTCCTGGCTTCAGGCGCTGAGCGATGCATGCGTCATCCATGAGCTGCGGCCGCTCAAAACAGAGCACCGCCGCCCGATCAAGCGCTCAAAATCACTTTTCGCAGACCCAGGACTTGCGGCCTATCTCCTCGATGCCGCTGAGCCGGGTATTCTCAGCAGGAGCCCGTTCCTGCCCGGACTTATGATCAATGAGGCGGCCTGCGGGCTGTCCGGTGGGATTTGGGGAGACACGGAGCGCATCAGCTACTACAGAGACTCGAACAACGTCGGCATAGACCTGATCTACAGCCGGCAGGGAATCCTTCACCCAATATCTGCCGCCAGCACGGAAGAGCAGCTCAGACTCAAGATAAAGCATTTCGGCGTTCTTGAAAAATTAGGTGAAAACCGCTCCGCAGGCCTCATGCTCGTGAGTGAGCCAGAGCTGCAGAGAATCTGTACAAAGTGCGGCGTGAGTTCAATCTTGTTCCGGGCGGACTGACAAAGCCGTCTCTCAAAAAAGAAACACCTCCGTTTCCTGAGCTCTGCCGCCTCGCTGCCCAGGGTAAAACAGGCTCCTAGGAGCGTCCACCAATCTCATGCGACGTGCCTTGAGGCGCACGCAGGGCGGTTCGAGACTTCAATTGAAATGGCTCGCTTTTCCGAACGGGAAAAGGAAAAGCCCCTCCGGACGAATGTCCGGAGGGGCTTGATGGAGAAGCCTGACGGTGACCTACTTTCACCAGAAATACAACTGACTATCATCGGCGCAAAGGCGTTTCACTGTCCTGTTCGGAATGGGAAGGAGTGGGGCCGCCCTGCTATGGCCGTCAGGCAAAGGCTTTGGTTCCTGTCCGCGGGACTTCTTCTTCCGCGACACGAACCGAATGGCTTTCGGAAGGAATGAGAACTTTCAAGGGCGCGATCGCTTTTTTTCCACGCCTTGCTTTTCCCTTTCAAAACCTCTGCAGCTTCTTTTCTTCAAGCAGCACGGTTATAGGATCAAGCCGCACGGGCAATTAGTACTGGTTAGCTCCACGCCTCGCGGCGCTTCCACACCCAGCCTATCAACGTCCTGGTCTAGAACGACCCTTCAGTGAGGTCCAGCCTCAGGGAAGACTCATCTTCAGGCAAGTTTCCCGCTTAGATGCTTTCAGCGGTTATCTCTTCCGCACGTAGCTACCCGGCAATGCGACTGGCGTCACAACCGGTACACCAGAGGTGCGTCCACTCCGGTCCTCTCGTACTAGGAGCAGCCCCTGTCAATCTTCCAGCGCCCGCGGTAGATAGGGACCAAACTGTCTCACGACGTTTTAAACCCAGCTCACGTACCTCTTTAAATGGCGAACAGCCATACCCTTGGGACCGGCTACAGCCCCAGGATGAGATGAGCCGACATCGAGGTGCCAAACACCGCCGTCGATATGAACTCTTGGGCGGTATCAGCCTGTTATCCCCAGAGTACCTTTTATCCGTTGAGCGATGGCCCTTCCATTCAGTGCCACCGGATCACTATGACCTGCTTTCGCATCTGCTCGACTTGTAGGTCTCGCAGTCAGGCACGCTTCTCCCATTGCAGTATCCGCACGATTTCCGACCGTGCTTAGCGTACCTTCGCACTCCTCCGTTACCCTTTAGGAGGAGACCGCCCCAGTCAAACTGCCCACCATGCACGGTCCCCGGCCAGGTTTACTGGCTTAGGTTAGAACCTCAAACAAATCAGGGCGGTATTTCAACGTCGGCTCCAAGCGGACTAGCATCCGCTTTTCACAGCCTCCCGCCTATCCTACACAGATCGGTTCAAAGTCCAATGCAAAGCTGCAGTTAAGGTTCATGGGGTCTTTCCGTCTAGCCGCGGGGAGATTGCATCATCACAAACATTTCAATTTCACTGAGTCTCGGGAGGAGACAGTGTGGCCATCATTATGCCATTCGTGCAGGTCGGAACTTGCCCGACAAGGAATTTCGCTACCTTAGGACCGTTATAGTTACGGCCGCCGTTTACTGGGACTTCGATCAGAGGCTTGCACCTCATCAATTAATCTTCCAGCACCGGGCAGGCATCACGCCCTATACGTCGACTTTCATCTTTGCAGAGCGCTGTGTTTTTAGTAAACAGTTGCAGCCACCGATTCTCTGAGGCCCCTTCGCCCTCAGGGTTTTTCTCCCTTCAAGCTACCAGGGCACACCTTATTCCGAAGTTACGGTGTCAATTTGCCGAGTTCCTTCTCCCGAGTTCTCTCAAGCGCCTGAGCATATTCAGCTCACCCACCTGTGTCGGTTTACGGTACGGTCAACGTTGAACTGAAGCTTAGAGGGTTTTCCTGGAAGCGCTTCAAGTGGCTTCGCCTTCATAAGAAGGCCCGATTCTTCGTCCTGGATATCCGACAGCGGATTTGCCTGCTGCCATCCATCGCTCGAAAGCCGGGACATCCAACACCCGGTCCACTCTGGCTGCTCCGTCACCCCATCGCATTCAACGCCGGTTCAGGAATATTGACCTGATTCCCATCAGCTACGCTTCTCAGCCTGGCCTTAGGGACCGACTCACCCTGCTCCGATGAACGTAGAGCAGGAAACCTTGGGTTTGCGGCGAGCGGGCTTTTCACCCGCTTTATCGTTACTCATGTCAGCATTCGCACTTCTGATACCTCCAGCAGTCCTCTCGAACCGCCTTCACGGGCTTACAGAACGCTCCCCTACCACTCCGCGCCTGACGCGCGAAATCCGCAGCTTCGGTTATCGGCTTAGCCCCGTTACATCTTCCGCGCGGAAGGACTCGATCAGTGAGCTATTACGCTTTCTTTGAAGGATGGCTGCTTCTAAGCCAACTTCCTGACTGTTTTAGCCTTTCCACTTCGTTTTCCACTTAGCCGGTATTAGGGACCTTAGCTGGCGGTCTGGGTTGATTCCCTTTTGAGTCCGGACGTTAGCACCCGGTGCTCTGTCTCCCGTGCGAAGCTTCGCGGTATTCGGAGTTTGCCATAGTTTGGTAAGACGCCATGTCCCCCTAGCTATAACAGTGCTCTACCCCCGCGAGCTCGTGCACGAGGCACTACCTCAATAGTTTTCGGGGAGAACCAGCTATCTCCAGATTTGTTAAGCCTTTCACCCCTAACCACAGCTCATCCTCTGGTTTTGCAACACCAGTAGGTTCGGCCCTCCAGTGTGTGTTACCACACCTTCAGCCTGGCCATGGTTAGCTCATCTGGTTTCGGGTCTATGCCGTGCGACTCAATCGCCCTGTTCGGACTCGCTTTCGCTGCGCCTTCCCTATCCGGTTAAGCTTGCCACACAACATAAGTCGCTGACCCATTATGCAAAAGGTACGCAGTCACTCCTTGCGGAGCTCCTACTGTTTGTATGCATGCGGTTTCAGAATCTGTTTCACTCCCCTCCCGGGGTTCTTTTCGCCTTTCCTTCACAGTACTTGTTCGCTATCGGTCGATCACTAGTATTTAGCCTTGGAGGATGGTCCCCCCGTCTTCAGCCAGGGTTTCACGTGCCCCGACCTACTTTTCGAATCCTTAGTACCTTGTCGACGGTTCCCGTACGGGGCTGTCACCCTCTGCGGCGGACCTTTCCAGGTCCTTCCGGTGTCGTCTTCAATATCGAATTCAGGCTGCTGCGCTTTCGCTCGCCGCTACTGGCGCAATCTCGGTTGATTTCTTTTCCTGAAGCTACTGAGATGTTTCAGTTCGCCTCGTTCGCCTCCGCAGGCTATGTATTCACCCGCGGATCAGGCTAAAGCCTGGAGTTCCCTCATTCGGACATCTCAGGATCAATGCTCGTTGTCAGCTCCCCTGAGCTTTTCGCAGACTGCCGCGTCCTTCATCGCCTGTGATCGCCAAGGCATCCACCACATGCACTTAGTCGCTTGATCCTATAACCCTGCCGCCTTTTGCCGGCACGGGCTTCAAGTGACCTGTAACGTGTCGCTGTTCTCTTGAATCTGCTTCGGTTTCTACTTGGAGAAACTTGCAATTCGTGAATGCAATCACAACCCATGTTCCAAACTGCCGCTGGAAACCTCATCAATCTCCAGCTGTTTGAAACTTTCTCATTCCTTCCTAATTGTTAAAGAACTGATCCTTCGTCTTGCAACGAACGATAAGCGTGGGCTCTGACTTCTGAAAGCCTTGCTCTCTTAAAAGGAGGTGATCCAGCCGCACCTTCCGGTACTGCTACCTTGTTACGACTTCACCCCAGTCATGGAACCCACCGTGGTCGTCGTCCTCCTTGCGGTTGGACAAACGCCTTCTGGCGAACCCCACTCCCATGGTGTGACGGGCGGTGTGTACAAGACCCGGGAACGTATTCACCGCGGCATGCTGATCCGCGATTACTAGCGATTCCGACTTCGTGCAGTCGAGTTGCAGACTGCAGTCCGGACTACGATCGGTTTTCTGGGATTTGCTCCGCCTCCTGGCTTAGCTGCCCTCTGTTCCGACCATTGTATGACGTGTGAGGCCCTAGCCGTAAGGGCCATGACGACTTGACGTCATCCCCATCCTCCTCCGGTTTGTCACCGGCGGTCTCATCAGAGTGCTCTTGCGTAGCAACTGATGACAAGGGTTGCGCTCGTTGCGGGACTTGACCCAACATCTCACGACACGAGCTGACGACAGCCATGCAGCACCTGTGTTCAGGCTCCCTTGCGGGCACCCCGGACTTTCATCCAGGTTCCTGACATGTCAAGGCTAGGTAAGGTTTTACGCGTTGCGTCGGATTAATCCACATCATCCACCGCTTGTGCGGGTCCCCGTCAATTCCTTTGAGTTTTAATCTTGCGACCGTACTTCCCAGGCGGTCAGCTTCACGCGTTGGCTTGGTTACCCAGAAATTGCTTTCCGAACAATCAGCTGACATCGTTTAGGGCGTGGACTACCAGGGTATCTAATCCTGTTTGCTCCCCACGCTTTCGTGCATGAGCGTCAGTCATGTCCCAGAGGGCTGCCTTCGCCATCGGTGTTCTTCCGCATATCTACGCATTTCACTGCTACACGCGGAATTCCACCCTCCTCTGACAGACTCCAGCCGTGCAGTCACAAATGCAGTTCCCAGGTTAAGCCCGGGGATTTCACATCTGTCTTGCACAGCCGCCTGCGCACCCTTTACGCCCAGTAATTCCGATTAACGCTCGCACCCTGCGTATTACCGCGGCTGCTGGCACGTAGTTAGCCGGTGCTTATTCTTCAGGTACCGTCATCAAAACCGGTTGTTCGCCGGTTCCTTTTCGTCCCTGACAAAAGCGGTTTACAATCCGAAGACCTTCATCCCGCACGCGGCATTGCTGGATCAGGGTTGCCCCCATTGTCCAAAATTCCCCACTGCTGCCTCCCGTAGGAGTCTGGGCCGTGTCTCAGTCCCAATGTGGCTGGTCGTCCTCTCAGACCAGCTACTGATCGTCGCCTTGGTAAGCTTTTACCCCACCAACCAGCTAATCAGATATCAGCCGCTCCTGTCGCGTGAGGCCTTGCGGTCCCCCACTTTCACCCTCGGGTCTTATGCGGTATTAGCTGATCTTTCGACCAGTTATCCCCCACAACAGGACACGTTCCGATACATTACTCACCCGTTCGCCACTCGCCGGCAGGAGCAAGCTCCCCCGCTGCCGTTCGACTTGCATGTGTAAGGCATGCCGCCAGCGTTCAATCTGAGCCAGGATCAAACTCTTGAGTTCAATCACTGCTGTTACTGCTACCCTGTTTCCAGGGCGTCGCGCTCAAAATCATCGACTGGTGATGCGAAAGCTTCTTGCGAAGCCTTCTATCTTCCATTCGTTTTTTCGAGCACCTGATTTCTTTTGAGCGGAACTCCCGAAGGAATCCCTGAGGCTCTCAAAAACCAGATGCCCACGCTTATCGGTTCGTTGTTCAGTTTTTAAAGATCACTGCGCTTTTGATTTGGAACAGATCCGCATCAATCGCGACAGGATTGTCATCTTACACGTTCAATTTTAAAAAAGCAAATATTTTTTGAACCAAAAAACTTAACCAGCATTAAAAACTGCGAGAAATAAATTTTTTGTCACTCATATTCAATGCGTTAAGCACGTCTTCAAATGAACCGGCAGATGTGATCCACTGCGATATCCGAAAAACCGAAAGACTCAGCCTTCGTTGTTTTTCCGCCGGCAACCTTCACCACTTCTTCAAGAATCCTGCTTCCCGCCTGTTCAATGGTGAGATCGCCCTCGAGAATGCCCGAGACATCTATGTCCATATTGTCCGCCATCCGGTGCGCTGTCTCGCGATTGCCTGTCACTTTAATCACCGGAGCCAGAGCATGTCCGGTCGGCGTTCCTCGCCCGGTGGTAAAGACGACCAGGGTTGCACCTCCCGCCACCATGCTGGTGACGGAGGCTATGTCATAGCCCGGAGTATCCATTATGAGCGCACCCTTTTTTGTCGGCCTCTGAGCCTCACGCAAAACTTCTACGACCGGCCTGGTTCCTCCCTTGTAGATGCAGCCCAGAGACTTTTCCTCAATGGTGGACAAGCCGCCGGCCTTGTTGCCGGTCGTAGGCTGCCCCGTCCGGCAGTCCTGACCCACGCCGGCCAGGTGCTTTTCATACTCCTCGCAGATGCGGATGATCTGGTCATGGATTTCCGGCGTTGCTCCGCGGCGCGCAAGGATGTGCTCTGCCCCGATGAACTCGACCGTCTCGGACATGACAGTGCTCGCTCCCGCATCGACCAGCCGATCCGACATGTTGCCAACGGCAGGATTGGCAGCGATGCCGCTTGTTGCATCGGAGCCTCCGCACTCAATCGCGACAAAAAGATCCGACAAGGGACAGGGCGTGCGCTGCGCGAGACTCGCCTCAGCGGCCATTTCCCGGGCTGCCTTCACGACCAGAGCCGTCGTCGCCACCGTACCGCCTTCTTCCTGAATGCCGAAGGAGACTACCTTTTTATGGGTCTGCCGGCGAATCATCGCGGCAAGCTCCCTGTGCCCCACAGTCTCACAGCCCAGCCCGACGACAACCACGCCGAAAACGTTTGGGTTCAGGGCAAAGCCCGTCAGAACTCGCAGGTTCATTTCTGTGTTGGCCTTGACGTCCGAACAGCCGACATTGAGGACGACGTTTCTAGCCCCCTGGACCTGGGCTGCTGCAAGCCGGCAGGTCTCGGAGGCGCAAGCGCAGCCCGGAAGGATCAGTACGTAGTTGCGGACTCCGACCTGGCCATCGGAGCGCCTGTAACCTATAAATTCCATGCTCATCTCCTCTGCTTCAGAAGGTATTCGTCTTCATACTTCCTTGGCTGACTCGCGATGTTCGAGTCATTCGCGAGTTCGCCTCGTCTGATCAGAGCAGTGGCGCGGCCGATGACCTCACCGTATTTCACCACTCCGGAACCCGCAGGAATATCTTCCAAGGCGATCTTGTTGCAGAATGCGATGTCCGATGCGGCCCGCACCTTCCGTCGCCCTCCGCCCGGTTCAAGGATCTCAACCTCATCGCCTTTCTTAACCGCCGAAGTGCAGACGGCTACATTGTCCGAAGCATGAATATGCAAAGCCTTTGGCATGATCTCTCCTGTTGATCGCCGAATGGCAAAGGGGAAAGCCCGCTGAGGCCGCCGGGTCGCCGGCGCCCTGCCGCGCCGACTCTTCCGGGGATCGAGAGACGAAAATTTCGCCCCCGAAGGTTAAAATCCCCTCGTTTCTATTGTTTCAGCATCCCGAGGCCCTTGCGGCTGGTTCCGCAACCGTGAAGCGAAGGAATAAGCCATGAATCTTTAAGCCTCACTTTTTTCACCGCGAGCCGTCGACCTCATCGTGGGCTACAGCGAAAAAATCATTCTCGCGATTGTCGTCCTCATCGTGGGAAAGTTTATCATCAGCGCCATCCTTAATGGCATCGGCCGCCTGAGGATCAGCCGCAGCCTGGATTCAACGGCCAGACAATACCTGATGTCATTCGTGCAGATATTGCTCTGGGTCGTGCTGCTGATCGCAGTCATCCAGATTCTGGGCGTGCCTATGGCCTCGGTCATCACCGTCCTCGCATCCTGCGGCCTGGCCATCGACCTCGCACTTCAGGGCGCGCTGTCCAACATTGCCGGCGGCGTCATGCTGATGGTCTTCCGTCCTTTCAATGCCGGCGATTATGTGGCCGTGGCGGGATCCGAGGGCACCGTTCAGGGCATCTCCCTTTTCTACACCACGCTCGTCACTGTGGACAACAAGCGTCTTGTCGTCCCCAACTCTCAGATCATGAACGCGACGATCACCAATTTCTCCTCCGAGAAACTGCGCCGCGTTGATCTCGACTTCGGAGTCGCCAAGTCTGAAAAGCCCGCCGAGATACAGGCGATCATCCTCGATGCCATTCGGGACACCAAGAAGGTTCTTTCCGACCCTGCCCCGTTTGCGCGCCTGAGCGGCGGCAACGACAAGCAGATGACCTTCACGGCCCGCGCCTGGTGCAACAGCGCCGACTACTGGGACGTTTACTTTGATCTGAACCAGAACATCACGGAAGCCCTGGGCAGCAAAGGCGTCAAGGCTCCTGCGGTCCGCATGATTCAGGACTAGGAAAGTCAGCCGGGGTCCCGGCCGCTGCGGGCCCCGATGAAAAAAGGAGACAGCCGCTGCGCCATTGCCTGGCGCTGAGGCCTGTCTCCTTTACTTTATCCCTCAAAAAAACGCCGCCTGCTGCGGGCGAAGCCGAAAGGCGGCGAAGCGTCCGTTACTTCAGGCTCGCGCGGTAGTCCTCAAGGAACTTGGCCAGTCCCTTATCAGTGAGCTGGTGAACCAGCAGCGCCCGCAGCACCTTCGTCGGAATCGTCGCTATATCCGCGCCTGCCTTCATCACGGCGTTCACATGTCCCACGGAGCGGATGCTTGCTGCGATGATCTGCGTCTTAAGCCCGTAGGTCCTGAAGACCTGAACCATGTCGGCCACTAGTCCCACGCCGTCCTCGCCGATATCGTCCAGACGTCCGATGAACGGCGAAACATAAGTCGCGCCGGCCCGGGCGGCAAGCATGGCCTGTCCAAGGCTGAAAACAAGAGTCACATTGGTCTTGATGTGCTCAGAGGAAAGGATCTTGACCGCTTTCAGGCCTTCGGCGATGCACGGAATCTTGACGACGACGTTATCGGCGATCTTTGCAAGTTCCCGCGCTTCGCGAACCATGCCTTCGCAGTCGGTGCTGATCACTTCTGCGGAAACCGGCCCAGGGATCAGTCTGCAGATGTCCGGTATAACCTCGGCCTGCGTGCGTCCTGACTTCGCGACCAGCGTCGGGTTGGTCGTGACGCCGTAAACAATGCCCATGTCCGCGAATTCTCTGATTTCATCTACATTCGCGGTATCCATAAAAATCTTCATAACCTGCATTCTCCGAGCAAGAAACTCTGCGGAAGTTTACAGCAAGGAGGCGCCTGAGAGCTCACACAGACATGTCTTCAGAACCCACGACCCCCACGCCGGGCCAGGGCCTCAGAGCAATCCGCAGAGCCACCCGGGCGACATTCTCTGCCGGGCAGAGACGGAACTTTTTCGGAAGAAGGGGACCGACGACCGTGAGAGCCGCGATCATCATCTCCTCACCCAGCCTAAACTCCCGGCGGCCTCCTGAAAGCACATTGGGCCTCAAAAACGCAAGAGATTCGAACCCCACTTTTTTCATGTCCTCCTCGGTCTCGCCCTTCACGCGGGTGTAAAAAATGGAGGAATGGGGATCCGCCCCGATGGCGGAGATCAGAACGCAGGTCCGCACACCGTTTTTCCGGGCCGCGCGGGCCGCAAGAATCGGATAGTCGTGATCTACGCGGTAAAAGTTTTGACGCGATCCTGCTTTTTTGATCGTGGTCCCGAGGCAGCAGATGAGCGCATCAGCCTTCCACCAGCCAAGGCCTGGGTCAATTCGTTCGTAATCCAGCGCCGGATTGAGCACCTTGGGGCCTGCGCAGCCTGCCTGAAGCGGTCTGCGCGTAGGAGCGACAACTGCTTTCACCTCGTCGCAGAGGGCGGCCGCCTTGAGAACTTCGCCGCCAACGAGCCCCGTGGCTCCCAACACCAGCAGAGTTTTTCCATCTCCGTTCATCACGTCCTCCCCCTCCCGTCGGATGCCTCCTTCGGGCGCCGGCTGAAAACCCGGCAACTGCGGGGCCGCCGGGACTGAGCCCAAAGGAATCGTCAGCGGTTTTGCCTTCCACTCCGGTGCGGTCCTGCTTCGGCCATCGGTTCAAGCTTCCTGTCGATACCCGGCCTCGATTTTCTTAATTTCCTTGTAAAGCCACTCGTTCACAGGCACGGAAATATTGAGCTGATGCGCCTTCCTCAGAACCGTGCCGGAAAAAAGCTCAACCTCAGAGGGCCTGCGGGCAAGCCCGTCCTGGCGCATCGAGGGCATGCCGTCCGGAGCAAGCCCGTCGATCAGCCTCACATAATCCTGGAGATCCTTCTGCGTCACGTTGACGCCGCTTGCGCGGGCGACAAGCAGCGCCTCGCGCATGGCTTCCTGCATGAGACGGCGCGCCTCCCCCGGCTTCTGGACAATGCCGTAGCCCCCGGCCTTCACCATGCAGACCTGGTTGACCCCGACGTTGAGCATCCATTTGGCCCAGAGCCGGTGCAGGATGTCCTCATCCCGAACGAAGGGAACGCCCGAGCGGAGAAAGAACTCGCAGAGCGCCTCAAGCGCGGGCAGCTTCTGCGGCTCTGTCTGAGGGCACCCCACACAGACAGTCCCTGCGTGCGCATAGTTCATGGACGTGCCTTCACGGGTCGCATCCATGCCCTGGGCCACGGCATAAAGAACCGTCCCTGCGCCGAGCTTCTCTTCGATCATCTCCTCGCTGGTGATCCCGTTCATCAGCGAGATCACGATGGTGTCCGGCCTCACAATCTGCCGGGCCAGCTCCAGAGCCCCGGGCAGACCCGCGTATTTCGTGGCGAAAATCAAAAGATCCGGCCGAACGGCCTCCGCCGGCAGCCTCATGTCGAAATCACATCGCCTGCCGTTGCAGAAAACTCCGTTTTTTTCATAGCGGGCCTTCCGCCCGGCGTCCATGACAAACTGCAGCGAGCAGGCACCGCCTGTCGACAGGAGATGTCCGTAGAGTATCCCCAGCGCCCCCATTCCTATGATGGCGGCGGATTGAATGCGCTTCATTTTTTCTGTCGTCTCCCAAAACCGAAGCTTCTTCAGCTCCGGGCAGAGCCTTTTCTCACCTCTAAGTCGACCTCAGCGCCCAGCTTCCGAAGCTCAGCGATAATCCGTTCGCGCTTGGCGCGGCTGGCGGCAACAAGCGACACGTCCCTGCGGAGAACCTTCGCGTAGCTGCCCGCCGAGGCCTCAATGTGCTTCATGAGCTCGGGATTTCGCTTCTGAGCGTCGTCTGCGTCGTCTGCGTTGTCCGAGGCCTTCACCCCGAGCTCCTCCAGATCGGAAACAAGCCACCAGAGCGCAGACTCGGGGTCCCTGTACCATTCCCCTCCCCGCACCCTTACGAATTTCCAGCCCACCCGCTCGAGAATCGCCTGGCGCTCCAGCTCCTCCATGACGCGCTCTTCATCAGGATGGGCAAGGTCTCCGTCGCACTCAAGGACCGCTTTCCGACCCGAGCCTTCGACCACAAGCGGCAGCTGGAAAGCCCCGACGCGGTAGCCGCGCAGGACCCTGTAGCGGCGGCTCTCGAGCGCCGAGGCCACTTCCGCGGCGAATTCCGGCATCTCGGCAGACCCGGAAGCGGCTGCCCCCAGATCCGGCTTTTTCAGGTAATCAAAAAACGTCTTTCTAATGTCGCCGTCCTGGAGCTGCGTCTCGGGGTCGAACGAATAGACGGCCCAGATTTGATCACGGGCGCGGGAGACAGCCACGTTCCAGCGCTTCTTCATTCCGTCGTCGCTGCCCGCCGTCTCCTTGCGCAGAGGCTTGCTGCCATCGGGCGAATCCACCAGCGACAGAAAGATCACGTCGCGCTCATCGCCCTGAAAGTCCGGGGAGAGGCCGCAGAGAATCTTGTGCCTTTCGATCGTCTCGGGGCCGAGCGCCTTGTAGAGCAGATCGTTGATCAGCTGGATCTGGGCGCCGGTGCGCCCCGAACGCATGACGATGACGCCGAACGTCTTGTCCCTGTACAGGGGCTCGGCCAGGCAGGCCTTGATGCGGCCGACAATCGCCTCGGCTTCAGCCCGGTTGGTGTCATTGCTCTCGCGCACGCCCTGCACGCGGCAGGAAACGATGGCCGGCAGGAGGCTGGTCGAGGCCGCATCCCGCAGCGGCAGGATGCACCCGTCATAGGAGAGTTCGTTCGAATAGCCGATGATGGGCGGGACGCATCGGAAATGCTCCCGCAACATCAGAGGCGAATAGGCCGTTTTCGCGAGGTCATAGAGCGAGGACTGAGCCTGGTAGATCGGCCAGTTTGCAATCCGGCCCTGGATGTACTGGCGCGACAAAGCAAGGACCGCCGAGTCTCCGACGCCTACGGCGGCCGGTGAGACCTGCCGGTCGTCGCCTGCGATGATTGCCTTTTTGGCAAGAAAGAGAATCGGCATGGAGGCAATGTCGGACTGCGAGGCCTCGTCGATGATCACGACGTCGAATTTCCACGATCCGTCGAAAGTGCTCAGCGCTTTCTCCGCAGGCATAATCCAGCAGGGAATAGCCTGCGAGCACTCGGCTATGAGCTCACGGGCCTGGGCGCGCAGCACCTCGGCGCTGCGGCTGGTGCCCCGCCCGATCCGGGCGGCGATCTGCGCCCAGCCCTGGAGTTTCTGCATGAGGGAGCGGTTGCCCTGCATGCGCCGCGCAAGGGCGAGCCAGGCCTTGTCTGCGGCGAGCTGCACCGTCTCTGCGCGAAGCCGGCTCGAAAGGGATTCCGCCTTTTTCTGCAGATCCCCGTAGTCCGTTTCAAGGTACTTCCTGAACCAGGCGTCAAGCTGCCGCCAGTCCCAGGCCTGCGCGGCGTTGTCCGGCACACCGCCGCCTCCGGCGGAAAACATCTCCCGGGTCCACTGCGGAGCCGAGCCCATGAGGCGGGAGAGAAGCTCCTTGCGGCGCTCGAGCCGGGGCTGCAGCCGGTTGAGCTCCGAGAGCTGCTTCCAGGCCTTCTCATAGCGCTCCCCGCTTTCCTCAAGCCCGGCGAGAAGCTCATCGCAAAGGGCGTCGGACTGGGGGGTTCCGCGGGCGCACTGCAGCAGCGCCTGCCTTGCCTGGGCGAGCCGCCTTCCCAGAAGAACCATGCGGGCCCGGGCGTGGTCGGCCTCTGCGGCCGGGCGGATAAAGCTCTCCACATTGCGGGTCAGGGCCTCGCAGCTTTCAATCGGGCCCGCCCCGGTTCCTCCGGTGAGCGCGTCCGGGTTCACCCCCAGTCCGCGCAGCCTCTCAAGCAGAGGCTGAGCCCACTCGGACCACCATCCAAGGGCCTTCTCAAGCCTCGGCGCAAAGCGCAACTTCGCCTGCTCCTCGGGATGATCCGCTCCGAGAGCATCAAAAGCTGGGCCGCCCGCGCCGGTAATGAGGTCGTCCCAGAGCTTGCGCAGCGACTCGCGGGCCTCCTCGAGGTTCAGCCTGAGCAGCACGGCCTCGTACTCATGCTCGCTGGAGGGCATGTGCCCGCCCACCGAAGAGCACGCGAGCGCCGCAAGCCTCGTCTTTTGCGTGAGCTTGGTGAGAAAGCCGGGCTCTCCGTTGATGTGATTGTCGCGGAAATACGAAAGCGCTTCCCTGAGCGCGGCCCGGTCCGTCCCCTTCCGTATGCCGACGGGCAGGTCGTCCATCTGGGCCATCTCCTTTTCGGCCAGAGCAGCCGCCGACGTGATGGCCTCGCCGAGCTTCTTCCACCGTCCCTCGAGCGCGCCTCCCGCGGCGCCGGCCGCCCTGGCGGCCATGACCCAGCCTTCGGGCTCGCCTATCGTCCGGTCGCGGTTCAGCCACTCGGAGAGCGAAGCCATAGGCTCCCCCTGCGGATGGCGCGCAACGACGGAAAGCTCTCCCAGGCGGTATCTCAAAGCGCCGTCCTCACCGTCGAGCGACTCGATGGAGAAGCCGCTTTTTGCAATGAAGGCCTTCAGGTCCTGAAGCTCTGCCTGAAGATGCGCGAGCTCAACCGGATCGGGGAGGCTGGAGAGCGCGGGCAGACCGGACAAAAGCTCCGGAGAGCCGCTGCCGGGCGCGAGCTTCATGAGCTGTCCCAGCTCCCTGGCTTCCTCGCTGGAAAGCGGGAAAGGCCCTTCCGGCAGCTCCGGGTCGGGGATCGCCTCGGCCAGATCGGAGTGCTCCTTGAGCCACCGCCCGAGGCTGCTCGGCGTCCAGTCCCTGCCGCAGAGCCTCACCGTGCGGAATTCGCGGCAGAGTTCTCCGTAAAGCGCGTTGCGCGTCTTCCCGAGCTCCTCGAAAGTCGCGCGGCGCGAAGCTTCCTCAGCTTCGATCCTGCGCCCAAGCTCTTCGATGCGCACGAGGGCGAGCCGGTCCGTGAGCCTCTGCACGGTGGACAGCACGTCGTCCTGGTCGCTCGAAATCGACACGCACAGATCCTGCAGCGGCGCGGGCATCATGGACTTCAGGACGCGAAGGGCCTTCTCCTTCTGCGAAGAAATGAGAACCGTCTGGCCTTGTGCGAGAAAGTCGGAAATCAGGTTTGCGATGGTATGCGTCTTGCCTGTTCCAGGCGGCCCCATGACGAGGACTGCGTCCCGGCTGCGGATTTCACGGGCAACCTGCAGCTGCTCGCGGTTGGCAGGCATGGTGAGCAGGATGTCCTCGTCTTCGCCGCCGGCGCTGGCAAGGCGCTGCTCTAGCGATTCGCGCTTCTGCCCGGGCGCTTCGCCCTGCTCCTCTTTTTCCGCGGCCCCGCAGATCAGGTCGATCAGATGACGCGGAATTTCCGCCCCCTCGTTGATGCGGCGGATGATCCGTTCCGAAGCCTCGGCCATGCCCGATGCGCGCTCTTCAATCCAGAGCACCGGTTCCTCATAGAACGCGAAATGGCACCACTCGTTGAAGCGGATATCCTGCGGAGCGTCCGCCCAGCGGCACTCGGGCGAGATGGTTGCCGCCAGATTCTGGAAAGAAGCCCGCACGGGCCCGGGCGCAAACGGGTGGGGAGAGGCGCTGTCGACGCTTCCCCTCACGCCCTGGCAGAGCTCCAGCCGGAAGCCGTCATCCTGGAAATCCGAGAGCAGCTCGGACTCGAACCGCACCGGCTCAGACTCATTGATCTGGACCGTGATCACCGCGCGCCCCTGCTCCACGCTGAGGCGGAACAGCACCGGCCGGCTGAGCACGGGATGGCATGCCGCGCCGTGGGCCTCGTCGGAAGCAAAGCTGATGGAGCCCGCCTTCGCCACGAAGCGCAGGTTGCCGTCTTCGATGAAGCGGCACTGCGCGTAAAGGTTCTGGAAAAGCTCGAGTGAGCGCGAGCAGCGGTCCCAGTTCAGCAGCCAGCTCCTGCGCCGCTCAAGCCAGGCGCTCCAGGACCGGGCGAGCTTCGGATCGCCCCCGGGAACGTCCGCCGGAGCCTCCCATTCGGGGCGGTCCCAGCCCTCGGCGACGAAGGGGCGAAGCTCTTCGGGCAGTCCGGGGCAGGCGGGCAAATCCTGCTGCTCCACGCGCAGCAGGACATTGGGCGTCCGGCTCTCCGGGGTCCACTTCTTCACCCCGGGCAGCGACGCGTCGATCTCCGACATCCTGATGTGCCAGGGATGGCGATCGAGCCGGGTGATGTTTTCCCGCCTCACCCGCCCGAGCTCCCGGGCGAAGCCAAAAAGCGCCTTGGTTTGAGAGGCCTGTTCTTCTCTTATTTTCTGAGCCGTTTCCTGCATGCTCTTCATCCCTGTCAATATCCGCCGCGGCCCGGAGCCTTTTCTTTACGCCGCTCTTGCCTGCCTAGAAGCAAGAATAACATCAGCCCCTGCCGGCACAAAGCCCCCCGACGTCCATCAGGGCCCGGGCGGCAAGCCAGAAGGCCGGGCGGCAGAAGTCCCGCGGCCGGCCGAGCAGCCCGTGCTGCGCGAGGGCGCGCAGCCAGAGCCTGGCCCTGCCTGCCAGCGCCGCCGGCACCGCGCCCTCTGACCGCATCGCCGCGGCGAGCTCCCGCCGGTCGCTCTGCCGGTAGAGCTCGGCCAGAAGGTACAGGGCGGCCGGCGCGCAAAGCCTCGGCGCGTCCCTCCGCAGGAAGCTTTTCGCAGCGGCAGTGAAAACCCATGCGGCCTCCAGATCGGCGCGGCCCAGCCCGGGCAGCAGCAGTCCGCAGCCCGCAGCGGCGTTAAAAAGCCGCTCGTTGCGGTGCTCTCCGAGCGCCGCGCTCCAGGGGAAGCCCGAGGCGGCCATCAGCAGCTCCGCGGCCTCAAGGCGCGTGATCCAGCGGCGCCGGCCGCCCTCGCGGCTCGAGCTGCGCCTCTGGCCGGGGAAAAGCTCCAGCCGGGTTTGAAAGAGCTCTCCCGCGCCCTCCTCTTTTTTCAGGCGCTCCCAGAAAAGGCCTGCCGCACGCTCGAAACCGCCCGGTCCGGGCTGCTCATACCTGAGGCCGCGGGCGCCCAGAAGCCGGGCGAGCTCCCCGGAGGCCTCATCGTCGCGGACTGCTGCACCGTCAGGCCTGATGTCGACATAAAGCGACTCGGGGAGCTTTCCCTGCGAGCGCGCCCAGCCGGCGAGGCTGCGAAGAAAATGCGCATCGCGCCGGGCTGCGACAACACGGGGGAAGGCCGCCCCTTTTTCCGCCGACCACAGGCCTGAGGCCCAGTCCGCGAAGTCCGGAAAGCGCTCCGGGTCGCAAAGCGAGGCCTCCAGCAAAAGCCGCAGCGTTCCGTCCCCGCCGCAGGCAAGAACGAGGAAGCCCGTCCCGCGGGCGGCCGGCGCAAGCGTGCGGAGAGCCTCGGCGCTGAAATCGCCGGAGAAATGCCAGAGCTCTTTGTCTGCGGCCATGCTGCTGAGGGTCTCCGGGGCTCAGGCGCCGGAACGGCTCTGTTCGCCAAAGTCAAAAGAGAGCTGGCTTGGCTTTTTTTTCTTCCGCGGCTCCGCATCTTCGGCGTCGTCGTCCGTCTCCCAGGACATTTCCTCGTCCGTGAGCGGCTCGAAAACCGTCATTTTCCCGCGGAAAGCGCTGAACTTATCCTGCACGGACCGCTCCTGCCTGCGCAGGGCGTCGTCCGAGCAGATCACCACATTGTTTGAGGAGTCGACCTCCCAGGGCTGGCCGGGCACCGGCTCGGATTCGATCCGCGAGGGCTGCTCGCTCACCCAGGGCATCGGGTCGGTCTCAAACACGCGGGGGCGGCGGCGCACGCCGGGCGGCGTGCGGTCGAAGTTCAAAAGACTGTCGGACGAGCTTCGCTTGGCCGAAGGCCCGGGCCCGCTCGGATCCGCTGCCGCAGGGGCGCTCCGGGGCTCCACCCGGGGCAGGGCCTGGGCGCCTCGAGGCGCACTGGCCCGGCTGCGGGCCGCCGCGCCTCCAAAAAGCCGCTTCAGACGTTCCAGCCACTTCATCTGCAGGCGCCCTCAGCCTTCGGGCTGCGCCGGGGCCGCACTGGGAACCGGCTCCGCTTCGGGCTTTGGAGCGGGCCCGGCCGCGGGCTCCTGCGCCGCCTCCGGCGACATCTCCGGAATCCCTTGGGCGGGCTGTCCCTCAACGGACTCCTTCACAAAGCGCCAGCAGTCCGGATCCCGCGCCCATTCGGACAGGGGCTTGCCAAGCGCCGAGAGCCTGAGGATGCCGTTGATCTCCTTCTGCCAGCCCGCAATCTGGGCCTTGAGCTGTTCGGAAAGCCCCTGGGCCTCCCAGATGGAGCGGAGCCTGAGCCTGCGGCCGAGCTTTCCGGCCGCGACCGCGACCGAGTAGGCGGCAATCACGGCGGCCTCGCCCGGATAGGCGCTTTTGGCGAGCCTGTAGCTGCTCCGATAAAAAATCGCGACCGACACAATGTCCTTCCAGGTGCCGGCGGTGATCTGCAGGTTCTCAATGTCGGTCTGCTCTTCCAGCCCTTTCATGAAGAGCGCGAAATTCTTCTGCGGCGACTGGCAGACCAGGTCCGGGTGTCCGAGCCAGGCGTTCATGTACTTGGCCAGATCGAGCTTCGTAATCCGGTTCGACGGCGGCACAGCCGCCTTCATGCGGCGCCGGGCCGCCGGCGAGCTCTCCTTGGCGAGCATCGTGCGGTAGGACCCCGTGGCCCTCTCGTAGAACCACTGGGTCGCCCCGTCAGGGCACCAGGTCGTGCGCGCGATGTGCTCAAGCCCGACATGGAAAGGCGAGGAAGAGGAAAGGTCCGAGGCGCGGACGTTGTTCTGCGTGTTCGCAAAACGCGATACATCGGTCACGAACGATTCGCCCGCCAGCGCGTCGGCGGACTTGGGGATGAGGATTTTGGCGGGGATGCGGATCTTCGAGAGGTCGATGCCGCGGTCGCGGCGGCGGGCGAAAAAGAGCGTGGCCGTCGTCTGGCCCCCGTTCACGATCTTCATGCCTGCGAGGACCTTGATGCCGGTCGTGCCGCTCGAAGTCCGTGCGATCTGCAGCTTCTCGGCCACCACGACGATGCCGTTGTTGAAGGCGAGGAAGTTCTCGGGATGCTCGCGCAGCGTGGCGTACATCCCGCGGTTCACCTTGGACTGGAGAGACAGGTAGGAGCGCACGTTCGCCTCGAGAAGCCTCGCGTCATAGTTCTCGTAGAGCGAGCGCAGGATTTCGCCCGGGAATAGGCAGAGCGCCGTGTCGTAAGGCAGCGTCTCATCGGAGTAAAAGACGCACGGCAGCGGCTCCCCGCAGCGCTGCGAGAAGTCAATGTTGACGCTCTCGCCTTTTTCGCCCTCGAGCGCCATTCGCGAGAGCCGCCGCAGATCGATGATTTCAAGCCCGACCAGCCTGCCCTCGATCTCCTGGGGCTTGAAGCGGGTGCTGCCGGCCAGGCCGTTCGTGAGCACCCAGAGCTTCACCTGATCCAGGCTCTTCCAGTTGAACTCGATCAGCGACACGAGCGAGGCCGCCACGCCGCTTTCCGGCATTTTTTTCGAGAGCGATCCGTCGGCGCAGTGCTTCAGGAACTGCAGGGCCTGCCCGGCCGCCTTCTTCGCCTCTTCAAGGCTCAGCTCGAAAATCCGGTCCGAAGACTCGTAGAGAGAGACAAAAAGGTCGAGCCTGTCTCGGTCATCGGAGAGCGCGCAGGCGGTGATGCGAAGCTTCGAATTTCCAAACAGCCCTTCGACCGTGCTCACTTCCGGCCGGGAGGCGATCAGGCCCATCTCGGTCATCAGCCCCGCCGCCTGTTCAGTGAAGGCGCTCTCGACCTGTGCAAAAGTGGGATTGAGTCCCATCTGGGCGGCGATATGCCTCACTTCGGTCTGAAGATCACTGAAGTACTGCTGCAGGAGCGCTTCCTCTGACATAGCCCCGGACTCCCCCAATAGAAATTTCTTTTGTCCTGCCAATATTAAACCGGCCTACGCTAATGCTAGCAGGAAGGAAGCGGCGGCAACGAAGCCGCCCGCAGCCCCCGCCGGGGGAGCGGCAGGGCCTTCAGGCGCACGGGGCCGGCGCCCTTTCAGGGCCTGCGGCAGGAAAGGCGGAACATCGCGACCGGATTCCAGGAGTCATCCTGCTCGCGGTAGATCCTTGAGGAAAGTCCGGTGTCGGACTCCACGCAGACGCAGCCCAGTTCGCGCAGCACCGATTCGTCCCACACAGGGCGCGGCACCCAGCTGATCGAGAGATCGCGCTTGATCGTGTCGCACTCGTCGAGCACTTCCTCGCCGATGCCCTCGTGGGCGTTTTTCCCGCCCTCCTGCCTTAGGCGGCGGGTGAGATCCGTAAAGGAGACGTAGCCGTAGTCCGCATCGAAATTAACGAAGACCCCGCCGTGGCGCAGCACGCGGATCCACTCTTTGTAGGCCGCCCGGACATCGGGCAGCGTCCAGGTGAGGTTGCGCGTGAGAACGACGTCGAAGGACTCGTCCGGAAAATCAAGCTCCAGCGCATTCATGAGCCTGAACTCGGGCTTCACTCCGCAGCTGCGGGCGATTTTACGGGCCTGGGCGATCATCTGAGGCGACAGGTCTACGCCAACCGCCTCGTGGCCGAGCTGGGCCATGAGGATGGCGAAGAAGCCCGTGCCGGTGCCGATGTCGAGAATCCTGAGCGGCCCCTTCGAGGAAGGCAGCAGCGGCCGGATCTCAGAGAGCCAGAGGCCGCGCCGCGCGCTTTGAAGCTCCTTGCAGCGCACCTCGCCGAAGCCGGCCGCGCGGCCGTCCCAGTAGCGGCTCACCCGCTGGTCGGAAGCCTCGGATTCGGGAGAGACTCCGTCGCTGAGAATCTCAAAGCGGCGGTAGGCGTCCTTGATGTCTTCGGGGCGCGGGGCGTAATCGTCTGTCATGGGCCGTTTTTTATACAACGTATGAATAATAAAAGCATCCGCCGCAGTTCAGCGGCGGGCGCCGCGCCGCCCAAAGGAGAAGAATCCGGCTGGCGAAGCGGCCGCCTACAGTATAAATCCGGCGCTGCGGAGGCTTGAGCCTGAGGCCCGAGCGTCAGGCCGCCCGGACCCGGAGGAAGCCCCCGGGCCGTTCCGCCCCAAAGTCCGCCCCTCACGCCGGAAGCCGGGCAGGCCATCTCTGGATTGCAGAGAAAAATTAAGCACGGTATGCTTAATAAAACACCTTGGAAGAGCCTCTTCTCCAGTCTAAAGAAGCAGCCCTGCTGCGCCGCAACGACATGCCCTATCGGATCAACTATCACGACCTGCCCAACGGCAGCGTCGAGGTCTCCTGCCCCGACATTCCCGAGTTTTTCATCGTGCAGCCCTCCCGGCAGGACGCCAAGGCTTTTGCGAAAGCCGCGCTGCCGGTTGCGATGCACAACTTCTATCGAAAGAAGCACAGGCTGATTCCGACCCCGACCAAGGGCCGCTGCGACGACAGGCTCACGCTGCCGGTGCGCATTCAGGCGAAGATTCTGCTTTGGAACTACATGCTCGAGAACCGCTGGAGGCTCTCGGAGCTCGCCAAGATGCTGGGCGTTTCTCAGACGCAGGCGCAGCGCCTGGTCGACCTGGACCGCGATCTTGCGAGCATGGAAGCAATCGAGGCTGCGCTTGAAAAACTGGGCGCCTCCTTCAGGCTCTCGCTGAGGTAGCCCCTGCAATCGGCTAGAATGCCCGCGCAACGCTTCACTACGGAGACCTTGACATGAGCCGCGCCTCGCCCTCGCCCGAATCCCACGAAAACGACATCTGGAATCCGTGGGCGGCTCTTCTTCTCTCCGTCATATTCACCCCTGTTTTCGGAACGCTTCTGCACGAAACGGACCTGAGGCACATCGGGGACAGGGACGGAGCGGTCACGGCGCACCTGTGGTCGCGCGGGTCGCTCGCGCTGCTCACGCTCGCGGCCATCGTTCAGCCGCTCGCTGCGGTCCGCCCGGGCTGGGAGCTGCTGCTTCTCACCGTCGACCTCGGGCTGCTCGCCAGCTGGGCCGCCTGCTGCGGCCTGCGCCACGCCCTTGAGATCTCCCGCACCGTGCGCGAGGTCCCGAAGTTCCGCCGCATGCCCATGTCGCGGGCGATCACGCTGGGGCTTCTCTGGCTCGGGGCCTGGACGGCGCTTTTTTACATCGCAAAGACCTTCTGGGAGATCGCGGGGCTGCTGCCCGCGTCCTGACCGCCATGGCGAAAAGCGCGCGCGAAATCGGCCAGAGCCTCTTTCCCGCCCCGGGCGGAGATGAGGCGGGGAGAGCGGCCGGCACCGTTCTCGACCTTCTTCAGGGCAGGCCCCGGGCGAGAAGGGCGACGGAGTCCGACATGGAGGCCTACTCGCGCGCTGCCGCCACGGGCGACCCCCAGGCGCAGTACGAGCTCGCGCGGCTGCTCGTCTCGGGGCGCCCCCTTTCAATCCAGAACCGGGAGGCTGCGAAGTGGCTTCGCAAGGCGAGCGCGCGCGAACACGCCGCAAGCGAGGCCCTGCTGGGGCTGCTCTACGCCCGCGGCCAGGGCGTCAGGCCCGACCCGGAGAGGGCCGTCGCGCTTTTTCGGGCCGCCGCCGTCTCAGGCAACGCCGCGGCCCAGTACCACCTTGGCATCGCGCTTGAAAACGGCTTCGGGACCGAGAAGAACGAGCGCGAAGCCCTCAGCTGGTTTCGGCTCGCCGGCGCGCAGGGGCACCTGCTCGCGCAGCTGCACGTCGGGCGCTGCTACCGGCAGGGCCGGGGCTGCCGCCCCGACCCCGTCCAGGCGACGCTCTGGCTCAGGCGGGCGGCGAGCCAGGGTCACCCCCAGGCCGCGCTGGAGCTGGGGCTGCTCTATGGCGAGGGGCTTGGGCTGAAAGTCCGCCCGGAGGAGAGCGCCGCGGAGACTTTCAAATGGATCAGCCGCGCGGCCGCCGAGGGGCTTGCCGAAGCGCAGTACCGGCTCGCGCTGCTTTACTCGGTCGGGCGCGGCTGCGAGGCCGATCCCTCGCGCGCCCTGGAGTGGGCGCGGGCGGCCGCGGCCTCGGGGCACGCCGGGGCGATGCTTTTTCTCGGCTCGTGCCTGCGCCACGGGGACGGCGCGCCGCGCGACCTCCCCGGGGCTCTCGCCCTCGCCCGCCGGGCGGGCGAGCTCTCGGGGGGCGCCCTCGGGCGCGGCGCGCTCGAGGAGATCGAGGCCGTGGCAAGCCCGGAGGAAAAAGCGCAGGCGCAGGAGCTGCTGCGCCGCTCGGGCGGCAACGCCGAACTCATCGCCTCGACGCTTGCGCGCTCGCGCGGGAAAAACCGGCCCGGCTCTTTCGAAAACCGCTGAAGGCGCCCGCTGTGCGGGCTTTTCCCGCGGAAAAGTCCTATAAAACCCCGATAAACATTGACTCAGGGCATTGTTTACTCATTTTTTAGGCTTTCAGCGACCTGCTCCGGGGTAAGCCGCTCTTTTTCAGGAAAAATTTTTCAGCTAACATCAGACGGACACCTGATGGACACAGGGTGCGGACCGCCTGGCACCAGCCCTCAGCCGCCCTTTTCGCGCGGCGGGCCAATGGGAAAAGCGGCAGACTTTCGCGGCCGAACCGCCAGGATCACGGCCCGGGCTTCAAATTGTCTTTCCAATTTATCGCTGTTGATTTTTGGATTTTAGGAGGCTCTTCTTATGAATCGTCAGGAACTCGTGGATCGCGTCGCTGCGGCTGAAAATCTGCCGAAAGCTCAGGCCGCCCGCATTCTGGAAACCGTTCTCACGGCCGTGAAAGAGACGGTGAAGTCAGGCGACAAGCTCACGCTCGTGGGCTTTGGAACGTTCAAGCTTCAGGAGCGCCCCGCCCGCACCGGCCGCAATCCGAGCACCGGCGCCGAGATCAAGATTCCCGCCACGAAAGTGCCGAAATTCGTTCCGGGCGCGGCCTTCAAGGCTGCCGTGAACGAACCGAAGAAAAGGGGCTGCCGCAGCCGCGCGAAGGCCCGCAAGTAATTGAGCCCGCAGGCCGCCGAGGCCTGCCGGAGCGCGAATCCCCGAGCCGCGGTAGCGGCCGGGGATTTATTTTTCTGCAGCGCGGAAGGCGCGGGGCCGGCCGCTAGGGCAGCAGAGCGCGGCCCCGGCCCGGACGGCTCAGCAGCTCGCTCATTTTCGAGCGGACCTTCTCGCGCATCATGAGCGAGACGAGCTCCTCCATCGCGTCGGCCGCGGCATTGCGGGGATCGGAGGCGAAGGCCGCCGCGGTCTCCCCCGGACAGGAGCGAAGCAGCAGCGCGGCAAGCGCCGACTTCGTGCGCTGCGTCACCTGCCGCGCGGCAGCCTCGGGAATCGGCTGAATGCGCTTTGCCGCCGCGGAGCCTCCGATCGTCACATACGCCCACTGGATGAGCACGTCCTTCTGCGCGGGGGTTGCGCTGCGGTAAAGGCAGGCGCCGAGAGCCGAGGCCGCCTGGGAGGCGGCAGCGGCCCCCTGAGAGGCGAAAACACCCGCCGCAGCGATGAGCGCGGCAGCCGCAGTCTTCATTTTCTTTTGTTCCTTTCCAAATGCAGATTCGCGCGCCTCAGCCGCCTTCCCGCCCGAGCCCGAAGAGCTCCTCAATCTGCGAGGAGGAGAGATCCCCGATCCAGCGCTCGCCCTCGCCCACCGCAAGATCGGCGAGGCGGCGCTTCTCCGTGAGCATCTCGTTGATCCGCTCCTCGAAGGTTCCCTCGGTGACGAAGCGCAGGATGAGCACGTCGCGCTGCTGGCCTATCCGCCAGGCGCGGTCGCTCGCCTGGTTTTCAACCGCAGGATTCCACCAGAGGTCATAGTGGACCACGACCGAAGCCGAGGTGAGGTTGAGGCCGGTGCCTCCGGCCTTGAGCGAAACCAGCAGAATGTCCGAGTCGGGATTGTTCTGGAAATCATCGACCATGGCCGCGCGCTGCGAGACCGCGACGCTGCCGTTCAGAAACTGAGGGCGGCGCCCGAAGCGCTTCTCAATCCAGTCCTGGAGCCGCTCGCCCATCTCCCGGTACTGGGTGAAAACAAGCGCCTTGCGGCGGTTCGAGCGGCATTCGGCCAGGATTTCGAGCAGGGCCTGCGCCTTCGCGCTGTCGGGCTCCGGCTCCCGGGTCTTCAGATACTGGGACGGCGAGTTGCAGATCTGCTTGAGCTCGGTGATCAGCCTGAGCACAAGCGCCTTGCGGCGGACGCGATCCTTCGCTCCGCCCTTCTCCGCCTCGCTGATCGCAGGCAGCGCCTCCTGAAGCGCGCGCTCGTAAAGAGCCGCCTGAGCGGGCAGCAGCCTCACCGGCACATCCTGCACCAGCCGCTCGGGCAGGTCCTCGATCACGCTGCGGTCGGTCTTCACGCGCCGCAGCATCAGCGGGGCGACGAGCCTGCGGAAAGCCTCCGAGACTTCCGGGTCGTGCTCGCCCTCGATCGGGTTCACGAAATTCGTCCTGAATTCGGAGGTGCTGCCCAGAAAGCCCGGCTGCACGATGGAGAAGATCGACCAGTACTCCATGAGGCGGTTTTCAACCGGGGTGCCGGTCATGGCGATGACCTGAGAGGCCGGAAAGGCGGAGGCCGCGCCGTAGGCCTCGGTTCCAGTGTTCTTCACGGCCTGCGCCTCGTCGAGGACGAGCAGCCTCCAGCGGCGCTTCGAGAGCGCGTCGAAGTCGCGCCTGAGCGTGCCGTAAGTGGTGAGCAGGACGTCGGGCATCTGCTCCTGCCCGGGCAGGCGGCGGTCCTGGCCGTGGTATATGGCGCAGCTCAGCGACGGCGCAAAGCGCCTGATCTCGCGCACCCAGTTGACGAGCAGCGAGGCGGGCACCGCGGCGAGCACCCGGCCGCGCTCGAGGCCTCCCTCGTCCTTGAGCCACGCAATCGCGGCGATCACCTGCAGGGTCTTGCCCAGCCCCATGTCGTCGGCGATGAGCGAGCCGAGGCCGAGCTTCAGGTTTTTCACGAGCCAGCAGAAGCCCCGCATCTGGTAGGGGCGCAGCGTCGCGTGGACTGACTCAGGCAGCCGCACTTCGATGCTCCGGTTCATGCGCCGCAGCTCCGCCAGGATGTCCGAGGAGGCCACAACCCGCGCGCCGTCGAGCTTTCCGGTGAGCACCGCCCGCAGCCGCTCGGCGTAGCCCGGGGCGCGCCGGGAGGACAGCTTCTTTTCAATCCGATCGATGTCCTCGGGGTCGAGCCACACGTAGTCCTCGCCCAGGCGCGCGATCTCGCCGCTGTGCCGGGCGAGCTGCCGGAACTGCTCCTCGGTGAGCTCGTGGCCGCCCACGGCGACCTTCCAGGAGAACTCCGAGAGCATCTCCTTGGTGAAAAAGGAGCGGGCCGATCCGCCTGCGGAGCCCGAGATCCGGGCGACAAGCGAGGGGCGCAGGAGCTTTCTGAGGCTCCTGGGAAGCAGCACCCGCGCGCCCAGCAGCTCGAGCGCCGGCTTCGAGTCGAAGAGAAAGCCCTTCAGGTCGGACTGGGGCACCCGCACGGCGAGCCCCCCGGTCTCGATCACCCGCGACAGCGGCGGGTAAGCCTTGGCGAGAATCTGGAAGTCGGAGAGGACCGAGTAGCGGTCGGCCGCATAATCGGGCGAGGACAGCAGGTCTCTCAGCAGCACCGGCCGGATTTCGCGGGCGGCCGCCGCCGGCACGATGCCGAGGTTGGCCGACAGGTCCTCGCCTTTTGTACGCCGCAGCGTCACCACGGGCTTCCAGCGCGTGGAGCTCTGATAGAAGACCAGCGGCCGCAGGTACCTTTCGAGGGCCTGGATTTCCGAGTCGCAGGCTCCCTCCTCAAGGCAGCGGTAGCGGTCAAGGAACAGCCCGGGCACGAGCTTCATCCGCTCGCGGCCTGCATTTTCCTGAAAGTAGTGCGAAAAAGCGGTAATCAGCACCGTGAGCACGGTGAGGAAACGCCCCTCGGGCGTTCCTGTCCTTTCGGGGGGGAGTTCGAGCGGCTTCACGCCGCTCGAGTCCATGGCGCGGGCGCCGGAAGCGACAATCTCGCGCACGAGCGAGGAGGCAAGCGCCGGCTCCCAGGCGAGCGTGCAGGCGGCCTGGCGGGCCCCCTGATGGCGCACCAGCACGGGCGCGACCGCCCCGTTTTTCATGAGGGCGAGCGCGATGGTGACCAGCTGCTCCCAAAACGCGAGGCCTGCGGAATGGGCCTGGGCCTCGGCGCGCCCGAGCTCGAGGAGCGCCCCGAGCAGCCAGCCCGCGGGGCGGCGCTCCGAAAGGGCACGCGGCTGGGCGCCCGAGGGGTGCGGGCGGATGAAGTCGAGGGTGTCGTCGAAAAGGCCGATCCGCGGCACCACGGGCCCGTAGGAGCCGAGCGGTCCGCGGTCGATGAAGCGCCAGACGTCGCTTTTCGCCTCCTGGGAGCGCTGCGTCCAGCATCGGGCGGCATTCTTTTTCAGGCGGTTCCAGACGCGCGCGAGCCAGGGCCTGCCGCCGGGCAGCAGCGCGAACTTCTCGGGCAGCAGCGACAGCAGCGCCTTTTCCATCGGCTGGAGCCGGTAAAGAGGCACCGCCTCGAACCCCTTCGGAGGCTCTGAGCCGGCCGCGGCCCCGGCTTCCGCCGCGGGCAGCTTCCAGAAAAGGAACGAATCGATCGTGAGGATCCCCGTCCGGGACTGCGCCTCAAGGTCCACGCCGAGCCCCCGCAGGGTTTCGCCGAAATCAACGCCCCCGAGCCGGAAAAGCTCGAAGGGATCGGTGTCGATGCGGCGCACAAGCGCATAGAACACGGCCCAGACGTGCTTGCAGCATCCGGGCTCGTCGGGGCACGTGCACACGGGGGCGAAGTCTTCCGCCGAGGCGGGGAAAAGGTTCACTCCAAAGCTGCGGGCGAGCTCGTCGAACCCGGGCTCGAGCTGGTGCTCGAGCAGCAGCGCCAGCGTCTGCGGGTGCGCGGCGAGAGCCGAGGCAAGCCGGCGGGCCTTCTCAGGGTCGATGCGGGGCAGCCGGAGGGTGACCCGGTAAGGGCGCGCGGCGGTTCCCTGCACCCGGGCGAGCAGCCTGCCCGTTTCATTTTCGATCTCAAGCCCCAGCACGCGGCCGCGGGTGAAGTAGCTGCGCCCGCGGCTTTCGCGCCCGGGATCGGACTGGCCCTGCTGCAGGGCCTCCAGCCATTTCCTGCCCCACCAGGTTGTTCCAAACTGCAGTTTCGCCATGACGAGCCTGAGAAAATATCGGCCTGCACGAAGATCCGGGCGGTCCGGACAGACAGGCGTCCAAAACAGCGTATTTTACCGTCTGCCGGGCCGGTTATGAAGCACGCTGCGGCAGGGCCTCGATTAAAATACCGGCAAAAAAAGAGGATCCCATGGCCACCATCATTTATCCCTCCCCCATCTTCGGCCCCGTGCACAGCCGCAGGCTCGGCCTGTCGCTGGGCATCAACGTGTGCCCGCCCGACGGGAAGATCTGTTCGTTTGACTGCATCTACTGCGAATGCGGCTTCAACGCCGACTTCCGCCCGAAGTCCAAAATGCCCTCGCGCGGGCTCATCGCCCGGCGCCTGGAGGAGACGCTGCTGGAGATGCGCAAGGCCGGAAAGATGCCCGACACCATGACATTCTCGGGCAACGGCGAGCCCACCGGGCATCCCGACTTCCCCGGCATCGTGGACGACACGCTGGCCCTGCGCGCCAGGTACTGCCCCGCCACGAAGGTGTCGGTCCTCACCAATGCGACGAGGATCACGAAGCCCGAGATCTTCGAGTCCCTGCTCAAGGTCGACAACGCCCTGCTCAAGCTCGACACCGTGGATCCCGACTACATCGCTCTGGTCGACCGGCCCAACGGCCCCTACCGGATTGAGGAGATCCTCGAGCGGATGAAGGCCTTCGGGCCGCGCGGCATCATCCAGTCGATGTTCCTGCGGGGCAGCTTCGAAGGCCGCAGCGTCGACAACACGACCGAGCGCTACGTGGGCCCCTGGCTGAAGGCGATCGGAGAGATCCGGCCAAAGCTGGTCACGATTTACACCATCGCGCGCGAGACGCCGGACCACGACCTGAGGAAGGCGCCCGCGGAGTCGCTCGATGCGATCGCGGACCGGGTGCGGGCTCTGGGGATCGCCGCGCAGGTCTCCTACTGAGCACTGAAAGCCGCAGAAGGCCCGCCTGAAAAAAAGGGCCTCGGGGCGAAGGTCGTCCCCGAAGCCCTGAGTCCTGTCCTGAGGAAGGACAGGCCGGCTTTATTCGTCGTCGCGGCGCGAGCCGAAAAGCCCCGTCCTGCGGCCCTTCTTTGCCTCCGCGAGGTCGCGCTTTTCCTGCTCCTCGGAGAGCACGCGGTTGTCGACGCCGGCGGATTTTTCCAGCAGCTCGTTCACCTCGCGCTGGTGCTGCGTCCAGTACTCGGCGTCCGTGATCCCGAGCTTCGAGGGATCGAAGGCGGGATCGAGCCCGAGCTTTCTCTGCGCCTCGTAGTCCCTGAGGCACTTGAAGGCCGGCCCCTGCAGCAGCAGGATCGCCACGAAGTTCACCCAGGCCATGAGCCCGATGCCGATGTCGCCCATCGCCCAAGCCAGCCCCGCGCTCTTGATCGCGCTGTAGGCCGTGCCGATCAGAAACACAATGCGCAGCAGGAAGATGGGCCAGGCGCGCCGCGTCCCGCGGGTGAGGTAAACGACGTTCGTCTCGGCCTGATAGTAATAGGCGAGGATCGTCGTGAAGGCGAAGAAAAAGAGCGCGAACGCAACAAAGGGCGAGCCCCAGCCGGGCATGAGCGACTCCACGGCGGCCTGGGTGTAGCCCGGGCCGGCCTCGACGCCGGCGAGCTGCGTGAGGATCGGGCGGCCGTCGGGCGCGACCACGTTGTAGTAGCCGGTGAGCAGCACCATGAAGCCGGTGGCCGAGCACACGAAGAGCGTGTCGATGTAGACGGAGAAGGCCTGGACGAGCCCCTGCTTGGCCGGGTGCGAGACGGCGGCGGCCGAGGAGGCGTGCGGGCCCGTGCCCTGGCCGGCCTCGTTGGAGTAGATGCCGCGCTTGACGCCCCAGCTCACGGCGCTGCCCAGCATCGCGCCGAACATCGCGTCTGCGCCGAAGGCCGAGGAGAAGATCAGCTCGAGCACGCCCGGCAGCTTCTCAATGTTCACGCCCACGATGATCAGGGCGGCCACGATGTAGATCTGCGCCATGAAGGGCACCACGATGACCGAGAAATTCGCGATGCGCGTGAGGCCGCCGAAAATGATGAAGCAAAGCAGCGAGATCACGACCACGGTGGAGACGTAGACGTTCAGCCCGAAGGCGTTGTTGAAGGCGCTCGTGATCGAGTTGCTCTGCACGCCCGGGCAGAGAAAGCCCGCCGCGAGAATCGTGACGATCGCGAAGACCGTGCCGAAGGCCCGGCTGTGAAGCCCCTTCTCAATATAGAAGGCCGGGCCGCCGCGGAACTCCCCGCCGATGTTCACCTTGTAGACCTGCCCGAGCGTTGACTCGACGAAGGCCGAGGAAGCTCCGAGGAAAGCCACCGCCCACATCCAGAAAAGGGCTCCCGGCCCGCCAAAGCAGATGGCGGTGGCCACGCCCGCGATGTTGCCCGTTCCGACCCGGCCGGCCAGGGTCATCGTAAGGGCCTGGAAGCTGGAGATGCCGGTAGAGCCCGCCTTGGGCTGGAAAAGCAGCCGCAGCATCTCGCCTATGAGCCGCACCTGCAGAAAGCGGCCCCGTAACGAAAACCAGAGCCCGCCCCCGAGGCACAGCGCCACGAGGGCCGGCGACCACACCAGATTGCTTAAGGTCTGTATGAAGCTTTCCATGAGCGAGACTCCCTTGGATGCGCGGCCCGGCTCCGCAGGCCACGGGGGCCGCGGGTCCTAAAGGCTGCATCATTGTTTTAATCTCAAGACGTTTTTTGTTTTAAGCTTACCCGCAGCGCCCCGCGCTGCTGCCTGAGCGGCAGGCGGAAACGCTGAAAAAATCCGCCTTCTGCCCCAAAATACCGAAAACGCGGGATGAAGATTTCGTCCGCCGTTTAAATGGGATAATGGCGGCTTCGCCCCTTTTTCCATCAGCCGGAACCGCGGGGCCCCCTGGGGAAAAAACATCATGACAAACCAAAACCGCTGCAGGGAAAATTTAAAAACCATACTCTACGGCGCGCTCGCCTTTTTGGGCTGCGCTCTCGTCTACCTGCTGCTGATCGCCACCTGCGTGTGGCAGTCCCACTACGGCGTGCAGTCCGAAACCGCGATCGAGTGGGTGCAGGACGTCGTGCTCGGCGCGACCATGGTGTTCTTCTACCTCACGGCCTGGAAGCTGCCTCAGGAGCGGGGCGGGGTCCTGCTGATGGCGGGCTTCATGACCGTGCTCTTCATCCGCGAGCAGGACGCGTACTTCGACCTCATCGTGCACGGCGCCTGGGTCTACGCGGTCGCGGCCTTCCTCGTGTGCCTTTTCTACGTCGTCTGGAAGCGCGGGCTCGACGAGACGCTCGAGGGACTTGCGCAGTTCGTCCGCTCGCGCGCCTTCATCACCATGCTGGCCGGGCTCGGGATGCTGCTCGTCTACTCCCGCCTCTACGGCTCGGACAAGTTCATGTGGCGCTTCTTCATTGAAGACCAGCACTGGCGCTACGTCGCCAAGCGGCTTTCCGAAGAGAGCATGGAGCTCATGGCCTACGCGCTCATGATGATCTCGGCCTGCGGGTACTACATCGACCGCTGCCGGGCCGGCCGCCGGTGATGGCCGGGCCTGAGGACGCCGCAGCTCTCTACCCTGTGCCCGACCTCGGGCCGGGCGAGGTCCACCGCGCCGAAATCACCGTGAAGCGCAGCCGCTTCATCTGCAGCATCGGCCATACCGCGGGGCCCGGGGAGGCGAAGGCCTTCATCGAGTCGGTTCGGCGGGAATTTTCCGACGCGCGGCACAACTGCTGGGCCTACTGCGCCGGCTCCCCGGGCAGCACGGCGCAGGTGGGCGCAAGCGACGACGGCGAGCCTCACGGCACCGCGGGCCGCCCGATGCTCACGGTGCTGCTGCACTGCGGCACGGGAGAAATCAGCGCCGTCGTCACCCGGTACTTCGGGGGGATTCTGCTTGGCACGGGCGGCCTCGTGCGGGCCTACCAGGGCGCTCTGAAGGAGGCCCTCGCCACCCTGCCCACGGCCGAGCGGCTTATCGCGGCCAGGCTCTCCGTCACGATCGAGCACCGCTTCGTCACGCAGTTTCTGAGACTGCTGCCCGGCTACCGCGCCACGGTGGTGAGCCAGAACTTCGGCATGGACGCCGAATACGTGCTGCGGCTGCCCCAAAGCGCCGTCGCCCCCCTGAAGCACGAGCTCACGGAACTCACGGCCGGCGGGGCTCTTTTTGAAAGTGAAAGCGAAGGGGAGCAGGGAAGCTCTTCCTGAGAAGAAGCGCCCCGCCCCCCTTAAAGGAAAGAGCTCTCCCCCGCCGGGCCCGGGCCCGGCGGGGGAGAACGCGCGGGCTTTCAGCCCTTGAGAGCCTTCAGCAGGCTCGAGAGCCGGCCCGAATCCTCCTGGGCGCCCGCTTTTTTCTGGCAGCCCGCCGCGGAGGCCGCCGCGGCCATGCGGCGGCTTTTTTCGGTGCAGGCCCCCATCGCCTCGATCACCGCGCCGCGGAACCCGCGCTGCTCGAGCACCCTCACGGCCTCGATGGTGGTTCCCGCGGGGCTGGTCACCTGGTCTTTGAGGGCGCCCGGATGCAGCCCCGTCTCGAGCACCATTTTCGCAGCCCCCAGGACCGACTGAGCGGCAAACTTGTAGGCCTGCGCGCGGGGCATCCCGTCGCGCACCGCCCCGTCGGCCATCGCCTCGATCAGCATATAGACCCAGGCGGGCGAGGCCCCGCTCACCGTCCCCACGGCGTCCATCAGGGACTCAGGGACGACCTCCACGCGGCCGCAGGTCGCAAAGAGAGCCTGCACCCAGGCAAACGATTCTTCCGAAACGAGCGAATTCGCACAAAGCGCCGTCATGCCCTCGCGCACCAGGGCGGGCGTGTTGGGCATCGCGCGCACGATCTGAACCTGCCGTCCGAAAAGCTCCTCGAGCGCGGCCATCGGCGTGCCGGCCGCCACGCTGATCACCAGGGTCGAGGGCTTCACCACCGGGGCAATCTCCCCGATGACCTGGCCGAGCTTCGCGGGCTTCACCGCGATGAGCAGGTTCTCGGCGCGGGCCACGTCGGCGTTGTCGCCGGACACCGCGATTCCGAGCTTCACGGTCTCGTTTCTCGAGGCTTCAGTCGCGTTCGAGGCGATGATGTCGTTTTTATTCACGAGCCCCGAGGACAGGATGCCAGAGATAATGGCGCGGCCCATGTTGCCGGCGCCGATCACACCCAGCTTCATTGCTTTTCTCTCCTTCTTTACGCAGCGTTCGGGAAAAAGGCCGAGAGGAGGAGCTGCAGTGCGCGCCGCGGGTCTTGCCCCGGTGCGGCTCCCCCTTCTCAGGCGTCCCCTCATTCTATCAGTGCGTCCCGGCCGGGGCTTTCAGAGCCCGGAGGAACCGGCCGGCTCATCCTGCGGCGGGCGCATCGCGCAGCCCACGCTCTTGCCCTGCTCGGCGAGGTAGCCGCTTCCCCAGCGGTACATGGCGGCAAGAATCGGATAGATGCTCTCGCCCATGCGGGTGAGCGAGTACTCGACCCGCACCGGAACCTCAGCGTAGGCCCGCCTCGAGACAAGGCCGTCGGCCTCGAGCTCGCGCAGCTGCCGGGTGAGCATCCGCGGCGATGCGCACTTCACGATCTTTGAGAGCTGGGAGAAGCGCAGCGGCCCCTCCATGAGCCTCCAGACGATCAGGGCCTTGTACTTCCCGCCGATCAGACCCAGGGTGGTCTCCACCGGGCAGTAGGTCTTCACGCCGTCGGGCTCGGCCGGCGAGCGGCCGGCGCAGCATTCGCATCCGTGCTTTTCCATCATGATAAGTATACTTTTTGTAAGTAAATTCCTTTTAAATCATTATTGCTATTTTAACAGCAATAGATAAAATGTCCAAAATCATATGGAAAGACTCAAGGATTAAACCGTGAAAAAGGAGCATTTCCGGGTGACCGGCATGAGCTGCGCCGCCTGCCAGGCCGCCATCGAGCGCACGGTGGGGAAAATGCCGGGCGTTCAAAGCGCCGTTGTCAACCTGCTTGCGAACTCGCTCACCGTCGAGTACGACGAAGCGAAGACTTCAGCCCAGGCGGTCTGCGAGAAGGTCGCCTCGATCGGCTACGGGGCCTCGCCGAAGGACGGGGCGGCCGCGGGCCCCGCCGCCCGCACCTCCCAGGAGCAGGAGGCCGCGCTTGAGGCGAAGAGGCGCTGGCGCGCCCTCGTCGCCTCGGCCGCCGTGTCGCTCCTTCTCATGGCTCTCTCAATGAGCGCCATGCGCGGAGCCCTGCCCGGATTTCTCTCCGGAGTGCGGGGCGCGGTTCCCGTGACGATGACGCTCATGCTGCTCTCGGGGCTCGTCCTCATCATCCAGCGCCACTATTTCGTGAGCGGCTTCAAAGCGCTTTTTTCCGGGCACCCCAACATGGACACGCTTGTCGCGCAGGGCGCGGCCGCGGCCTGGCTCTACGGCCTGTACAGCCTCTACGAGATGGCCTTTGCGCTGGCCGACGGCAGCACCGGACGCGTCCTGTCCCTCTACGGCAACCTCTACTTCGACTCGGCCGCGATGGTTCCCACCCTGGTCGCGATCGGCAAGTACATGGAGGCGCGGGCCAAGTCGAAGGCGACCGAAGCGGTCACGGCGCTGGCGAAGCTGAGGCCCTCGAAGGCCGTGGTGCTGCGCGGCGGCAAAGAGGTGTCGGTCTCGATTGACGAGGTCGTCAAGGGCGATATGCTCATCGTGAAGTCAGGGGAGACCATCCCGGCCGACGGCATCGTCTCCGAAGGCTCGGGCTGGGTCGACGAATCGGCGATCAGCGGCGAGCCGCTGCCTGTTGAGAAGCTGCAGGGCGACGCGATCACGGGCGCGACGCAGCTTCGCTCCGGCCATCTCAGGGTCGCGGTGACGCGCACGGGGCGCGACACGACGCTGTCGCGCATCATCGCTCTCGTCGAAGAGGCAACCTCCACCAAGGCGCCGATCGCACGGCTCGCGGACCGGGTCTCCGCGGTCTTCGTGCCGGTCGTGATCGGGATCTCGCTGCTCACGCTGGCCGCCTGGATCCTGATCCGCGGCGACGTGTCCTTCGCCGTGATGATGGCGATTTCCGTGCTCGTGATCGCCTGCCCCTGCTCGCTCGGGCTCGCCACGCCCACCGCGATCATGGTGGGCACGGGCCGCGCCGCCCGCCTGGGCATTCTGGTCAAGAACGCCCGCTCGCTCGAGCTGCTAGGCAAGGTCGACACGATGCTGCTCGACAAAACGGGCACGCTCACCAAGGGCGCGCCCGAAATCACCGACGTGCTGCCTTCCGATGGAGTCTCGGGCTCGGAGCTGCTGCGGCTGGCCTCGTCGCTTGAAAAACTCTCCGAGCACCCGCTCGCCCTTCCGATCGTCGCGCGGGTCGCGGACGAAGGCCTGGAGACCGTCCGCCTCGAGGACTTCCGCCAGATTCCGGGCGGAGGGCTTGCGGCACGGCTCGGGAACGAGGCTCTGCTTGCCGGAAACGCGAGACTTCTGGAAAAGGAGGGCGTCAGGCTCGATGCCGCCTCGCGCGCGCTCGACGACCGGCTCTCGCGCGAAGGCAAGACGGTGCTCTGGTTCACCCGCGCGGGGTCGCTGCTCGGCCTCATCGCGCTGCAGGATCCTCTCAAGGAAGACGCGGCCGAAGCGGTCCGCGCGCTCAAGGCCCAGGGCCTGAGGCTTGTGATGCTCACGGGAGACCGGGATCTCACGGCCCGGGCGATCGCCGCGAGGGCCGGGATCGACGAGGTCCGCTCCGGGCTCCTGCCCGCGGACAAGGCCTCGATCGTGGCCGAGCTCAAAGCCTCGGGCCGCCGCATCGCGATGGTGGGCGACGGGATCAACGACGCCCCGGCGCTTGCCGCCGCGGATGTCGGCATCGCGATCGGCACCGGAACCGACGTGGCGCTCGGTTCGGCCGACGTCGTGCTCGCCCAGAAGCGTCTCATGGCGCTCGCCGACGCGCGGCGGCTCTCCCAAGCCGTGATCCGCAACATCCACGAGAACCTTTTCTGGGCCTTTATCTACAATACGCTCGGCATTCCGGTCGCAGCCGGCGTCTTCGCGCACTGGGGGCTGGTGCTCAACCCCATGTTCGCCGCCGCCGCAATGAGCCTGTCGAGCGTGTGCGTTGTCTCCAACGCGCTCAGGCTGCGCTTTTTCAAGGGCAGCGGCGAAGCCGCCGCCTGCCCTCCCGCGGCCGCGGGGGAGTGCCCCGCGCGCCCTGCACAAACTTCCAACAACAAAAGGAGTTCGAAGATGTCTCAGACTATTACCCTTTCCGTGAAAGGCATGATGTGCCAGCACTGCCAGGCCCGCGTCAAGAAGGCGCTTGAGGCCGTCCCCGGGGTCGAGGAGGCCGCAGTGGACCTCAAGGGCGCCAGCGCCCGCGTGACCTGCGAGGAGACTGTGAAGGCCGACTCGCTCGTCAAGGCCGTGACCGAGGCGGGCTACGAAGCCTCGCCCGCGCTCTGAAGCGGGAGGCGGCAGCGCCCGGGTCCTCCAAGGGCCCGGCCCGACCCCTGCGGCGCCGGAGAGTTCCGGCGCCTTTTTTTATTTGAGCCCACAGGCTTTGCGGATGCGGCGCGCCCCCCGCCCGGGCGGCCCTTTATGGGTACAATGCCAAGGACAGAGTTTTCCCTGAAGCTCGCTTCAACCCAAACAAAGGAGTCTGATTTGCCACTGCGAGAGCTTTGCGCCGCGGCCGCTGCCGCGGCTCTCATAACGGGCTGCTCCACAACGCCGCCGGTCAACCACTACGTGCAGCCCTCCGAGGGGCAGACCGCTTTCGTGAGGGTGGGCGGCGAAGGCCAGATCGCCGTGAAGGAGGTCACGCAGGACGACGCCGACTTCTGCTTCAGCTGGGAGCCCGAACGCAACCAGGTGCTCTACTACCTCGAAGGCGTGACCAAGTCCGCCCCCGCCTCGCTGCCCTACCAGGGCCGGTCCCTCGGCATGCCCGCGAGCAGCGCCACCCGGCGCTACCCTGACAAAAACCGCTGGGCCGAGATCAAGGTTCCCGCGGGCCGCGAAATCGAAATACAGTACTCCCTGCCCTACGAGCGGATTCCCGGCAGCGCCCCGAAGGTGAAGCTCGGCCCCGACGACGACATGCCCAAGGATCTGTGCGGCATCTGCCGCACGGGCTTCCGCTTTACGCCGAAGGCGGGCGCCTCCTACGAGTTCGCCTTCTCCTGGGGCGGCATCAAGGGCGACCGCACCTGCGGCGCGGTCATCACCGAGCTGCCCGCGGAGTCGATCGTGCGCGTGAGAAGGCTCCAGGAATGCCACCGCATTAATTACGACAACCTGCTTCAGTTCAACCTGAACGGATATTGAAAAAAGAAAAGGATTCCGCCATGCGCCTTTTGTGGATGATTCCGGCGGCCCTCGCGGCCGCCCTGTCGCTGCCAGCCTGCACGACGCTGTCAAACCCAGCGCAGGTGAGCCAGCATCACGTCATGGGCAACATCTGGGAGCGCACCGAAGTCTGGCCCTGGGAGAGCAACCCGATGCGCGTGAAGGAGGGCCTGAGCGATTCGGCCGGCGGCTTCTGCGCGGACCGCAAAATGGGGATGCAGCCGCTCGACAGCGTCCTGATCCAGCCCGAGAAGGACGCGGCGGGCAAGCTCACGCGCGGCGCGGGGGCGAAGCTGCGCTTCCGCTGCATTGAAACATTCAACACCGACTGAGGCGCTGCCGGCAGCCCGCACGGAGGAGACGCTTATGAAGAAAAAAGCGATCGCGGTGATCGACATGCAGAAGGACTTCGTGACCGGCGTGCTCGGCTCGAAGGAGGCCGGGGAGGTGCTGCCGCGGATCGAGGCGCTGCTGCACAGCAACGCGCTCGCGGATGATCCCGCGGAGGTCCTTTTCACCATGGACACGCACGGCCCGGACTACCGGCAGACCCAGGAGGGCCGCAGGCTGCCCATTCCGCACTGCCTGCGCGGCAGCGACGGCTGGAAGCTGTGTGAGCCGCTCGAGCGCTATGCGGCGCTCGCCCCCGTGTTTGAGAAGAACACCTTCGGTTCGGTGAAGCTCGCGCAGGCCCTCGCGGGATTCGAGGAAGTGCTGGTGACCGGCGTGTGCACCGACATCTGCGTGATCAGCAACGCGCTGCTGATCAGGGCCTTTTCGCCCGAGACCCGCATCCGGGTGCGCTCCGGGCTCTGCGCGGGCTCGACTCCGGAGCGGCACCGCACGGCCCTTCTCGCCATGGCAGCCTGCCAGGTCGAAATCGAGGACTGAAAAGGAAAAACGCGCCCCGGCGGAGAAAGCCGGGGCTGGAAGGAGCGCGCCCCGCTGCCAGCAGGCAGCGGGCTTTTTTCAAGCTAAAAAAAGCCCGCCGGCGAAGGCGGGCTGCAGAGCTTTCCGCGGCCCCTTCCGCTCCGCCTTTCCCTCAGAAAGGGGGAAGCGGCGCGGAAAGGGGCCGGAAAAAGCAGCGGAGAGATTCTTCTCTTTCTTCTTATTTTCCGATGTACTTCACAGCGCTTTCAGCCGCGATGCGCCCGCCGTTCACGGCCCAGGCGATCGTCGAGCCGGCCATCAGCAGGTCGTAGGAGTCGCCGTACATGCCGCCCGCGTCGTTGCCGGCCGCATACAGGCCCTTGATCGCGCTGCCATCGGGACGGACCACTTCCCACTTGTCGTCGATCTTGATGCCGCCCAGCGTCCCCAGCGAGGTCGCCACGAGCTGGATCGCGTAGAACGGCGCCTTGCGGACCGGACGGAGGTACTTCGCGTTCTTCGCGAACAGGCCGTCGTGGCGGATGTCGGCGTAGCCGTTGTACTCATCGACGTTCTTCTTGAGCAGCTTCGGATCCATGCCGGTCTTCGCCGCGAGCTCGTCGAGCGTGCCGGCGCGCTTGGCCCAGCCCGCCGCCTCGGCAGCGGCCCATTCCTGGTCGAACTTCGTGAGCTTGGTGGCGACCGGGACCATGACGCCCACGCCCAGGTCGATGCCCTTGGTCTTCATGTAGTTGAGCGTGTCGGAGTCGTACACGACCCACATCTTGCCGCCGTTCCTCTCAAGCGCGTTGCCGGCGAAGGGCCACTCGAGCATCACGGTCTCGTCGACGAAGCGGTCGCCGTGCGGATTGAGCCAGAGGTGAGGCTGCTTGGCGGAGGCGGCCACCTGGTTGGTGGTGCCCACGCCCTTCGGGCCCGGACGGTAAGAGGCCTGAACTTCCGTGCCGTCCTTGTCGGCACCGGCCTTCCAGGCCATCTGGATGCCGTCGCCGGTCTTGCCGGTCTGGGCCAGCCCGTCCACGCCCGGGAAGCGCATGTACTTCTGCATCATTTCCTTGTTGGCGCCGAAGCCGCCGGTCGCGATGATCACGGCCTTCGCGTTGATGGTGAGGCGGCTGCCGTCCTTCTCAGTGGCGATCACGCCGCGCACGACGCCGTCCTTGCCCTGGATCAGGGCGGTGGCCGGGGTGTTGAGCAGCAACTGCCCGCCCTGCTTCACGAAGCGGTCCTGGTACTTCGCGAGCCAGCCCGCGCCGCGGCCCTTGTAGATGTGCCAGGTGTAGAGGCCGTCGGGGTAGTTGGAGAAGAGCTTCTCAAACTCGACGCCGTTCGACTGCATCCAGTCGATCGTGCTCGCCGTCTTCTCGACGAAGGTGCGCACCACGCGGCCGTTGCCGCGCCAGTGTCCGTAGCGCATGATCATCTGGAAGGCCTGGTCCTTCGTAAGGCCGTAGTTCCAGTCGCGCTGCATCTTGGACTCGACGGCCATGATGCCCTCGGAGAACTTGCAGGTACCGCCCGTGATGCCCTGCTTTTCAAGCATGATCACCTTGGCGCCCTTTTCGATGGCGGCCTCGCCCGCGGCGGTTCCGCCGCAGCCCGCGCCGATCACGACGATGTCGGTGCTGAGCGTGCGGTCAGCAGCCAGCGCGGGGGTCGCAAACGCAGCGGCGAGCGCCGCGGCGAGAATGACGTTCCTGCATTTCATTTGGTCTCTCTCCTTTGGAATTAATTCGGGTTCCCCCGCCGGACTTACTCCCGGCGGCTTGTTTAATTATCTGGAGAGAGGCCGGATAATAATGTAACGTCTTATACAAAAATTTACAGGTCCCGGGACTTGAGTTACAGTTTTGCACGGACTCACCCCCGAAACCTCCCCTGAGGCCGACATGCGTTTGATTTTCCAGAGCCTTCCCTGGGTCGCGCCGGCGGTTCCCGAGCCCATCGCGCAGCTCTACCGGCGCCGCGGCGTGCTCCTGAACGTGAAAAAGCGCGACGTGCTCAAAAGCGGCGGGGAGCACCCGAAGTGCTTCTTCCTGCTGCGGGGGCTGTGCGCCTACGAGATTCCGAACCTCGTGCGCGGCAGCGCCTCCACGCTCTCGCTGATCGTGCCCGGGCGGAGCATGTGCGACATTTCCGCCGCCGTCGACGAGCGGGTGAACGTGCGCACCCGGGCCTGGCAGGACAGCGTGGTGCTGGCGATGCCGCCCGGGACGCTCGAAGAGGAGGCCGCCCGCAGCCCGGAGTTCGGGCGGGCCCTGATGCATGACATCACGGCCAAGGAGGAGTCGCACATCGAGGGCATGGCGGCCAATTTCTCGCTGGAGCCCGAGATGCGGCTGCGCGTGCTCTTCAAGGTGCTGCTGGCCGTCTACGGGCTGCCGATCCGGCAGGAAGGAACGGTGCTGCCGCTGCTGCTGAACAACTCGCAGCTCGGCTCGATCGTCAACCTCACCCGGGTGAGCGTGAGCCGGATCCTCGCGGGCTGGCAGCGCGCGGGGCTCATCGAGAAAAGCGGCAGGACCATCATTGCGCGCGCTCCGCTGTTCGAGCCGGTCTACGACTGGCTCGACGGCCCGGGGCGCTCCGTCTGCACGAAACTCGAGAACTACCGGCCTTCGGAGCTGCGGCCGATGGCGGACTGAAGCCCCGCGCGAAAGGGCGCAGGGCTCTTTGCGGGCTAAAGCGCGAGACCGTCGCGCACTTCCCCGGCCTTCTGCGCGCCTTCGAGCGCCTCAAGCAGAGCGAGCGCGAACTCCGTGGCGACTCCCGGGCCCCGGCCCGTGATGATGCGGCCGTCGCGCTCCACCCGGGCGCCGGTGGCCACGGCGCCGCCAAGCTTTTCTTCAAAGCCGGGATAGCAGGTCGCGCGGCGCCCCCGCAGCAGCCCGAGGGACCCGAGCACGTAGGGCGCGGCGCAGATCGCCCCGATCCAGCGCCGGGGATCGGCCGCAAACTCCAGCAGCTTCGCGCGAAGCGGCTCCGAGCGGCAAAGGTTTTCCGCGCCGGGCCAGCCTCCCGGAAGAACGAGCATGTCGGCCGAATCCCAGCGGGCCTGGGCGAGCGAGAGCTCGCAGAGCACCTTCACACCGTGCGCGCCCGTGCGCTCAAGCCCTTCGCCCAACGAGACCATGTCCACCTGCACGCCTCCCCGGCGCAGCAGGTCCACCGCCGTGAGGGCCTCAATCTCCTCAAACCCGTCGGCAAAGAAAACGCTCGCTTTGGACATCCTTACCCCCCTGTGCTGAAATAAACGAAACCAACCTGTGAAGGACGCCCGTCCTTCCCTTACGAGCTGATGATACAAGGGAGGGAGGGCCCTCGAAAGGCCGGGCAGCAAAAAGGCGGCCTGCCCTTTTCCGGGGCGAAGCCGCCTTGTGCCGCTCAGGGCCTTTGAAGGCCCCGGGCTTTGGGCTCTGAAGAATCAGAGCGCGCGCTCCTTCATGAAGTCGTCAAGCCCCCTGACCGCCTCGCGCCAGGCGATGTCGCGGTAGTTGTCGCGGCCGCTGTCGGAGAACGCCCTGCAGGTCTGCCGGGCCCTGGAGGCCAGCCCGTAGCGCCTCACCGCGAGCGCGGCGAGCGAGTCATGGGCAAGTCCCTTCTTTTCATTCATTTTCTTTTCCATCATTTTTTATTACCTTCTTGTTTTTGTACCGCCTGCTTTACTGGCGGAGAGATTGAACTGCTGCTGTCTTGGAACCATGCCCATTGTGCCCGCCACGGATGGCGCTTCCATGACAGCAATCTGTCAAAAGCGTGACAGAGGGGCGGGACCGAGAGGCCGGCGCGAGCAAAAGAGACGCCGGCGCCCCCTGCCGGAGGCTTCAGGTACTGGAAGGGGAACTTTTACGGAGCGCCGGCCTGCTGACGCAGCGGCCGGCGGTGGATTCCGTCCGATTCACCTGAAACCGGGACGGGGTGGGATGCCTTCTAAGACAAGGCTAATTGTACCCCCTCAAAGCCCCGGGCGGAGTTTCCCTAACATTTGGTTTCAAAATAAAAAAAGCCGGGAATGCGGTGACGGCTCCCCTTCAGTTGAAGCCCCGCTCCCGGCTGTTGCGCCTCACCGCAGCCGCCCCGGCCCGAAGGCCGGAGGCCGGCGCCCGGACGTCAGTACATGCCCATCCTCTTTTCAGAGAGCGAAATGAAGATGTTCTTCGTCTGCGTGTAGGCGTTCAGGATCGACAGGTAGGTCTCGCGGCCGATGCCCGACTCCTTGTAGCCGCCGAACGGAGCGTGGGCCGGCAGCTCGTTGTAGGTGTTCACCCACATGCGGCCGGTGCGCACGCCCTTTGCGACGCGCAGCGCCCGGTTGATGTCCTGCGTCCAGACCGCGCCGCCCAGACCGTACTTGGAGTCGTTCGCGATCGCAACGGCCTCCTCCTCGGTGTGGAACGGGATCACGACCACCACCGGCCCGAAGATCTCCTCCTGGGCCACGCGCATGCTGTTGTTCACGTTGGTGAGGATCGTGGGGGCGACAAAGCAGCCCTTGTCCAGGCCGTTTTCGGTGAGGCGGCGGCCGCCCGTGAGCACCGTGGCGCCCTCCTTCCGGCCTATCTCGACATAGTCGAGAATGGTCTTCACCTGCCTCTCGTCGACCTGCGCGCCCATCTGCACGCCCGGCTCCCAGGGCAGGCCGACCTTCACGGACTCGAACTCCTTCTTCAGCGCCGCAACGAACCGGTCGAGGATCGTGTCCTGAACGAGCAGCCTCGAGCCGGCGCAGCAGACCTGGCCCTGGTTGAACAGGATGCCCATCTGCGCGCCTTCGATCGCCTTGTCGAAATTGCAGTCGTCAAAGACGATGTTCGCGGACTTGCCGCCCAGCTCGAGCGTGGCGGGAATGATGCGCTGCGCGGCGGCCAGCCCCACGTTGCGGCCCACCGAAGTGGAGCCCGTGAAGGCGAGCTTCGCGAAGCCCGGGTGGTGCAGCATCGCCTCACCCAGCACGCGGCCGGAGCCCGGCAGGACGTTCACGACGCCGGCGGGGAGGATCTCCTTCAGGAGCTTGGCCAGCTCGAGAATGCTCAGCGGCGTGGCCGAGGCGGGCTTGAACACGATCGTGTCGCCGGCCGCAAGCGCCGGGGCGAGCTTCCAGCAGGCCATGAGGAAGGGGAAGTTCCAGGGCACGATCTGGCCCACCACGCCGATCGGCTCGTGGAGCACGAGCGAGAGCGTGTTCTCGTCGATCTGCGCGGCGCGGCCCTCGGCCGCGCGCAGCGCCCCCGCGAAATAGCGGAAGTGGTCGGAGCCGGCCGGGATGTCGATGTTTTTCGTCTCGCGCCAGGGCTTGCCGTTGTCAAGCGACTCGATTTCAGCCAGGCGCTGCGCGTTAGCGTCAATCGCGTCGGCGATCTTCAGCAGCAGCCCCGCGCGGTACGCGGCCGATGTGCGGCTCCAGGTCTTGAAGGCCTCGTCGGCGGCCTTGACCGCACGGTCAAGGTCCTCGGCGGTGGCGGCCGCCACGTCGGCCAGCTTTTCCCCGTTGACCGGGCAGTGCGAGGCGAAGGCTCCGCCGTCCGAAGCCTTCACGAATTCGTTGTTGATGAACAGACCGTAGAAACTGTCGCAGATGTTGTTCATAAATCCTCCAAAGGAGCATCCGTTGTGATTCGAAAGGCGCCCTCGCGCCCTGTCGTCATGAAAAAAACAATAACCTTCGGGGATAAAATAAATTTGATTTAAATCAATAATTCGATGTTCTGGAGAAAACTGTTAACTTTATGTTTTTATGTGTAAATACTAAATAACTAGACCTTAATGATTAATTTTTAATAAGGGTTTACATGTAACTTGTTTGAATGACGAAAGACGCCCGGCCGCGGGACCGAGCCTTGAGGGATGGCGCACGCGTTGCTTAAAATCGCGCATACGCTGCCCCCGGCGAAGGCCGCCCGGGACCGGAACACAAACCCCCAAGGAACTGAAGAAAAAATGGAAATCACTCCCTACGCGGCGGGCTGGCTCTCGATACTGCCCCCGATCATCGCGATCGGACTCGCGCTCATCAGCAAGGAGGTGCTCTCCTCGCTGCTGCTCGGCATACTTTCCGGGTCGCTCATCTGGGCGCTCGGCACAGGCGCCAACCCTGTCATGGGAACCGTCTCCTCGACCTTCGGCGTGATGGTCGCGAAGCTTGACTTCACCATCATCCTTTTTACCTCGATGCTGGGCGCGCTCGTCTACTGCATTTCGCTTTCGGGCGCGACCAAGGCCTACGGGGCCTGGGCCCTGTCGCGCATCAAGACGCGGCGCGGGGCGCTGCTTTCCACCACGGGGCTCGGGATCTGCATCTTCATCGACGACTACTTCTCCTGCCTCACCACCGGCACGGTGATGCGCCCCGTGACCGACGCGCACCACATCTCGCGCACCAAGCTCGCCTATCTCGTGGACACCACGGCCGCGCCCGTGTGCATCATCGCCCCGGTGTCCTCCTGGGCCGCCGCGGTAGGCTCCTCGCTCAAGTCGACGGGGGCCTTCAGCAACGACCTCGCCGCCTTCACCGCGGCCATCCCCTGGAACTTCTACGCGATTCTCGCCATCGCGCTCGCGATTTTCATCAGCTGGACGAACTATGACTTCGGCCCGATGCGCCGCTTCGAAAAAGAGGCGATGGAAGGCCGCTCGCTCGGGGCCGGCCGCGGCGTGGTGAACTCCGACGCGCTCGAGCGCGCGGGCACGAAGGGGCGCGTGTGCGACATGGTGGTGCCGATCCTCGCGCTCATCGGCTTTGCGGTCTTCTCCCTGCTTTATGTGGGCGGCTACTGGGGCGACGATCCGAAGTACCACACGATCGTGGAGGCCCTCGGCAACACCTCAGCCTCCAAGGCCCTCGTGTGGGCCTGCTTCGGAGCGCACGTCGTGGCGCTGCTCATGTTCGTGCCGCGCGGCGTGCTCTCCTTCCGCGAGTACATGAACGGATTCGTCGAAGGCGTGAAGGTGATGCTGCCCGCCAACATGATCCTCGTGCTCGCCTGGGCGCTCTCGGGAGTGTGCCGCGACATGCTGCAGACGCCGCAGTTCATCCAGGGTCTGGTCCAGTCGGGCTCGATGGCCGCGATTCTGCTGCCCGCGGTGATCTTCCTCGTGGCTGCGTTCCTCTCGTTTTCGACCGGCACGGCCTGGGGCACCTTCGGGATCCTGATTCCGATCATGATCCCGATCGCCCAGAGCGTCGCCCCCGACATGATGATCGTCATCCTTTCGGCCACGCTCGCCGGATCCGTCTTCGGAGACCACTGCTCGCCCATTTCCGATACCACCATCCTGTCCTCGGCGGGCTCGGGCTGCAACCACATTGACCACGTCTCGACGCAGCTGCCCTACTCGTGCACCATCGCGGCCTGCGCCTTCACGGGCTACCTCGTGGCGGGGCTCACGCACGGCAACTGGGCGGCCTCCTTCGGAACGGCCGCGGTGCTGCTTGCCGCGGCCTCCGCGGCGCTGCACTTCTACCACCGTCCGGCCCGGGCAGGCAGCGGCAGGGCATGACTTCCGCCTCGGACTCCCCGCAGGTCGTGAGCCGCAGCCTCACGCGGCGCTTCAGGCGCACTGCGGGAGTCTTTCTGCTGGCCGCGGCGGCGGCCGCCGCGCTTCGCTTTCATGCGCTCATCACCCCGGTTCCCAAGCCGCAGGGAGGCGGCGACGAGGCCAGGCTGCGCGCGGAGTTCCACAACAGCCGGGCCTGCGCGATCATGGGCGACGCGCTCTGCCAGGAGCAGCTCTCCTTTTTTTACTTCGAGGGGGTCGGCACCCGGCGCGAGCCCGTCAAGGGCATCTGGTGGCTGATCCGCTCCTTCAACAACGGGAATCCGAGGGCCGCCTTCGACGTGGGCCGCATCCTGCTCACCGGGGAGCACGGCGCGCACAAAAACCAGCGCTACGCGATCTGGTGGCTCAAGCGGGCCTCGGAGGCGGGCTCCGCGAACGCTGAAAAGCTCCTCGGGGACGCCTACCGGCACGGCTGGGGAGTGCCCAGGAACCTCGAAACCGCCTCAGCCTGGTACGTGCTGTCGGCCGAACACGGCAATCCCGAGGCCGCCCGGGAGCTGCGGACGCTCTTTTTCACGCGGCAGTAAGGAAGCGCAGGCGCACCCCGCCGTTCAGCGGCGGACTTCGAAATGGTCGAACAGCGGCCGCAGCTTCTCCTGCAGGCCGTGCGACGGATAGTCGGGCGGGCAGTTCGAGAACAGCGCCTCGGACTCGAGCCCCGGGGGCTGCCTGAAGGGCTGCAGCGCAAAGCTGCGCACCCCCGCCTCTGCAAGCGACTGCCCGATCTCGAGCAGCGCCGCCTCGGAAAGAAAGTCCGGGTGGCAGGTCGTGCGGCACTCAAACGCCACCCCGCTGCCCAGCAGGAGCTCGAGGCAGCGCTTCGTCCTCGGCGCCCCGCCCTCGGCGCGGATGATCCTCCGGAAGCCGGCCGCGTCGCCGAGCGGAGCCTTCACGTCAAGCCCCACCCAGGCGAGCTCGGGCAGTATCCGCTCGAGCACGCGCGGGTAAGCCCCGCAGGTGTGCACGGCGGCGAGAAACCCCATCTTCCTCACTTCGCGGATCGCGGCGGGAAGCGCCGGATCGGCCAGCGGCTCGCCGCCGGAGAAAACCACCGCGTCGAGCAGCCCGTGCCGGCGGCTGAGGAGCGACTGCAGCTCCTCCCAGCTCGAGTGCTCGTAGCGCGGGTCGAACCTGAAGGGCCTCAGCCACGGGTTCTGGCAGTACACGCAGTCCCAGGGGCAGCCCTGCAGGAAGGCGACCGCGGAAAGCCGCCCCGGGAAGTCGATCGTCGTAAAGGGCGTGATCGCTCCCAGCCGCAGCGCACGGGCCTCCGGGGCCCCGCCCTGCAGAGAGCCGCCCTGCGCTTCGCACCCGGCCGGCGCGCGGCCTTCCCCGCCGTCCTCGCTTGTCGTCATCGGCTGGCGTCCTCGTTGTTTTCAGTCGGCTCCGGCCGCCTCAGCCGCGCGGGCCTTCTTCTTCGCGAGCAGCTCCGCGTCGCAGATCGGGCAGTAGTCGTGCCGCCCCGAGATATAGCCGTGCTTCGGGCAGATCGAGAACGTGGGGGTCACGGTGATGTAGGGCAGGCGGAAGTTCGTGAGCACCCTGCGCACGAGGTCGCGGCAGGCCTCGGCCGAGGAAACCGCCTCGTTCATGTAGAGGTGCAGCACGGTGCCGCCCGTGTACTTTTTCTGCAGGTCGTCCTGCATCTCGAGGGCGAGGAAGGGATCGTCGGTGAACCCCGCGGGCAGCTGGGAGCTGTTCGTGTAGTAGGGGTGGTCCGGGGTGCCGGCCTGCAGGATGTCGGGGAAGCGCTTGCGGTCCTCCTTGGCGAAGCGGTAGGTCGTGCCCTCGGCCGGCGTCGCCTCGAGGTTGTAGAGGTGGCCGGTTTCTGTCTGGAACTCCACCATGCGCTCGCGCACGTGGTCCAGGAAGTCGAGCGCGAACTGATGCCCCCAGTCATCGGTGATGTCGTGCTGATCGTTCGTGAAGTTGCGGATCATCTCGTTCATGCCGTTCACGCCGATCGTCGAGAAGTGGTTGCGCAGCGTACCGAGGTAGCGCTTCGTGTACGGGAAGAGCCCGGCGTCGATGTGCCGCTGGATCACCTTGCGCTTGATTTCGAGCGAGTCGCGGGCGAGCTCGAGCAGATGGTCAAGCCGCCGGTAGAGGCCCTCGCGGTCGTTCTTGAAGAGGTAGCCGAGGCGGGCCGTGTTGATCGTCACCACGCCCACCGATCCGGTCTGCTCGGCCGAGCCGAACAGCCCGTTGCCGCGCTTGAGCAGCTCGCGCAGGTCGAGCTGCAGGCGGCAGCACATCGAGCGGATCATGTTGGGCTTCAGGTCGGAGTTGATGAAATTCTGGAAGTAAGGCAGCCCGTACTTGGCCGTCATCTTGAACAGCAGCAGCGTGTTCGGGCTGTCCCAGTCGAAGTCCTTCGTGATGTTGTAGGTCGGGATCGGGAAGGTGAAGACGCGCCCCTTCGCATCGCCCTTCATCATGACCTCGATGTAGGCGCGGTTGATCATGTCCATCTCGGGCTTGAGCTCGCCGTAGGTGAAGGGCTGAACCTCGCCCGCGATCACCGGGTGCTGGCCGCGCAGGTCCTCCGGGCAGACCCAGTCGAAGGTGAGGTTGGTGAACGGGGTCTGCGTGCCCCAGCGCGAGGGAACGTTCAGGTTGTAGATGAGCTCCTGGATCGACTGCAGCAGCTCCTCGTAGGACACATGGTCCTTGCGGACATACGGGGCGAGATACGTGTCGAAGGAGGAGAACGCCTGCGCGCCCGCCCACTCGTTCTGCATGGTGCCCAGGAAATTCACGATCTGGCCGGTGGCCGACGAGATGTGCTTCGGGGCTCCCGCCTCGACCTTGCCGGGCACGCCGTTGAGGCCCTCCTGCAGCAGCGTGCGCAGGGACCAGCCCGCGCAGTAGCCCGAGAGCATGTCGAGGTCGTGGATGTGGATGTCGCCGTTGCGGTGCGCGAGGCCCACCTCCGGGGGATAGACGGCGTTGAGCCAGTAGTTGGCGATCACCTTGCCCGAGACGTTGAGGATCAGGCCGCCCAGCGAGTAGCCCTGGTTCGCGTTGGCGTTGACGCGCCAGTCCAGATGGTTCAGGTACTCATTGATGGAGCTTTCCACGTCCACCCAGGAGTGCTTGGCGTTGCGGCTCTTCGCATGCTGCTCGCGGTAGACGATGTAGGCGCGCAGCGTGTCGAAATACCCGGCCGCGAAAATCGACTTCTCGACGGCGTCCTGCACCCGCTCGATGTCGGGCGTGAGGGTCTTCAGGGCGCGGATCCTCGGCATCACCTCGCGCACGGTGAGCTCCCGGGCCTGCTCGGGGCCGATCTCCCCGGTCGCCTTGCCTGCCTTCGTGATCGCGATCACGATCTTGTCCGGGTCGAAGCTCCGGATGCTTCCGTCGCGCTTGATGATGTGAAGAGGCTCCTGAACCTGTTCCATGGATAGGGCTCCTTAAGAGAAAATTTTATCTTTTAAAATCGAAGAGTTAATCTATTCAAACACAATACTTAGTGTTTTATTGCCGTTTATTATCTAAATATAGTGTTAGCAAAGACAGTCTGATAACTATAACATGCGGGCGGGGAAACGACTGCGCCGCCGTTGGTGCGGCCCGGTGAGGCAGACCCCAATTTTTGGGCCGGATAAAGGCTCTCCGGGCGCTCTGCACCCACAATTTGTGCCCGAGGCATCAGGGAAAACACCTACATTCGGGCAGCCTGCGCCCTGCGGAATGAAAGGTAGGTGTTTTTACCTATTTGATTTTATCTAGGCAAGGCTAAACTTTCAGGCGTCCGGCAGGGAGTGCGGAAACGCCTCCGGAGCCGGCCAGTTGAGAGTTTCTCCCTGCGTGATCCCTTTCGAGGGGCTGGCGGTTTCGCCAGACAAAAGTGATCATGCTTTTGCAGGCTCAAGCCTTTTTCAGGCTTGGGCCATTTTTTTTGCTCCCTGCGCGGGCCGCCCGCCCCCGGCCGCGGCCGTTGCGTTATCCTCTTCCCCCCTGAACTCCCGGGGTTTCTAGTCTTTAAGAACCCTGGGAGGAACGGGCAGACCAAGCATCGTGAACAAATCACGATGCTTTTTTGCTAACTGCTGGCTGACCCATTTGTTGTGAGTCTTCAGCTTGGTGGCCTGGACGTTCCTGAGTTTGGCCAGTGCGAGGGTCAGGGAATTGCCCGGGAGCTTCAGATCAGAATTGCTTTGAGTCTGAGCCCTAGCACTGAAGGACATCCTGGTCCTGAGGGTCTGCGCGAGGATGTAAATGAACAGCCGGCCGATGTAGGTGCTGTCCGTCGAGCGGATCCTGTCGCCGTGGATTTCGTTTTTAAACTGGTCAAAGGACTGCTCGACCACATTCCTTTCCCGATAAATTTCCAAAGCGGCGAAAGGATCCGCAATCTCATTGGTGCGGATGACAAAGCAGCCGTAATAGCGCGTTTCCTTTTCGATTGCTTCGTAGTCAGGCTTCCATACCGGACGTCCTGAGTCATCCTTTGTGCAGGTCAGAAAATTTTTAACGTCCTGCCAGGCCTGGCTGTCGACAGAACGCCTTTCATTCTTCTTTTTCAAGGCTTTCTCGATGGCCTTGAGCAGGTCAAAAGATTCCTTTGCTGCCCGGATGTTGTTTCTGTAGAGATGGAGGGCAACCTTGACGTCCTGGCGGTTGGAGCGCCATTCGGCGTCAGGCGCGGTGACGGCGGCAACCTCCAGCAGACCGGACTGGCAGGCAGGTTTTTCAAAATCCTTCCTGTGTTTGTCAAACTTTCGTTTGACCGAGTCCTCGACGACCCGCACGCCCTGGACGAACCGCAGGTTCAGCTCCAGGGATTTCTGGGTGTTCATGATGCTGCTGTAGCCGCGGTCCGTGACAAGGAGCATCTTGTCCAGTTCAATGCCTTCGTCCCGCATCTGAAAAAGGATTTCACGGAAAGAGGCCGCGTCATTGATGGACCCCTCGTAAATGTGGGCGAAGACTGCCTCTCCGGTGACGTAGTCGCAGACGAAGGCGAGATTGACCTGCCTGAGTTCCGGGTTCTGTTTGGCATGACCGTAGGCGGCGTCTCTGATCGTCTCGGAGTAGGTGGAGATGCTCGTGCTGTCCAGGGCCAGCATTTGCGGCGGGACATAGCTGCCGGGCTTGAGCGAGGCTTTGATCAGGGCGCTGCGCTGCCGGGCTTCCTCGGCAGAGCGTTTGAAGCGGAGCTTGAAATAGGCCTTGAGCTTGTCGCGGTCCACCTGTTCCAGAACTTCGGAAATTCTCTGGCTGGACAAAGGCCGGGCCCCCGGCAGATAAACCCCTGAGAGCCAGTCGCTGTAGAGCATCATGGCCTGGCCGGCGTCGAACTGGAAGATGGCCAGATCCATGAGCTTTTCAGCAAGATCCGCGCCAAACACGGACTTCAGGTCATCCCTGATGCCGTGGAGAATGCAGTATTCCCGGGCCGCCCAGGTGCAGCCCATGGAAACGGTCTCGTTCTGCTCCCAGCCTTCATCGGAAGCCGGTTCCTGCGGCTCCGCTTCTCCGACGTCCTGTGCGCTGACCAGTGAGTTTCCAGCCCAGTACCAGTCCCTGCCAGCGTATTCCGGATGAAGGGCAAGAAAGGCTTTTCCCACACGGACTTGGCGGGTCTGCGGATCCAGCCTGCCGACATGATGCCGCTCCGCAATGCGCGACTGATGTTTCTTTGGATCCCACTTGTTGCGGTAGGTGTAGACATAGGTCCTTCCCTGTTTGTCCGTGTAAGTGGAAAAGTTCATTTTGCCGGAGGCGTTTTCAGAAGAATCCATGGCGATAGCATGTTTTTATTAATTATAGACTATGATACCATAAAATAAATACCCCGGCAAATTCAAATCATTGAATTTCCGGGATATTTGAAATTAATTTGGCCTGAGTTTGTCCTGCGTCAACCCCTTCTGGAGCTAGGATCGCGGGAGTTTCCGTTCCCCCAGCTTCGCCGAAATCATGTCAAAATGCCTTCAAGCCCGGTCAATCCGCCGTCCGGATCAGGGCGGCCTGGGACAGGCCGGACATTAAAAAAAGGATAAGAAATTGGACCAGCCATCTGACACTATCGAAGCGCGCCTGAGAAGCCTAGAACTGGTGCAGACGCTCCCCGAGCTGCTCACGCAGCACATCCCCTGCCACGCCCGGCTCGAAGCCTTCAGGGAGTACAGCAGCCGCGAAAAGCGCTGGGTGAGCCTCAACTACGAGCAAATGAACGAGCGGGTGCAGCGCTGGCGCGAGGCCTTCGCCGCAGCGGGGCTCGAGCGCGGCGACCGCTGCGCGATGCTGATGCCGAACTGCGTGGACGCGATCTGCTTTGACCAGGGCGTGCTCTCCGACGCCTTCGTGCCGGTGCCGCTGCACGCGATCGACACCCCGGGCTCCTCGGCCTACATCCTGCAGGACTCCGGCTGCCGCGTCCTTGTCACGAACAAATACCTCAAGTGGAAGGGCATCCGCGACTGCGGCGTGGAGCTGCCCGATCTGAAGCTCGTCGTGATCACCGACGACGAGGTTCCCGCCGACCCCGCCGACCGCATCGAGGTGATCCCGCTCGAGACCTTCCTCGAGCGCGGGCGCGGCACGCCGCTGCCCCCCGGGCCGAAGGACACGGACCTCGGGGCGATCGTCTACACCTCCGGCACCACCGGGCGCCCCAAGGGCGTGATGCTCACCCACCGCAACATCCTGAGCAACGTGCGGGCCGTGCTCAAGCACCTGCAGCCCGAGCCCACCGACCGCTGGTTCTCGTTCCTGCCCCTGTCGCACACCTTCGAGCGCACGACGACCTACTACGTGGGCATGGGCATGGGCAACCCGATCATCTTCTACCGCTCGATCGCCACCCTCGCCAAGGATCTCAAGTACGCGGCGCCCAACGTGATGATGGCGGTTCCGCGGGTCTACGAGCAGATCTACGCGAAGATCATGCAGGAGGTGCGCCGGCAGCCCAAGGCCGCGCAGGCGCTCTTCAACTGGGCCGTGGACGTGGGCTGGCGGCGCTTCTGCCGCGAAAACGGGCTGCCGGCCGCGCCCGGCCGGCTCTCGTTCCTCGACCCGATCGTGGCCGGCCCGCTTGACCGGCTGGTCGGCGCCAAGGTGCGCTCGGCCTTCGGCGAGCACAGCCACATCAACGTCTTCGTGTCCGGCGGCGCCGCGCTCAACCCGGTGGTTGCGCGGTGCCTGCTCGGCCTCGGGGTCACCATCGTCCAGGGCTACGGCATGACCGAGGCCTCCCCGATCATCACGGTGCACAAAAAAGGCGCGATCCACCCGACCACGGTGGGCCCGGCCCTGCCGAACCTCGAGGTGAAGCTGGGCGAGGACGACGAGCTGCTCGTGCGCGGCCCCTCGATCATGAAGGGCTACTGGCACAACCAGAAGGCGACCGACGAGGCGATCGACTCCGAGGGCTGGCTGCACACGGGCGACGTCGCGGAAATCTACGAGGACGGACAGATCAGCATCAAGGGCCGCATCAAGGAGATCATCGTCACGTCGACCGGCGAGAAGGTGCCGCCCGCGGACCTCGAGCAGGCGATCGAAGTCGACCCCTTCGTCGACCAGGTGATGGTGATCGGCGACGACCGTCCCTACATCGCGGCCATCATCGTGCCCAACAGGCAGGCCTGGGAGGCGCTCTGCGCGAAGCTCGGCGTCGACCCTGCGGATCCCGCCACGCTCCGGGCCCGGCCCGTGCGGCAGGCGGTCGTGCATCTGGTGAAGGCCGCCACCCGCAGCTTCCCGAACTACGGGATCCCCCGCGACGTGCTTCTGACCCTGTCGCCCTGGACGATCGACAACGGGGCGCTCACCCCCACACTCAAGCTCAAGCGCCGCGTGATCCTGCAGCGCCTCAACAAGGATATTGAAGAGCTTTACGGCTCCCGCGAGTGAACATGACATACAGCAACCGTTTGGATATGAGGCCTGTGGAGTACCCGGAAGGCTGCCGGGTGCTGCCCGTTCTGCTTGAGCGGGCCGCCCGGCTCTGGCCTGACGGCCGGGCCTACGAGTGGTTCGACCGCCGCTCCGAGAGCTGGCGCAGGATCTCCTGGAAGGAAGCGCTCGGCCTCGTGCGGCGCTGGCAGAAGGCCTTCTCCGCCCTCGGTCTGCGGCGCGGGGACCGCGTCGCGGTGCTCCTTACGAACGGACCCGAGGCGATCCTCACGGACCAGGCGCTGCTCGCGAACGGCCTCGTGCCCGTGCCCATGCATGCGATCGACACGCCGGCGGCCTGCGCCTTCGTGCTGCAGGACAGCGGCGCGCGGGCCCTGATGTCGGCCTCAGAGGCGCGCTGGCACGCGATCCGCGACGCCGCCCCGGAGCACGGGCTCGACGCGCTCGAAACGGTCGTGCTGGTCTCGGACGCCCCCAGCGAAAAGGACGCACCGTACCACGAGCGGGTGCTCTCGCTCGAGGACTTCCTCGCCGCGGGCGAGGCGGCCGGGCTGCGGCCCGAAAACCGCCCGGGCCCCCAGGACCTCGCCGCGCTTGTCTACACCTCCGGGACCACCGGGCGGCCCAAGGGCGTCATGCTCTCGCACCGCGCGATCATCGCGAACCTCGAGCAGATGTCGCACGTCTTCCCGCTCACCTCGAAGGACACCTATTTCTCCTATCTTCCGCTCTCGCACGCCTTCGAGCGGACCGTGGCCTACTACTACTCGATCGCCAACGGCGCATGCCTCGCGATCGCGCGCTCGGTGGGCACGCTGCTCGAGGACATGCAGCACACCCGCCCCACGCACATGAACACCGTGCCGCGGGTGCTTGAGAAAATCCACACGAAGTTCCTCAACGACGCCTCCGCGGGGGGCGAGGCGGCTCTCAAGACGCTCGCCTGGGCGCAGGAGGCCGGCTGGAGGCGCTTCTGCCGCATCAACGACCTGCCCGTCGAGCACACGGCCCGCGAGGAACTCGACGAGGCGGTGTGGCCGCAGCTCGACGAGAAGGTGGCCGGGCGCGTGCGGGCGATCTTCGGCGGCCGCATCCGGGAGCTGATCTGCGGCGGGGCCGCGCTCAACTACTCGGTGGCGAAGTTCTTCTGCGCGATGGACATCAACCTGCGGCAGGGCTACGGGCTCACCGAGTCCGCGCCCGTGATCTCGGTCTCCGAGACCCCGGGGAACCACCCCGCCACCGTCGGCCGGCCGATGCCCGGGATCGAAGCGAAGCTCGGCGATAACGACGAGCTGCTCGTGCGCGGCGCCCAGCTCATGGACGGCTACTGGAACCGCCCGGAGGCGACCCGCGGGGCCTTCACCGAGGACGGATTCCTGAAGACCGGCGACCAGGCCGACCTCTCCGACGGGGGCCGCATCCGCATCAAGGGCCGCATCAAGGAGATCATCGTCACCTCGACGGGCGAGAAGATCCCGCCGGTCGACCTCGAGTACGCGATCCAGGGCGATCCCCTCTTCGAGCAGGTCCTCGTGGTGGGCGAAGGCCGCCCCTTCATCTCGGCCCTCGTCGTGGTGAACCCCGAGCAGTGGGGGCAGTTCTGCCGCGGTCTCGGGCTTGATCCGGCCGACCCCGCGACACTCAGGCACCCGAAGGCGAGGCGCGCGGCGATCCTGCGGATCCGGGCCCGCACGAAGCATTTCCCGCAGTACGGGGTGCCGCGCGCGGTGATGCTGCTCTCCGAGCACTGGACGCCGGAGAACGGCCTCACCACCTCCACGATGAAGCTGCGCCGCCAGCAGATCACAAGCCGCTTCCTCGGCGAGATCGAGCGGCTCTATCAGAACAGCCCGGCCTGAGCGATGCTCCTCTTTGACTCCCACTGCCACATCAACGCGCCGGAATTCGACCAGGACCGCGCAGAGGTGATCGCCCGCATGAAGGAGGCGGGGCTGTGCGGCGCGGTGGTGATCGGCTGCGAAACGCGCGAGCTCGAGCCGCTTCGCTCGCTCGTGGCCGCGAACCCGGGCTACCTCTGGGGCGCCTGGGCCTACCATCCCGAGTACCGCGACACGGAGCCCGAGCCGGACGTGGAGGCGATCGTCCGCGCGAACAGCACGAAGGACTTTGTCGCCGTAGGCGAGACCGGGCTTGACTTCCACTGGTGCGAGCCCCCGCGGGACTGGCAGGTCGAACGCTTCGTGCGGCACATCGAGGCCGCACGGCGCCTGGGCAAGCCCCTCATCGTGCACGCCCGGGAGGCCGAGGCTGAGGCCGCCGACATTCTCCGGGCGGAGAACGCCGGCGAGACGGGCTTCGTGCTGCACTGCTTTTCCTCAAGCCCTGAGGTCGCGCGGCGGGTGCTCGACGCGGGCGGCATGGTGGGCATCAACGGCAACGTCACTTTCAGGCGCTCCACCCTGATCCAGGAGTCCTGCCGGGCGGTGCCCCTCGAGCGGATCCTTGCCGAGACCGACTGCCCCTACCTCGCCCCCGTCCCCAGGCGCGGCCGGCGCAATGAACCGTCGTTCGTCTCCTTCACAGTGGCTAAAATAGCAGAACTGCATGGCTGCACCGTCGAAGAGGCGGCGTCCGCCACCACGCAGAACGCAATAAAGTTTTTCCGCCTCCCCGGCGGCGCCTCCCCGCAGCAGCAGGGCGGGCCCGCGTGAGGCCTGGCGCGTGTTTTTCAGGAACCAGCATGAAGAAATTTGTCAAAACCTCTTTGTTTTCAGCTCTGGCGGCCGCTGCGGCGGCGCTTGCGCCGGCCGCGGCCCTCACGGCCCTGCCCGCCGCTGCCGCTCAGGCCGCCCAGGCAGGCGCCGAGGAGGCCTATGCGAACTTCACCGGAGCGGTGAAGAACAACCGCGCCGATGTCGTGAAGAAGATGCTCGACCAGGGCTACAACCCCAACGTCAAGATGCCCAACGGCGACCCCGCCCTCGTCTACGCGATCCGCGCCGACAACGACCGGGTGATCCCGCTGCTGCTTAAGGCGAAGGGCATCGACGTCGACAAGGCGAACGCCTCCGGGGAATCCGCCCTGATGGTGGCGGCCTATAAGAAGAACCGCACGCTCGTGAACGAGCTGCTCGCGAAGGGCGCGATCGTCGACCGCTCCTCGGGCTGGTCGCCGCTGCACTATGCGGCGGCCGCGGGCTCGCCCGAGCTCGTGGATCTCTTTCTCAAGAAGGGCGCCAACCCGAACGTCCGCACCAAGTCCGGCGTGACCCCGCTGTTCATGGCCGCGCGGATCGCCAACCGCGCCTGCATCGAGAGGCTGCTCAAGGCGGGCGCCCGCAAGGACCTCTGCAACGACCGCGGCCAGAGCCCCGCCGACATGGTGAAGGCGAACACGACCACGCTCGACACGAAGCTGATTGACCTGCTCGCCACCAGCAAGTGCGCGAAGTAAAAGCCGGCCCTTCGTTCCGGCCATAAAAAAACGGATTCCGCGTGGACCATGCGCGGGATCCGTTTTTTCATAAGCCTGAGGCCGGATCCGGAACTGAAATCCACCGGCCCTGCGCCTTCAGCGCCGCAGCGACAGCGCCCGCATCACGGCGTCGGCCTCCCCGGCCTCGAGCTGCCCCGGGGCCGAGCCGCCCCCGACCCGGGCGAAGGTGAGCGCCGAGCCGAAGACTTCACCCGCGACGCGCGACACGGCACCGAGGGCTCCCATCGCCATCGTAATGAGCGGGCAGGACAGCTCCGCGCGGGCCCGCGCGGTCGCGAGCAGCAGCCGCGCGACATCTTCCGCGCTCTTCGGCATCACGGCGATCTTCGCGACATCGGCTCCGAGCATGGCTTCGCGCCGCAGCACCGAGAGCATCGCCTCGAGCTCCGGAGTCTTCTCGAAATCGTGCCGGCTCACGATCACGCCCGCGCCGCTCAGGTGCGCGGCCTGCACGAGGCGGCTCACGATCCCCTCGCCCCAGCAGAGCTCGACATCGATCAGGTCGGCGCGCGCGCTGCGGGCGAGGCTGCCCACGAGCCGCTCGTACTCCGGGCCTGAAAAGGAGGCCTCGCCGCCTTCGCCCTTCGAGCGGACGGTGACGATGAGGAGCTTTGCGCCCGCGCGGGCCCAGGCGATGTTCACAAGATCGGCAAGCTCAAGGATCTCGTCGCTGTTGCGGCCGCAGTCCAGCCGGTCGAGCCGCAGCTCGATGCCTGCGACCTCGGGGCGGGCGCTCAGGCTCGAGACCGACTCGAGCATCGCGCCGGGCGTGTCGCCGGAGGCGGAGACGAGGATGCCGGGACGGCCGGCTCCGATCACATAGCCCTTGCCCGGCACGCGGTAGATGCCCTTTTCACTGTCGCTCATTGCCCTTTCCTCCCTGTCGACCGGCGTCGCCTCTGCTTTTGCGCCGCTCAGGCGCGCCTCGCGGCGGCGGCCGCGGCGAGATCCATGAAAACCTCAAAGAGGCGCCTCTGCGCCGGATCCCTCTGCCAGAGATCCTCCGGGTGCCACTGCACGGCCGAGACGAGGCCGTCCGCGCTTTCGAGCGCCTCGACCACGCCGTCTTTCGCGCGCGCCGCGACCGCAAGCGACGGAGCGGGATCCTTCACCGCCTGATGGTGGCGCGAATTCACAAAGGCCTCTTTCCCGAAAATCGCCGCAAGGCGGCTCCCCGGCTCAATGCAGACATGGTGCACGGGCCGGTCCGGCGCGGCCTTCTGGCTGTGCTGGACGAAGGAGCCCGGCAGCTCCGTGGGGATGTCCTGGTAGAGCGTGCCGCCCAGGGCGACATTGATCACCTGCAGGCCGCGGCAGATGCCGAAAACGGGCAGAGCCTGCGACCGCGCCGCACGGATGATCCCGATTTCAAAGGCATCGCGCACCGGAGTCGTCCGCCCGAGCCCGCTCCGGGGCTCCTCGCCGTAGAAATGCGGCGCCACGTCGCAGCCACCCGGCGCGATGAAGCCGTCGAAAAGCTGCGCGTAGGCTTCGGGGGGCACCCGCTCGGTCTCGGCGAAAATAACCGGCACGCCTCCGAGCGACTCAATCGCCTCGAGAAGCCCGTCGGATTCATTGTAGGCCGTCATCGCGGGCATCTGCGGGACTTCGCCGGCGGTGGCGGTGACAGCTATGCGGGGCCTGCGCTTCGTCACTCTTTGTTCCTCTCTTCTTTTCGTTTAAGGCAAAAGGCGCCTCTGCCATCTTAAAGCGAAAGGCGCCCCGGAGGGCGCCTTTCACCGCCTTCAGCCGCGCCTCACGGAAGGCGGGCTTTCCCTAGCCCCGGCCTTTCAGCGCGTGACCTCGGAGGTGATTTTCACCACCAGGTTCGAGCTCCCGACCGAGACCGCGGGCGTGTAGCCCTCGAGGTCGCCTGGCTGCGGCATCAGGTTGCCGGTCTTCGAGACCCTCGCGCCCACCACCACGCGGCTGAGGGATTCAAGCCCGCCCATGCCGCCCGGCAGCCGCATCGAGGAGTCGATGGTGAAGGACGCGGGAAGCTGCGAGGCCTTCAGCTGCGTCACCGCGACCGGCATCTTCGAGCCCTCGACGGGGCGTGCGAAGACAAAGACGGTCTCGTCGCCGCTGAGCTTCGACTTCAGGTCGGGGGAAATCGTCACTGTGCCGGAGAGCTTCGCCGCCGCGGCGGGCGAGGCGGCCCTGCCGCTCGGGCGCTCCTCGAGGCGCTTCACCTGGGCGGTCTCGGTGAGCTGCGGCATCCCGGCCTTTGCGCGGGCGTCGTTCACCATGGCGATGGTGTTGCTCCAGTCCTCGCTGCCGGGCTCCTGCGTGCGCAGGATCCGCTCCCAGACGGAGGCCGCCTGCCGGTATTCGCCCCGGTTGTAAAGCGCCGTGCCCTTGAGGGCGAGGGCCTTCCAGAGCGAGGGCTCGATCTTCAGCGCCTCATCGACCAGCGCCTCGGGCCGCCCCGAGAGGTTCCCGGTCTGCGCGGCAAGGCAGTCCGCCCAGTCGGCGAGCACCTGGGCGCGGGCGCTGCCCTGAAGCAGCGAGGCGAGCTTCTCGTAGGCCGCCGAGGCCTTGTCGAAGCGCTTGAGCGCATCGTTCGTGCGGGCGTAGAGCATCCAGCCGTTCACGTCCGAGGGATTGTCCTTCAGGTTCTGCTCGAGGTGCGCGAGCTGGGCGTCGAGCTCAGCCATCGAGTGGCCGCCCGAGCTGCTCTGCGCCTGGGCCACCTCGGGGTTGAAGGCGTCCCAGGTGCCGAAGCGCCAGTAGATCACACCGGCGGCGATCGGGACAAAAAGCGCGATGAAGAGGAAGGTGCCGAGGCGCTGCCTGCGGTCGGCCTTCTCAAGGCCCGCGTCGGGCTTCGTCTCCTCGAGCACGCGCCGCTCGAGCTCGGTGCGGACCTCCTCGTACTCGGCCTGGCTCAGGCGCCCCTCGCTGCGGTTTTTCTCCAGGGCGGCGTATTCGCCCTGCAGCGCCTCGAGGTTCGTCTTCACGCGGCCGTCATCGCCCGTGCGGGCGGAGCCGCCTCTCGCTCCCCAGAAAAGCAGCAGCAGGACCAGGGCGGTGAGAATCACCGCGGTAATGATGAAGGCTGCCATCACGCATCTCCCTTTCCGCCGCGGCCTTCGTCCGAGCCGCCGTTCAAAAGCCGCAGCGCCTCTCTGCGCTGCTCATCGGTCAAGGGCGCGGGCCTCTGGCCCCCGCCCTTTCTCCTGCGGCGCACCGTGACGACGTACCAGGCGAGCACGAGCACGAGCAGCGCCGCGGGCCCGAGCCAGAGCAGCGCGGTCGTCGCCTTGAACGGGGGCTTGTAGAGCACGAAGTCCCCGTAGCGGTCCGTCATGTAGCGGATGATCTCCTCGTCGGTGCGCCCCTGCGCGATCTGGTCGCGCACCTGGCGGCGCAGGTCGATCGCAAGGTCCGCGTTCGAGTCCGCGATCGTCTGGTTCTGGCAGACGAGGCAGCGGAGGTTTTCCGAGATCTTCAGCAGCCGCTTGTTCTTTGCCGGATCGAACTCGTCGGAGGCCGCCTCGCGGCCCGCAGCCGGGGCGGCAGCGGAAGCCGCCGCGGAGGCCGCCGCGGCAGAGGAACCCGCCGGGGCCGCGGCCGAAGGCGCGGTCTGCGCGCCGGCCGCAGCCGCCGCGAGAAGGAGGGCGCCCGCAGCCGCCGCGGCCGCCAGCTTCAATTTATTCGTCATCATTCCGCCTCCAGTTTTTCGAGCAGGGGCTTCACGTCCGTCTTCCAGGCCTTCTCCATCATGGGCCCGATCACCTTGTGGCGGATCACGCCCTTCTTGTCCACGATGAAGGTCTCCGGCACGCCGTAGACGCCGTAGTCGATTCCAAGCTTGCCCTCGGGGTCGCGCAGCACGTAGTCATAGGGGTTGCCGAACTGCGAGAGGAAGGCGAGCCCCGGGGCCGCCTTGTCCTTGTACTGCAGTCCCACGACGACGCTCTTCAGTTCCCCGGAGCGGCGCAGGTTCATGATGTAGGGATGCTCCTCGCGGCAGCTCTCGCACCAGGAGGCCCAGACGTTGAGCAGCCACACCCGGCCCTTCAGCTCGCTGCTGGAGACCTTGCGCTCCATGTGGTAGAGGTCCTGCAGCTCGAAGGCGGGGGCAGGCTTGCCGATCAGGGGCGAAGGCACCTCGTGGGGATCGAGGTAAAGGCCCTTCACCAGAAAGCCCGCGAGCACCACGAAAAGAACAAGCGGAAGCAGATACTTGAGTTTTTTCATCTTTATGCGTCCTGATTTCCTAGCCCGCGTCCGCGGCGCGGCCCGAGCGCCGGTAGCGCCGGTCGCTGATTGCGAAAATGCCGCCCAGCGCCATCAGCAGCGTTCCAATCCAAATGAAAAGCACGAAGGGCTTCGCGTACACGCGCACGATCCAGCCTCCGTCGCTGGTCGGGTTGCCGAGCGCCGCGTAGACGTCGCCGGTGAGACCGTGCCTGATCGAGGCCTCGGTCATCGGCATGCCGCGCGAGGAGAAGTAGTCGCGCTTTTCCGGATGGAGCTTGCCCGTTTCGCGCCCGCCCTCGATCAGGGTGATGTCCGCCCTGCGCGAGAGGTAGTTGGGGCCGCGTTGCTCGGACACGCCGTCAAACCGGAAGGTGGTCGAGCGCACCGTCACCACGTCGCCGGGGTGCATGCGCACGTCGCGCTCGGCCTGATAGCCCATCACCATCGCAATGCCGAAGACCGTGACGCCGACGCCCAGGTGCGCGAGCTGCATGCCCCACCAGGAGGCGCTCTGCCGGCGCAGTCCGGCGAAGAACGACGGGGCGTTGCGGGATCCGGCGCGCGCCTCGTGGATGATCGAAAAGAGAACCCAGAAGGCGAGGAAGGCGCCCACCGCCGGCCAGAGCTTCAGACTCCCCATCGCGAGCGGCACGGCGACGGCCGCGGCGACCGACAGCAGCAGCACGAGCCAGAGCTCGCGGCAGATGGCCGCGGGATCGGCCTCCTTCCAGCGCGTCATCGGGCCGATCGCCATGAGGAAGACCACCGGCATCATGATCGGGCCGAACACCGCGTCAAAATACGGCGCGCCCACGGAAATTTTCCCCAGTCCCAGCGCGTCGAGAACCAGCGGGTAGATCGTGCCCAGCAGCACCGCGGCCATCGCGACCAGCAGGAAGATGTTGTTCACGAGCAGCATCGACTCGCGCGAGACGATCGCGAAGCTCCCGCCGCTGCCCACCTCAGGGGCCTTCCAGGCAAAGAGCACGAGCGAGAGCCCGATCACGAGGCACAGGAACACGAGGATAAAGAGCCCGCGGGCCGGATCGGTGGCGAAGGCGTGCACGGAAGTGAGCACGCCCGAGCGCACGAGGAAGGTCCCGAGCAGGGACAGCGAGAAGGTGACGATCGCAAGAAAGACCGTCCAGATCTTGAAGCAGCCGCGCTTTTCGGCCACCGCGAGTGAATGCATCAGCGCGGTCGCGGTGAGCCACGGCATGAAGGAGGAGTTCTCCACCGGATCCCAGGCCCACCAGCCGCCCCAGCCGAGCTCGTAGTACGACCAGTAGCTGCCCAGCGCGATGCCCAGCGTGAGAAACACCCAGGCTGCCGTAGTCCAGGGGCGCATCCAGCGCGCCCAGGCGATGTCAAGGCGGCCCGAGAGCAGCGCCGCGATCGCAAAGGCGAACGGCACCGAGAAGCCCACGTAGCCCAGGTAGAGCAGCGGCGGATGGAAAATCATCCCCGGGTCCTGCAGCAGGGGATTGAGGTCCGCTCCCTCGGGCGCGGGCGGGAAAAGCCGCAGGAAGGGGTCGGAGGTGGTCAGAATGAAAAGCAGGAACCCGGTCGCGACCAGCCCCAGCACCGAGAGCACGCGGGCCTGCGTCACTTCAGGGAAGCGCTTTGCGGAAAAGGCCACCGCGCAGGACCACCATCCGAGGCACACGACCCAGAAGAGGATCGAGCCCTCGTGCGAACCCCAGGTCGCCGCGAGCCTGTAGTACCAGGGCAGCATCGAGTTCGAGTTGTTCGCGACATTGAGCACCGAGAAGTCGCTCACAAAGAAGCACCAGGCGAGCGTGCCAAAGGCAAGCGTGAGGCACAGCGCCACGGCGATCGAGGCCGGGCGCGCGAGGTCGGCCCAGCTGCGTACGCCCAGATACGTGCCTGCCATGGGCAGCACGCCCTGCACGAGGGACAGGACGAGGGCGAGTATCAGGGCAAAATGTCCAATTTCGGCTATCACAGAACTTTCTCCCGTTGTCTAAAACCTTCCCCTGCGGGCTGTGGCGCGGGGCGTCATTTCGGAGCGGCGGCCGCACGGGCCTTCTTCGCGTCTTCCATCGCTTTCGCGGCCTCGGGCGGCATGTAGTTTTCATCGTGCTTCGCGAGCACCTCGGAGGCGACGAAAACCCCCGACTCGCCAAGCTTGCCCTGCGCGACCACGCCCGTGTTCTCCGCGAAAAGGTCTGGCAGCGACCCCTTGTAAGAGCAGGCGACGTCATGGCTGTCGTCGGTCACGACGAAAGTGGTGGTCATCCCGTCGGGGGAGATCTTCACCGTGCCCGTCTTCACCATGCCTCCCACGCGGAAGGCGCGCCCCTTGGGGGCCTCGCCGGCCGCGACCTGGCTGGGAGAGTAGAAGAAGACCACGTTCTCCGACATGGCCGAGTAAATGAGGCCTCCGGCCACGACGCACGCGGCGAGGGCGAGCCCCCCGAGGATGAGGATCTTTCTTCTTGAGCGGTTGGCTGCCATCGCTTCACTCCCGCGGCCGGGGTTCGGCCCCGGCCTGTTCGTCTTCCAGGCGCGCGATCCGGCGGATCTCGGCCAGCGCCGAGCGACGGCCGCGCCGCAGGCCGATCAGTTCAAGGACGATCGCGAGCACTGCGGCGCCCCAGGCCATCCAGACCCAGAAGCCGTGCCCGCCCATCGCGAAAAAGGCTGATGCGCTTTCCCAATGCATTTAACGGTCTCCTTGGAGCGCGACCGCGCGGGCCCAGGGCTCGCGGCGGCAGCGCTTCAGCACTTCGGTGCGGGTGCGCTCAAGAACCGCTCCCGTGCAGTAAATCCACAGGGCCGCCACCATGACGAGCACGGTGTAGAACATCGTGGTCTCCATCGAGGTGCCCCGGGTGGTGATGGAGGCGCCCTGGTGCAGGGTGTTCCACCAGCGCACCGAAAAATAGATGACGGGCACGTTGAGCGCGCCCACGATCGCGATCACCGCGGCCGCGCGGTCGGCCTTGCGGTAGTCGTCGATCGCCTCGTGCAGCGCGATGTACCCGAGATAGAGGAAAAAGAGGATCAGCATGCTCGTGAGCCTCGCGTCCCAGACCCAGTAGGTGCCCCAGGTGGGCCTGCCCCACATCGAGCCGGTGAAAAGCGCGATGAAGCCCATCAGGGCGCCGGTCGGAGCCATCGCCACGGCGAAGGCCGGGGCCATCTTCGAGCGCGTGACGAGCCCCCAGACCGTGTAAAGCGCCATCATGACGTAAATGAAGAGGCTCATCCACGCGGCAGGGATGTGCATGAAGATGATGCGGTAGGAATTGCCCTGCCGGTAGTCGATCGGGGTCACGAAAAAGCCCATGTAAAACCCGACCGCAAAAAGGACGAGCGCGGCCGCAAAGCAGCCTTTGGCAAGGGGGCCCGCAGACTTGTAGAAGCGCTCCGGATCCGTAAAGCAAGGAAAGCTCATGGCGTCAGCCTCTTTTCTCCAATCATTCTTCAACCGGTCGACCTGTTCCCCGCGGAACTCCGCCCCGTTACCCCCCGCTGCGCGCCTTCAGGAGACCGCGATGCGCAGCGCCGCGGCCGAGGCCCAGGGGGCCACCGCGAGCGCGAAAAGCGACAGGGCAGCGGTGATGAGGAAGTAGGCGCCGGGCGCCACCGACACGGCGACCGCCCCCGCCGCCCCGGCGCCGAAAATGAGCACCGGGATGTAAAGCGGAAGAACCAGCAGCGAGGTGAGGACGCTGCCCGCCCGAAGCCCCAGCGTGAGCGCGGCCCCCACCGACCCGATCAGCGAGAGCACCGGGGTGCCCAGCAGCAGCGAGGCGGCCAGCGCCCCGGTCACGGCGGGCTCCAGATCAAACATCAGGCCCGCGAGCAGCGAAAAAGCCGTGATGGGGATGCCCGTGGTGAGCCAGTGCGCGAGAGTCTTCGCGAGCACGATGAGCGCGAGGGGATCGGGCGAGAGGATCATCTGCTCGAGCGTCCCGTCGGCGAAATCCTGCGCGAAAAGCCTTGGCAGCGACAGAAGCGCCGCCAGCAGCGCCGCCACCCAGACGACGCCCGGGGCGATGCTGCGAAGCAGCCCCGTCTCCGCCCCCACGCCCAGGGGCACGAGCGTGATCACGACCAGAAAGAAAAAGACGGTCTGCAGCAGGTCGGCCTTCTGGCGCATGGCCAGCATCAGGTCGCGGCGCACGACGGCAAAAAACAGCTTAAGCATGGCGCGCCTCCCGGCCTTTGCGCCCCGGCGCGAAAGCCGAGACGTCAAACTCGAAATACCCGGGAGCGCTCAGCCCCGAGGCCTGGTGGGTCGTCATCACGGTGATGCCTCCCGAGGCGGCGTGCGCCTCGATGAGGCGGCACAGGGCCTCGACCCCGCGGGGGTCGAGCGCCGTGAAGGGCTCGTCCAAAATCCAAAGCGGCACCGGCTCCGAAAGGTAGAGCCGCGCGAGGGCCGCGCGCCTGTGCTGGCCCTGGGAGAGGGAGCGCGCGGGCTCGTCCTCGTAGCCCGCAAGCCCCACGCGGCGAAGCGCCTCGCGGCACCCGGCCTCGTCTGCCGGGCGGCCGAAAAGCGCCGCGTTCACCCGAAGGTTCTCCAGGCAGGAGAGCTCCTCCTTCAGGCCGTTCATGTGCCCGATGTAAAGAAGCTCCGCGCGGTAGTCCCCGCCCAGCTCCCTGATCGGGCGGCCGCGCCAGAGCACATCTCCCGACTCGGGCTCGAGCAGCCCCGTGATGATCCTCATGAGGGTGGTCTTTCCCGCGCCGTTCTCCCCGAAAAGGCGGACGACGGCGCCGGCGCGGGCCTCGAGCGAGAGCCCCCGGTAGAGGCAGCGCTCTCCCCTCACGCAGGACACCCCCCGAAGGCTGAGCTTCGGGGCGGCAAGCGGCTTTTGCTCCTGTCTGTTCATCGGATGGATCGTCTCATGTGGCAGAGCGCACGTCTGCCTGCTTTTTTCTTTTCCTGCAGCCGGCCCCTGTCTATATAGAAGCCGGAGCGCGCCGCCCTGCGCCTACAGCCAGGCGCGGCACTTCGTCTGCGAAAGTTTAGGAAATCGTCATTAAGCCTCGCTTAAGACTCCCGGCGCGGTTTCGGGAACGGGGACGGCTTAGTATTTTCCCTTATATCCACCTAAACTCCCGCCGCTCCATCCCGCCTTTATGGGTGGTCTTCGCGCTTTCTCAATTTGACCAGAATCAAATCACTACCCCAAAAGAAATAATTGCCGGCCAAACCATTAATACTGTATGAAAATACACTAGTGATAACACCTAATCTTTCTGAAAAATCCGGCAGGTATTTATTTTTGCCGGGTCTTCCCTTACAGTGGGGGCGACGGGAGACGAGTGCACCTCACTCCCAGGTTTTTTACCCACCACAGAAGCGAAATCCAAAGCCGCAGCCGGCCCAGGCCCCTGGAGTAAAGGGCGCCGCGGGCCGGTCGAACAGACGGCTTGAAAGAGGAGATAGCTATGGCTGAAACTCAGTATGAGGCCCTTCGCCGCCAGGGCGTGAGCCGCAGAAGCTTTCTGCAGTTCTGCTCACTGACCGCCGCGAGCCTCGGGCTCGGCAGCGCCGGCGCCAAGGACATCGCCCAGGCGATGCAGACCAAACCCCGCGTCCCGGTCGTCTGGCTGCACGGCCTTGAATGCACCTGCTGCTCGGAGTCCTTTATCCGTTCCTACCACCCGATCATCAAGGACGTGGTTCTGTCGATGGTCTCGCTCGACTACGACGACACGCTGATGGCCGCCGCCGGCGAGCAGGCTGAGGAAGCGCTCGAAGACACGATCACCAAGTACAAGGGCCAGTACATCCTCGCCGTCGAGGGCAACGTGCCGCTCGGCAACGACGGAACGTTCTGCGTGCCTTCGGGCCAGATCTTCCGCGACAAGCTCATCCGCGTCGCCAAGGACGCCAAGGCCGTGATCGGCTGGGGCTCCTGCGCCGCCTGGGGCTGCATCAACACCGCCAAGCCCAATCCCACCGGCTCCGTGCCGATCACCGAGGTGATCTCCGACAAGCCGATCGTGCTCGTGCCCGGCTGCCCGCCGATTCCCGAGGTGATGACCGGCGTGCTCACCTACATCCTCACCTACGACCGCCTGCCCCCGCTCGACCGCCAGGGACGTCCGAAGATGTTCTACGGCCAGCGCATTCACGACAAGTGCTACCGCCGCGGCCACTTCGACGCCGGCCAGTTCGTCGAGAAGTTCGACGACGAGGGCGCGAAGCTCGGCTACTGCCTCTACAAGATGGGCTGCAAGGGGCCGACCACCTACAACTCCTGCTCGACCCTGCGCTGGAACGAAGGCCTGTCCTGGCCGGTCCAGTCCGGCCACGGCTGCATCGGCTGCTCCGAGGCGAACTTCTTCGACAAGGGCTCCTTCTATGACCACGAGACCACCGTCCTGCCTCCGGGCTGGGGCGGCGTCGAGGCGACCGTCGACAAGGTCGGCCTCGGAGTGATGGCCGTCGTGGGCGTCGCCGCGGCCGCCCACATTGCGGCAAGCGCCGTGGTTCAGGCCCGCGCGAAAGGCAATAACAAGCACATTGGAGAAGGCAAATGAGTGAAACCCGTATCGTCGTTGACCCGCTGACCCGAATCGAGGGCCACCTGCGCGTCCAGGCAGTCATGGGCGGTGACGGCAAGCTCGCCGACGCCTATTCCACCGGCACGATGTGGCGCGGCCTCGAAGTGATTCTGAAAGGCCGCGATCCCCGCGACGCCTGGGCCTTCGTCGAACGCATCTGCGGCGTGTGCACCGGCATCCACGCGCTCGCCGCCGTGCGCTCCGTCGAGGACGCCATCGGCATCAAGATCCCGAAGAACGCGAACATCATCCGCAACCTGATGAACGCGACGCTCTACGCCCAGGACCACGTGACGCACTTCTACCAGCTGCACGCGCTCGACTGGGTCGACGTCGTCTCCGCGCTCAAGGCCGACCCGCGCGAAACCGCCGCCATCGAAGCGAAGATCGCGCCGCACCATGAGCTCAACGGCGTGGGCTACTTCAGCGACATCCAGCGCCGCCTGAAGGACTTCGTCGCCACCGGCCAGCTCTCGATCTTCAAGAACGGCTACTGGGGCCACCCCGCCATGAAGCTGCCGCCCGCGGTGAACCTGCTCGCGACCGCGCACTACCTGGAGGCCCTTGACTTCCAGCGCGAAGTGATCAAGATCCACACGATCCTCGGCGGCAAGAACCCGCACCCGAACTACCTCGTGGGCGGCGTCGCCTGCCCGATCAACGTGAGCGGCTCGGGCGCGGCCGGCAACGGCCTGAACGAAGTGACGCTCAACTACATGCGCGACATCGCCAAGTACGCCGTCGACTTCGTGAACAACGTCTACCTGCCCGACCTCAAGGCGATCGCTGCCTTCTACCCCGAGTGGACGAAGGTGGGCGGCTACAAGAACTTCCTGTGCTACGGCGACTTCCCCGAGGTCGCGAACCAGTGGGACAACAAGAGCTGCCAGATGCCCGCCGGCGCGATCCTCAACGGCAACCTCAAGGAGGTCATGCCGGTCGATCCCCGCAACACCGAGGAAATCCAGGAGTTCGTCGATCACTCGTGGTTCAAGTACGAGGACGGCAAGAAGGGCCTGCATCCGTGGGAAGGCGACACCACGCCGCACTACGAGCTGCCCAAGGGCGCCGAAGGCACCCGCACGAAGTTCTCCTGGCTCACCACGAACGGCAAGTACTCCTGGATCAAGGCGCCGCGCTGGAAGGGCCACGCGATGGAAGTGGGCCCGCTCGCCCGCCTCGCGGTCGGCATCGCCCTTGACGTCGATCACGTGAAGCAGCCCGCGCTGCAGCTGCTGCAGGAACTCAACCTGCCGCTGGAAGCCGCCTTCTCCACCCTCGGCCGCACGGCCGCCCGCGCCCTCGAGGCGAAGTGGGCCGCCGAAAAGATGGTGCAGTACGTCGACGACCTCACCGCCAACATCAAGGCGGGCGATGAAGCCGCCGCCAACATGGAGAAGTGGGAGCCCTCGACCTGGCCGAAGGAGTGCAAGGGCGTGGGCCTGTGCGAAGCCCCGCGCGGCGCGCTCGGCCACTGGTGCGTCATCAAGGACGGCAAGCTCACCAACTGGCAGGCCATCGTGCCCACCACCTGGAACGCTTCGCCGCGCTCCGACGACGGCGAGATCGCCCCGTTCGAGGCCTCCCTCAAGGGGACCCCGATCGCCGATCCGAAGCGCCCGGTCGAAATCCTTCGTACGATTCACTCGTTCGACCCGTGCCTCGCCTGCGCGTCGCATCTCTTCTCGGCCGACGGCAAGGAAATCACGAAGGTCGTTTCCGAGTAAGGAGGCATCCTCATGAAAATCGACAACACCACCTACGAGGTCGACCTCTCGGACGGCAAGTGCCACGCGATCTACGTATGGGAAGCTCCCGTGCGCGTCTGGCACTGGCTTATGGTCGTCACGATGGTGACGATGATCGTGACCGGCTACCTGATCGGCCGCCCGCTCAGCTCCAACATGGCTGACACGTGGCAGACCTATCAGTTCGGCTACATCCGCATGCTTCACTTCATTGCGGCGTTCGCCTTCACCGGCCTGTTCATCTACCGCATCTTCTGGGCCTTCATGGGCAACCGCTACGCGCGTCAGATCTTCCTGCCGCCGCTGTGGTCCTGGAAGTTCATCAAGGGCATCGTGAACCAGGCGCTCTACTACCTCTTCATCAAGAAGAGCGCCCCGGAGTACGCGGCCCACAACCCGCTCGCCGCGGTCGCCATGTTCGCGTTCTTCGTGCTGGGGTCCTTCGGGATCATCATCACGGGGTTCGCCCTCTACGGCCAGGCCTTCGGCGCGGGCACCGGCTGGGAGACGCTCACCGGGTGGGTGATTCCGCTCTTTGGCGACTCCCAGGCCGTGCGCACGACGCACCACGCCCTGATGTACGTGTTCTGCCTGTTCATGGTGGCGCACCTCTACATGGCCAGCCGCGAGGACATCATGGGCGGCGCCACCGAGATGTCGGCCATCACGAACGGCCTGCGCATGTTCAAGCACGCGAAGTAAGCAAGGCGGTTTTCGCCCCTCTCCTGCCGCGGATGACATTCTTATCTACGACGAGAGGGGTATGAACCTCACGGCGGGACTTCCCTCCCATGGTGGAAGTCCCGCCGATTTTTTTTTGTTAACCTAACAAACGTTTGCAAAACGGGCGCCGGGGCCGCCCGCGCCTGACGCGCGGCCCCGCCCCGCAGCGAGATCGAATGGAGGGGCGAGGTGCCTGCGGTCGCGAAAAAATACAAGGTCGTCGTCATGGGCGTCGGCAACATCCTCTGGGCCGACGAAGGCTTCGGCGTGCGGGCGGTCGACGCCTTTCACCGCCGCTGGAAGGTTCCGGCCGGCGTCGAGGTGATCGACGGGGGCGTGCTCGGCTACTTCCTCGCCGAGTACATCGAAAACGCCGAACGGCTGCTGGTCTTCGACTGCTGCGACTTCCACGGCCGCCCGGGCGAGGTGACGCGCTTTGCCGATGAGGACATCCGGCCGTGGCTTGCGACGAAGGTGTCCGTGCACCAGGCGGGGCTCAACGACCTCTTTGCCACGGCGATGCTGCTCGGGCGCTATCCGGAGCACGTCACGGTGCTCGGCTGCCAGCCCGAAAACATCGAAGACTACGGCGGCTCGCTCACCCCCGCGACCCAGGCCGCGATCCCGAAGGTGCTCGAGGCGGCCCGGCGCGAGCTGTCGCTCTGGGGGTTCGAGCTCGAGCCGCGCGGCGCCGGCGAGAAGGTCGCCCCGCTTGCGGAATCCTGCCTCGAGCAGGACGTCTACGAGCAGGGGCGCCCGGCCGAAGACGAGGCCTGCCGGTTCGCAGACCCGCGCTTCTGCACGCCGCAGGAACCGCGCCGCGGCAGCCGCTGAGCGCGGCCGATCGAAGGAGGCTTTCAAGCACATGTGCATCGCCATTCCCATGCAGGTGGTCTCAAGCGACGGCCTGAGCGCCTGCTGCCGCAACGGCCCGGAGGAAGTCCGGGTGAACACGGAGCTCACGGGCCGGGCGCAGCCCGGCGACTGGCTCCTCGTCTTCCAGGGCAGCGCCGTGCGCCCGATGGAGCAGAGCGAGGCGCTGCAGATGCGCGCGGCCCTCGGGGCCCTCTCCTCGGTCATGGAAGGCACCGCGACCCGCGAGGACATCGACGCGGCCTTTGCCGACATCACGGCCCACACCGGGGAGCTGCCGGACTTTCTCAAGCCCCGCTCCCGCGGCTCGTGAGCCGCGCCCTTTCCCTTCGACTTTCATCCAACACCGGAACAGAAGAAACAGAAAAAAGATGCCAGTCAAGCTTAACGAACCCACGCGCGAAATCACCCAGGTCGACGTCGACCGCCATCCGGCCTTCCAGAGGCTCTGGGGCGAGGAGGGCTTCACCCGCGTCACCGAGGAGAACCTCGGCGCGTTCGCGTCCCAGAAGGGGCTCGTGCTCGCCGTGTTCGCCGACAACCCCACCACCTTCAAGGAAAGCATCGACATCGCGGTGATCGCGCCCGAGATCGGCCGCGCGTTCGGCGCCTATCTCTCCGGGCGCGGATTCACCGACCCGAGGGTGGGCCGCGCGATCGCCTCGCGCTACGGACTGACGCGGCTGCCGGCCGTCGGCTTTTTCCGCGACGGCGAGTTCCTTGGGGCGCTGCAGGGCCTCAAGGGCTGGTCGGAGTACATCCAGGGGCTCACCGAGATCGGCGCCCGGCAGCAGCCCGCAAGGCACACGATTTCCATCCAATCCAACTGAACGCGCTCCGGTCCCCCGGGCCGCAGCCCTGAGGGCCGAAGCGCACAAACCATCCCAGGACACCATTTCCATGGACAATGTGATTTCCGCCAGCAGCATCCTTGAGGCAGGCAGACAGGCCCGCAGTTTCGCGCGCGACGAGAAAAAGGTCGCCGTGGCCCGCGAAGCCCTCGAGTGGCTCAAGTCGACCCGGGCGCTACTCGAGAAGACGCAGCGCGAGGGCGGCGGGCTGCATGAGGTCACCGACCTGAACGGCCGCAGCGACGAGTTCAAGAAATTTCTGTTTGACACGCTGGAGAGCGGTGAAATCCGCATCACGATGGACGGCGGCCGCATCCGCATGGAGGAGACGGGGGTGCCCACGCTCTGGCGCATGCTCGTGGGCCAGCAGGACATGATCGTGACCGCCTACATCCCGGAGGTCGTGCTGCGCTTCAGCCGCACCGAGGGGGCGGATACGATCGTCGAGCCCGAAAAGAAGCCCGACGGGCTCTTCGCGACGCCCGCGATCTTCTCGGAGCTGCGCTCGCAGCTGCGGCACTGCGACATGACCCGCTTCGACCCGCACGCGGTCCCGCATGCCGTCGAGCTCTCGCGCGAGCCGCTCTCGCCCGCCGACAAGGCCTACATCAACGAGATCCTGGGCGAAGGCTCGATCCACGTCCAGATGCAGGGCTTTGCAAAGAGCACGATCACGCAGACCCGGGTGCGCGGGCTCTGGCGGAGCAAGATCCTCAACAACGCGGGCCGCGAGCTGCTCGACCAGGTCGTGGTCTCGCCCCTGCCGCCCGAGATCCCGAGCACGCCCGACGACCTTGCGGAGGCCGTGAAGAAGCTCTCCGACATGATCGAATGGGTGGAGATCGACATTTCCCGCGGCGCGATCGGCTGACGCCCCGGCAAACGCGGAAGGGAGAGCAGGAAATGACTGAAAAGAAGGCGGGCCTCACCACGAACGACCCTCTCTTCTACCTCGAGCGCCTCGAGCAGCAGAGGATCGGCCCGCGCACGCGCATGCAGTGCAAGGTCTGCGGGTTCGTCTACGATCCGGACGAGGGGTGCCTCGAGTGGCAGGTGCCGCCCGGAACCCCCTTCCTTGAGATCCCGGAGAACTACGACTGCCCGGCCTGCGGCTGCCCGCACTCCTCCTTCATCATCCTCGACCGAGAAAGAGGGCACGAAAATGACTGACCCGGCTGCATCCGCCGCGCGTCCCCGGGTGCGCGTGCGCGTTTTCCGCGAAAGCCCCGAGAAGTTCTTCCTCGCGGGCTTTCGGAAAATAGCGAACACCCGCATGAAAGGGGTTCCGATCTGCAACCCGAAGCTGCACGTCTCCACCCTGCCCTTCAGGCTCGTGGACGGGCAGTGGATCGGGGGCGTTGTGACGCCCTGGTCGCTGCTCGTGATCCGCGCCTGCGCGACTCCGGCCGGCTGGGAGCGGATCGCGGAGACCAAGGTGGGCTCGATCGAACTGCCGGGCGGGGATTTCAGCTTCATGTGCGTGCGCGACCTCGAGATGGGCGAGTATCAGAGCTGCTCGCTGCTCTCGCCCACCTGGGAGGTGGGCGACCAGGAGACGGCCGAGGCCGTGGTCCGGATCTCGCTTGAGACGATGCTCACCGCGCCTGACGGGCAGGATGAGGCGGCCCCCGGGACGCCCCGGGCGGACGGCGCCCAGGCCGCGGCCCCGTCCCGGCTCTCCCGCCGGGACTTCTTCACCCGGCCCGCAAGAGGCGAAGCCCCGGCCGGCCGGCCCTCTGATTCTGACTCCGGAGACACCCCATGAGCGCGTTTCCAGACATCGGCACCGTCGAAGTGATCATTCATCCTGCGGCCGGAGCGCCCGGGAAAGTGACCGTGAGGAGCACCCGCCGCCTTCCCGTGGCGAACCTTTTCGTGGGGCGCCCCGCCGACGCCTCCATTCCGAAGCTGATCTCCATGCTTTTCGCGCTCTGCCCCGCGGCTCAGAGCTGCGCCTGGGAGGCGGCCGCGGCGCTCGCCGAAACCGGGCGGCTGCCCGAGCAGAAGCTCGCGCAGTGGGGCTCCATCGTGCAGCTCGAGGCGATGAGCGAGCACCTGAGGTGCCTGCTGGTCGAGCTGCCGCGCGCGCTCGGAATCGACGAGCAGCTCGACCTGCGCCCCCTCGGGTTCCTGCGCATGAAGATCACGGGCGTGCGCGGCGTGGACGCCGCAGGCCGCGAGAACCTTCTCCGCGTGATCCGCGGCGTCGCGGCGAACCTCCTCTTCGGGTCCGAAGAGATGATCCCGAAGCTTTCCGAGTGGCGCGGCCAGCATGAAATCGAGGACTGGATCACGCGCCTGCCGGCGACGCTGCGCTCGGCGCTCACCTACCTCTCCACGCTGCCGCGCACGCTGGGCGCAACGGGCGTCCGCGACCTCGATCCGGAATCCCCCACCGTGCGCAAGGAGCTCGCCTCGGGGCTGCGCGACAGCGCGTTCTGCTTTGAGCCGCGGCTTTTCAGCGGCCCGGCGCAGACCTCGGCCCTCACCCGCCGGGCCACCTGCCCCGCGCTCATGCCCGAGCTGCTGCGGCGCAGCCCCGGGTGCTTCGACTACTACTACGCGCGCGTGCTCGAGCTCGGCTCCTGGTGCGGCGGATTCGAGCCGCCCGAGAAGCTCGTCTCGGGCTTCAGCCCGGAGCCGGGGGTGGGCATCAGCTTCGTGCAGACCGCCCGCGGCACCCTCACCCACCGCGTGAGGATCGCCGGGGGCGTCGTGCGCGAGGCCTCCATTGTCGCGCCCACCGAATGGAACTTCGTGCCGGGAGGCGCGGCCGAGCAGGCGCTCAACGCCCTTTCGGTCTCCGACTGGAAGAGCTGGCAGACCCGGGCCGAGATCGTGCTGCGGCAGTTCGACGCCTGCATTCCCTACAAGATCGTCACGGAGAGCAGCCATGCATGAGGTCTCGATAGCCGAAGGGATCATGGAGATTGTTTCCAACGCCGCCGCGAAGGCGGGGGCGAAGTCGGTGAGCGAGGTGCGGGTCGCGGTGGGAGAGCTCTCCGCGGTCGAAACCGAAGCGCTGTCCTTCGCCTTCGAGTCCGTGAAGAAGGGAACCGTCGCCGACCGGGCCCGGCTCGTGATCGAGCGGCCCGAGGGGCGGGCCTGGTGCCTCGACTGCAGGCGCGAGGTGCCGCTGCACCGCTTCGGCGACGCCTGCCCGCTCTGCGGCGGCTACCACCTCGCGCCCACCCAGGGCCGCGACATGAAGGTGATCGACCTCAAGGCCGACTCCGGCCCGGACGACGCCCCGGACGAACAACGCAACTTTTAAAGATGATTGAAGGAGACTGCTGATATGTGCACTACCTGCGGCTGCGGCGGAAACCACAGCCATATCCACGCCCACACCGACGAAAACAACAACGTCACGATCCACGCGGGCGAGGACGGCCACGATCACGATCATGGCCACGATCACGACCATCACCACCACGACGAGGGCGCGAGGACGATCAGCGTCGAGGAGGACATCCTCGCGCGCAACAACGCCGATGCGGCCAAAAACCGCGCCTATTTCGCGAGCCGCGGCATCCTCGCCCTCAACTTCGTCTCGAGCCCCGGCTCGGGAAAGACCGAGCTGCTCGCGGCCACCATCCGCCGCGCGGATCCGAAGAAGCTCCCGATAACCGTGATCGAGGGCGACCAGGAGACGAACAACGACGCGAACCGCATCCGCTCGGCCGGCGCCCGCACCGTGCAGATCAACACCGGCAAGGGCTGCCACCTCGACGCCGCGATGGTCGCCCACGCGCTCGAGCACCTCAATCCGGAACCGGGCAGCGCCTGCCTCATTGAAAACGTCGGCAATCTGGTCTGCCCGGCCGAGTTCGACCTCGGGGAGGCGCACAAGGTGGTCGTGATTTCCGTGACCGAGGGCGCGGACAAGCCCCTCAAGTATCCGGACATGTTCCGCGCGGCCGACCTCATGCTGATCAACAAGATCGACCTGCTGCCCTATGTCGACTTCGACATCGACAAGTGCGAGGAGTACGCGCGCCGCGTGAACCCGAAGATCCGCTCGATGCGGGTCTCCGCCACGAAGGGCGACGGGCTCGAGCGCTGGATCAAGTGGCTTGAGGCCGAGCTCACGCTCGCCTCCCTTTAAAGCAGAAAAGCGCGCGGAAGGACCGCATTTCTGATGCAGGCAGAGCACAGGATTCGCAGGCTGCTTCGGGTCACGGGACTCGTGCAGGGCGTGGGCTTCCGGCCCACGGTCTACCGCCTCGCGCTCGAGCGCGGGCTCTCGGGCTTCGTCTACAACGACGCGGCCGGGGTCGGCATCGAGCTTGAAGGCGCGCCCGAGGCGGTCGGGGGCTTTGCCGAGGCGCTGCGGAAGGACTGCCCGCCGCTGGCGAGGATCGACTCGATCACGCAAAGCGCGCTCCCGCCCAAGGGCGAGGCGGGCTTTCGGATCGTCGAGAGCCGGGGCGGGGCCGTCACCACCGCGATCACGCCGGATGCCGCGACCTGCCTCGAGTGCGCCCGCGACATGTTCACGCCCGGCAACCGCCGCTACCGCTACGCCTTCACGAACTGCACGCACTGCGGGCCGCGCTTCACCATCACGCGCGCCCTCCCCTACGACCGCCCGCAGACCTCGATGGCGTCCTTCCGCATGTGCCCGGCCTGCGAGGCCGAGTACCGCGATCCCCTGGACCGGCGCTTCCACGCGCAGCCCAACGCCTGCCCCGAGTGCGGGCCGCACCTTGAGCTCTGGAGCGCAGACGGAGAGCGGATCGCCTGCGGGGACGTGATCGAGCGCGCGCTTGCCCTGATCCGCGGGGGCTCGATCCTCGCCGTGAAGGGGCTCGGGGGCTTTCACCTCGTCTGCGACGCGGAAAACGCCGCCGCGGTCGCAAGGCTTCGCGAGCGCAAGAAGCGCAGCGAGAAGCCGCTTGCGGTCATGGCGGGCAGCGTCGCCTCGGCGCGCTGCCTGGTCGAGCTCTCGGAGCTTGAGGAGAAGACGCTGCGCTCGCGCGCCCGGCCCATCGTGCTCGCAAGGAAGAAGCCGGGGTGCGACGAGAGGCTGCCCGGGATCGCGCCGGGACTCTCAGAGCTTGGCGTCATGCTGCCCTACACGCCCCTGCACCTGCTTTTCTTCCACGAGGCGGCGGGCCGCCCCGAGGGCGTCGAGTGGCTGGAGCGCTCGATCCCTCTCGTGCTCGTCATGACAAGCGCGAACCCCGGGGGCGAGCCCCTCGTGATCGGCAACCGCGAGGCGCTCAGGCGCCTGTCCTCGATCGCGGACTATCTGCTTGTCCACAACCGCGACATCCTGATCCGCTGCGACGATTCGGTGGTGCGGGTGGTGGCCGGGGCGCCGCGCATGGTGCGCCGCGCCCGCGGCTACACGCCGGAGGCCGTGCCGCTTGCCTTCGGGGGCAGGCCCGTGCTCGCCACGGGCCCCTGGCTCAAGTCGACGGCCTGCCTCACGCGGGGCGGCGAGGCTTTTCTCTCGCAGCACATCGGAGACCTCTCGAACGCCTCCTCCTGCCGGGCCCTCGAGCTCGCGGTCGAACACCTCGAGCGGCTGCTCGAAATCAAGCCCGAGACCGTCGCCCACGACCTGCACCCCGACTTCTTCTCCACGCAGCTCGCCCTGAGGCTCGAGCGCGAGCGGGGGATCGCGCGCTACGCGGTGCAGCACCACCGGGCTCACATCGCGGCGGTGATGGCCGAGCACCGGATCGGCTCGAACGCGCTCGGGCTCGCGCTGGACGGCGTGGGGCTGGGCACCGACGGCTCGGCCTGGGGCGGAGAGCTGCTGGTCGTCTCCCCCGCCGGGTTCGAGCGGCGCGCGCACCTTCTGCCCCTGCCGCTGCCGGGCGGAGACCGCGCGGCCCGCGAGCCCTGGCGCATGGCCGCCTCGGTGCTCTGGGCGCTGGGCCGCTCGGACGAAATCGCGCAGAGGTTTCCGTCCATGCCGGGCTCGGGCGCCATGGCGCGGCTGATCGAAAACCCGCGCCTTACCGGACGCACGACCTCCATGGGCCGGCTCTTTGACGCCGCCTCGGCGCTTCTCGGGCTCTGTCTCGAGCAGAGGGACGAGGCCACCGCGGCGATGCGGCTCGAGTCGGCCGCCGCGGGCGCCGCCCCGCAAGCGGCGGGGAAGGCCTGGGAGATCGCGCCCGACGGGACGCTGTCGCTGCTGCCGCTCTTTGAGCGGCTCCTCGAAGTCCCGCACGATCCCGAGGCCCTCGCACAGGCCTCGGCGGACTTCCACGAAGGGCTCGCGCAGGCGCTCGCCCACTGGCTCCTCGAGACGGGGGCATCGAACCTTCCCGTCTGCTTCGGGGGCGGCTGCTTTCTCAACCGCAGGCTCACGGTGCGGCTTATCGAGCTGCTCGAAGCCCGGGGGATCCGGCCGCTGTTGCCCTCGCGGGTGCCGCCGGGCGACGGCGGGGTCGCGCTCGGGCAGGCCTGGTGCGCCCTCATGGCGCAGAGGGAGGGCGTCCCCGGCCCGGGCGACGTCCTTCAAACTGGCGCTTCATTTGTACAGAACCAAAGTCGTTAGAACAATACCGAAAAGAGGATTTCAGCTATGTGTCTTGCAGTTCCAGGAAAAATCGTGAGCGTGAGTTCTCCCGAGGAGGCCGTCGCGGACCTGGGCGGCATCAGGAAAGCCGTGAACGTGAGCCTCATCGACGACCCGAAGCCCGGAGACTGGGTGATCATCCACGTGGGCTTCGCCCTGCAGAGGATTGACGAAGAGCAGGCCCAGGAGACGCTGCGCGCGCTCGAAGCGGCGGCGCGCTCGGGCGAAGCCCTCCAGGGAGCGGGAGCGGCGGCATGAAGTACGTCACCGAATACCGCAATTCCCGGCAGGCCCGGGCGATCGCCTCCGAGCTCGAGCACGCCGCGCAGCCCGGCCGGCAGTACCGCTTCATGGAATTCTGCGGCGGCCACACCCACGTGCTCGCCCGCTGGGGGCTCACGGACCTGCTGCCGGGCAACGTGCGCATGATCCACGGCCCGGGCTGCCCGGTGTGCGTGCTGCCGATCGGCCGCATCGACATGGCGATGGAGGCCGCCCTGCAGCACAAGGCGATACTGTGCACCTACGCGGACACGCTGCGCGTGCCCGCCTCGGGCGGGAAGTCGCTTTTCATGGCGAAGGCCGAAGGCGCGGACATCCGCATGGTCTACTCGCCCATGGACGCGCTCGCCGTCGCGCGCGATAACCCGCAGCGCGAAGTCGTCTTCTTCGCGATCGGCTTTGAGACCACGACGCCGCCCACGGCGGTGTGCCTGCTGCAGGCGAAGAAAGAAGGCATCAAAAACTTTTCCGTGATCTGCTCGCACGTGCTCACGCCCGCCGCGATGGAGCACATCCTCGTCACCGCGCCCAGGCGCGAGGCCGCTCCGGTCCTCGACGGCCTGGTCGGCCCCGCGCACGTCTCGGTCGTGATCGGCTCGGAGCCCTACCGGGTGTTCGCCGACAAGTGGAAGATGCCCGTCGTGATCTGCGGGTTCGAGCCGCTTGACATGCTGATGACGATCCTCATGCTCGTGCGGCAGGTGAACGAGGGCCGCCACGAGGTGGAAAACGAATTCACCCGGGCCGTGACCCCGGAGGGCAACCTGATCGCAAAGAAGCTGATGGAGCGGGTCTTCCGCGTGCGCGACAGCTTCGAGTGGCGGGGCCTCGGCTCGGTGCCGCATTCCGCCCTCAGGCTCTCGCCCGAATTCGAAGAGTTCGACGCCGAACGGCGCTTCGGGCTCGTCGAGCGCCAGGTTCCCGACAGCAAGGCCTGCCAGTGCGGCGCGATCCTGCGCGGGGAAAAGGAACCCTTCGAGTGCAAGGCCTTCGGGCGCGCCTGCACCCCCGCCCACCCGATCGGGGCCTGCATGGTCTCAAGCGAAGGCGCCTGCGCGGCCTTCTACAGCTACGGGCGGTTGCGCCGCGGCTCAGAAAAGAGCCCCGCGGCCTGAAAGGACAGGCGAGCTTCGGCTCCCCAAAAAAGATTTTTAAGGACAAAGCAAGTCATGGCAGAAGAGAAAAGGCGCTATTTCGCCACGCCCATTGACGTGAAGAAGGGCATCATCGACCTCACCCACGGCGCCGGAGGCCGCGCGACCGCTCAGCTGATCAGCCAGGTTTTCGCGCGCGCCTTCAGCAACGAGATCCTCGAGGAGGGGCACGACGGGGCTTTCCTGCCCGAGATCCACGGCACGCCCGTCGTGTCCTGCGACGCGCACGTGATCCGGCCGCTTTTCTTCCCCGGCGGCGACATCGGATCGCTGGCCGTGGCGGGAACCGTGAACGACGTGGCCATGTGCGGGGCGAAGCCCCTTTACATCGCCGCCTGCTTCGTCATCGAGGAAGGCTTCCCGATCGCAGACCTCGACCGGATCGTCCAGTCCATGGGCCGCACGGCCCGCGAGGCCGGCGTGAAGATCGTGACCGGGGACACCAAGGTCGTTGAAAAAGGCCACGGCGACGGGCTCTACATCACGACCACCGGGATCGGCGAGGTGCTGCCGGGGATCCGGGTCTCGGGGCGGCTCGCGCGGCCCGGCGACCGGGTGATCATCTCGGGCTCGATGGGCGACCACGGCATGGCGATCATGTCCGAGCGCGAGGGGCTGTCCTTCGGCTCGGGGATCCAGAGCGACTCGGCGCCCCTCAACGCCCTGGTCGAAGAGATCTGCCGCGCCGCCCCGCATGTGCACGTGCTGCGCGACCCGACCCGCGGAGGGCTTGCCACGACGCTCAACGAAATCGCCTCCCAGAGCAGCGTGGGCATCATGCTCGACGAGGCCTCGATCCCCGTGCACGAGGACGTGGCCCAGGCCTGCGAGTTCCTGGGGCTCGATCCCCTCTATGTCGCCAACGAGGGCAAGCTGATCGCGATCGTCCCCGAAGAGGAGGCCGAGTCGTGCCTGAAGGCCATGCGCGCCGCCCCGCACGGCGAAGAGTCTGCTATCGTCGGCACTGTGACGGCCGAAGACCCGGGCTACGTGCAGATGACGACCCTGATGGGGGGCGTGCGCATGGTCGACTGGCTCAACGCCGACCAGCTGCCCCGGATCTGCTGACAAGAAAAGCGGCCCCGGAGGCTCATCGAAGGCTTTTTCATGGCAAGCACCAGCGACATTCTGAAAGTACCGCCCGAGGACAAGCGCCTGCTGCGGCGCCGGGCCATCGCCCGGGGCATCGACTCCCTCACCGTGTTCCTGCTCGGCTTTCCGAGCGGCTTCTTCGTCTACCTCTCCTTCCTGCAGCTCGAGGAGTCGACCGGGCAGGAAGTGACGAAGACCGGCCCCATGGTGCTCTACCTCGTCTGCACGTTCGCGACGATCGCCGCCGTGCACTGCGCCTGGGAGTGCCTGTGGCTCACCTGGTTCGGGGCGACGCCCGGAAAGCTCGCCACGGGGCTGCGGGTCGTGGACGCGGAAACGGGCCGCCGGCCGGGCTTCATGCAGGCGCTGCGCCGCTCGACCGACCTCCTTTACTTCGGCCTTTACTGGTACTTCTGCTATCCTCTGCTGCTGCCCTTCGCCTATCTGTGGTCCAAGAAGCGTCCGGCCCAGCCCTGGGACGCAAGAAACCACACCAAAGTGATCTCCGTGCGCGCCGAAGACCGCTGAAGGGCCGCCTCTTCAGGACGCGGCCGTCCGCGCCCCTTCGCGTTTGTTTTGATGCCCGCCGGCCTTCCGGCCTGCGGGAGAAACGGGAAAACCGCCATGAATGACAATACCAGCAGGAAGGATGAGGACAAGGTGCCGGTCCTCGCGGCGCTCGAAGCCCTTACGGCAAAAGGCCCCGTGAACCTGAGGGACCCGGAGAGCCTCGCCGCCCTTTTCCGCGCCTCGGGCCTGGCCTCGCGCAGGTCCGCGGCAGCGATCAGCGCGCACTACGAAAAGTGCGCCTCAGCAGGGGTGCCCGCCGAGCAGGCCCCCGAGCCCGGCCCCGAGATCCAGGCCCTGATGGACTCCGAGATGCGCGGGCTCATGCTGCTCTCGGCGCTGCTGTCCGGAAAGCTCAACGGGGCCGCGCTCCCCGGCTGGGCCGGAGCGCCGGCCGCGCAGTGGCTCGCCTCCGCGATTCCCGGCAACCTGTACGAGAAAAGCCCGTCCTTTGCCGAAGGAACGCCCGAGGCGGCGATCGAGAACTTCGTGCTGATCTTCAGCCACGTGAGCGGCAAATTCTCCTCCTGGGAACAGCTGCTCCGGCGCTTTGGCGAGCGGGCTGACGAGGCTGACTTCGAGGGGATGGTCTCGGTTTTCGCAAAGCTTGCCGCCGGAGCGTCGAAATCGGTGGAGCTGCCGGAGGCGTTCTCGCACATGGATTTCTCGGACGACGCCGGCCCCGCCGGGAAAAAGCCCTGAAGAAGAAAAAACGGCCTGAAAGAGGGGCCCTTTTCAGCCCCTTCTGCCTTCGGACCAGTTTCTCGCGAGCGTCCTCAGGCGCCCGAAGGCGTAGCCCATGTTGTACATGACCTCGTGGGTCGTGGAAAGCGCGGCCGAGACGTCCACCGGCGGGATGCGGCCCGCGAGGTATTCCTTCAGGCACTCGGCGAACACCTCCTGGGGAGTCTTTCCCTTCGTCTTGGCAAGAAGCCTGATCGCCTGCTGGCTCGCGGCGGGAAGCCTTGAGAGCAGAAAGGCGAGCTGGGCGGCGTTAAAGGGCAGCGGCACGGCGCAATTCTCCGAGTGAACAAAAAAGCCTGAAAGCCCGCGGCGGGCGGGGGCCCTGAAGGCCGGGGCGCTGCGGGCCCTGTCATTTTAGCCGAGAAAAATCCCGGGGCGGCGGCCCGAGCTATAGAATGGGGCGGCTCAAGAGCTCTTTTCCCCACACGTGCGCTTCGGAGGCCTTATCTTGCCCGGCAGTCTCAAATTCATCGTCGTCGACGACCACTCGCTCATCACCGAGGCGCTCTCCGCGCTCATCCGGGCCGACTCCCCTTCGGCCGAGGTCTACGCGGCGAACGACGTCGTCTCGGCGCGGCGGCTGCTCGCCGAGCACGGCGAGGAGGCCGACCTGCTGATCCTGGACCTGTCGATGCCGGGAGTAGTGGGCACGAGCCTGCTCGAAGAGTTTGTGAAAGCCCACCCCTCGCTCAAGATTCTGGTGCTCTCGGGGCTGCTCGACCGGAGGACCGTGCTCGGGGTCCTGCAGAAGGGGGCGGCCGGGTTCGTTCCCAAGACGCTCGACGCGGGGCTGCTCACCACCGCGATCCACTTCGTGCTCAAGGGCGGCGTGTACCTGCCCTCGCGGATCATCGAGGAGAGCCAGCGCGCGCTTTTCTTCGACGAGGCCTCCCGGGCCATGCGCGAGCCCGCCGCGGCCCCCCAGGCCCTCACGCCCCGGCAGATGGACGTGCTGCGCGAGCTTGCGAAGGGCAGCCCCATCAAGAAGATCTGCCAGACGCTCGGGCTTTCTGAAGGGACGGTCAAAACGCACGTCTCCGCCATCTACCGGGCGCTTGGCGCCCGAAACCGCACCGAGGCGCTCATCGCCGCGCACCGCGCGGGCTACGACGTAAGGCTTTAGGCGGCCAGGCGGCAGATTCCGGCGCTTTTCCGACCAAGGCCGCTTCCGGGGCCTGGCTCCAGAGGGGATCCGTCCTCCGGAAGGAAACGATGGCGATTTATTCCTTTTCCGGGGCCTCGAGAAATCATCCCGCCCCTGCCCTGACCGCCCTGCTGCGGCCGCCGCTTTCCCGGCCGCACCGGAGTCCGGATTTCTGAACGGTCCCCTGAAGCGGCTTACGACGGGTAGCGGGAAAAATCGGGCAGAGGCGCCTGGGAGCGGGGGCCGCTGCCCGCGCTCCCCGACTCGCAGGCCCTGCGCAGGGCGGAATTAAGCTCCGCCTCGCCCGCAGGCTTCTGCAGGATTTCCGGCATCTCCGCGAGCCCCCTCGTCGGCAGCCTCTCGCGCCAGGCCTCCTCGATCACCCCGTCGGGCACCGCGGTGAGCACCACGGCGGGAAGCGGGGTGCGCAGTTCGTGGGCCAGGGTGAGGCAGCTGTCGATGCCGTTGGGCACGCCCTCGCCCAGATCGTAGTCGGTGAGCAGCACCTCAGGCTTAAAGGCCTTCATGCGCTCGACAAGCTGCGGGCTGAAAAAGGGCTCGGCCACCACCTCCGCGCCCCAGCTGCGAAGCAGCTCGCTTACCGAGCGGCGCACCGCCGAGTTGTCCTCCAGAAAAAGAACTCGCCGCGGCAGAGGCTGCACGGGCTCCGGGCCGGCCGCCCGGCCCGCCGGGGCTACCCCCGCGGGCTCCGTGCGCTCGGCCGCGCCGAACTCCATGCGGAAGACAGTCCCGCGGCCAAGAAGCGACCCCACGCTGAGGCCGATGCCGAGCCTCCTGCAGATCGCGCTCACGATGGCAAGCCCGAGTCCATAGCCCCCCGGCCCGCTTCTTCCGGCGCTGCCGCGGTAAAAGGAATGGAACACCTTCTCGCGCTCCTCGCGGGGAATGCCCGGGCCGTTGTCGTAGACGCAGATGCGCACCCGGCCCGCGGGGCAGCGCCTTGCGGCCACGATCACTTCGCCGCCTTCCGGGCGCGCGCTGCTGCAGTACTTGATCGCATTGGAGACCAGGTTGCGAAGCGCGCGGGAAACCAGCAGCCGGTCGGTGTCGATCCGCAGCTCGAGGGGACGGATCGACAGGCCGACGCCTTTTTCAGCCGCGACCGGCGCGAACTCGCCCGCAAGGTCCCGAAGCAGCTCGGGCACGGACACCAGCTCCCGGTGCACGGTGAAGTCGTCGGCCGTCATGCGGCTGAGCTCGAGGATTTGCTCGACCAGGGTCGAGATCGAACCGGCGCACACCGAGAGCTGCTCGATCGCGGGAGCGGTGTCCGGGGTCTTCTTCATGCGCAGGATCTGCAGGTAGATGCCCATCGCCTGAAGGGGCTGGCGCAGGTCGTGGTTCGCGGCGCGGAAAAAGTCCGCGCGCCGGCGGCTTCCCTCCTCGGCTTCGCGCCGCGCGGCCTCCGCGGCGTTGCGCTCGCGCTCGAGCCGCTGCAGGAGCTTGCGGTTCTCGCTCTCGGCAAGGATCGAGGAGGTCATGAGCTCGTTCAGCTTCAGCCCCGAGTAGAGGATCACCGCGATCAGAGCGAGGAAAAAGACCGTTGCATAAAGCTGGTTGGTGAAGAAGTAGCTGCCGATCAGCGACAGTCCCGTGGTCCCGAGCGACAGCAGGGAGAAAACCGAAAGGCCGGGCAGCCACATGGCGTAGAAGGGCCAGGAGCCGAGCGCCACCACGACGACTGCGGTGACCGGGCTCACCAGCGAGACGACGCTCGAGTCAAAAAAGGGGAAAACGGAGCCCGCCGCCCCCCAGAGCAGCCCGGTGATGACGCTGTGGGCCATCTGCGCGCGAAGCCAGAAGCGGATCCGCGCGACCCGGGCCTTGTCGGCCATGAAGCGCCGGTAGAACTCGATCGAAGCCGCGATGGAAAGCGCGACGGCGCTTCCCCAGATCAGAAGAACGAGCCGCGGCGCGTGCTCCCAGAGCGAAAAAATGAGCAGCGCCGCGGAGGCTCCTTCAAGGATGAGGGGCACGGCGATCATGTTCATGGCGCGCTCGAGCTGCTGGGCGAGCACCCGGCTCGTACGGTGCGCGAGCGCCTCGCGGCCGCCTGAAATGCCGAACACCCTCCGCACCGAGCTGCGGAACGCGTTGAGCTTCGCCCCCATGTTCCGTCAGTCCTCGAAGTGCGGCGAGCTCAGTTCCGCGAGCCTTGTCTCAAGCTCTGCCCTGCCGCGGAAAATGACCGGAGTGGAGGAAGAGCTGAGCCTCGCGCTGCCGCTCGGGAGCGCCTGCAGCCGCCCCGGCACCCCGAAGGGCACCGCGCTGAGCTCCCGGACATGCCCGAAGGGCAGCCCCCGCACGCAGCCGATGCCTTTTCGGGCCAGCCTCCCGGCCAGTCCGTCAAGCGCATCCCCGAGGGTAAAGTCTCCGCGCGCGCCATTTTCGCCGCAGTCCGTGAACTGTCCGAGGACCACGGCACTCTGCAGGTCGAAGACTCCGGCCTGCTCGAGCTGCGTGAGCATGCGGTCGATCCGGTAGGGCGCCTCGCCCACGTCCTCAAGGAAAAGGAGGCCGCCGCGGATCATTTCGGGCTTGGGGAACCAGGGCGTGCCCAGCAGCGAGACGATCATGGCAAGGTTGCCGCCCCAGATCGTGCCCGCGGCCTCGAGCGAGGCGGGGTCGCCCGGCTGCACCCAGTCGAGCGACCAGTCCGAGGCGGTAAGTGCGCGCAGGAAGCTTCTCTGGGAGGAGCGGGTCGTATGCCCGGGAGCGAGCCCTCCGGCCATCGGGCCCTGCCAGGAGGACAGGCCCGTGCGGGCGAAAAGCGCCATGTTGAAGGCCGTGAAGTCGGAAAAGCCCATTGCGACGGGATTGCGCTCCGCGACCCGCTTCCAGTCGATTCCGGGCAGAATCCGCGTCATGCCGTAGCCTCCCCGGACCGGAAGCACCAGATCGGCGTCGGGGTCGGAAAGCGCGGTCATGAACTCCGCAAGCCGCTCCTCATCGGTGCCGCCGAACCGCTTCCAGTTCCGCCAGGGGCCGGGCGTGCGGACCACCTCGAAGCCGAGCTCCTCAAGCCCGCGGACCGAGCCCTCCAGCCGCTCGATGTCGGTTTCCGAGGGATCTTCGAGCACATAGGTGCGGCTCGGGACCACGAGTGAGACAAGGGGCTTCACGTTTTCCATTTCAAGGCCTTGCTTTTTCCGAGTTGGTGGTTGGGGCGTGGAAAGCCTACTGCGATCGGCGCCGTTTCGCAAAAAAGTCCCTGAGGAGCCCCGCGCACTCGCTCTCGAGCACCCCGCCCGCGACGGCAAGGCGCCGGGGGTACGGCGCGAGAGCGCGCACGTCGCAGGCGCCGCCGAAGGCTCCCGCCTTCGGATCGGGCGCCCCGTAGACCACGCGCCCGAGCCTCGCGTGCGCGATCGCCCCGGCGCACATGAGGCAGGGCTCGAGGGTCACGTAGAGCGTGCAGCCGCTGAGCCTGTAGTTCGAGCAGCGCGCGCCCGCGTCCCGGATCGCCTGCACTTCGGCGTGAGCCGTGGGGTCGTGGAGGGCTAGCGGCGCGTTGCGGCCGCGGCCGATCACTTCGCCCCCGCTCACAAGGACCGCGCCGACCGGCACTTCGCCCTCTCTTCCTGCGCGCTGCGCCTCGAGGAGGGCCTCGCGCATGAAGCGCTCGTCCTCGCCCGGCGCGGGCCCGGGAGAGCGGGGGGCGTTGGCGAGAGTGTTTTTCCTCTGCAGCTCGCGGCGGACCCTCTCGCGGCGGTCGCGTCTGAGGTTCTCCGCAAATTCCACTTCAAGGGCGAGGCGGCGCGCGCTCAGGCCGGGCGAGGCCGCGGCCCGGGCAAGCCCGTCGGGGCCGATCCAGCCCTCGGCGCGGGCGAGCGCAGCAAGCTCCGAGGGCGTGCCGCTCAAAAAGCTGCCGGCCGAAGAGAGAAAGGAGCGCGCGGCCTCCTCGGGGCCGGCCTGCGGATCAGACAAAAGATAAAGCGCATAGGCCGCGAGCACCGCGCGGCGGTCGGAGGCCTCGGCGGCGGGCAGCCGCGCGACCGGCCAGCCCCCGCGCACCGTGAGGTCGAGGAAACGGTCGAGATCGGCGCGGCCGATCCACTCGGGAGGGCTTTCCGTCATGGGCGGGGGCCTCCCGCGCGGTAGAGCGTCTTCACGTGCCGCGAGAAAAAGAGAAAGAAAGTGCCGGCGAGCGCGACGGCCGAGGGAATCCCGAAGTCAATGAGGCCGGGCTGGACGCCGTAGAGCGCAAAGGAGGGAATGGCCGCGGCGGGTCCCGCGGCCCAGAGCAGCAGCGCCGCGGCGCGCGGCACCCAGGTCCTGCGGCACCAGACTAGAAGCGCCACGGCCGCCGAGTACAGTGCAAAGGAGGCCGCCGCAGGGACGACGTAGCGGAAGAACAGCGCGGAGCCCCCCGGGATTTCCACGATCGGCCTCCAGAGCGTGGAGACGATCACGGTAAGAAGCACGAGGTTCTGGAAGGCCATGAGGACCACGAGCGCGAGAAAGCCGAGGAGCAGCCCCGTCATGCCCCCGCGCCAGGGCGCGAGGTCGCCGCGGCCCGCGTCGACGCGGGCCGCGCTCTGCCGCAGGCTCGCGACGAGAACAAAGAGAAGCCCGATCAGAATCGCGGCCCCGATCCAGCCCTGCCAGTTGAAGCCAGAGGAGCCCATGCTCACTTTCCTCCGGCGCGGCGGGTCCGGGAGCCCGGGGGATCGAGCTCCGGCAGCGTCGTGCCGCGGCGCGTGCCGTAGGTGAGGTTCACGCGGTCCGAGAGCAGAAGGTAGAGGGTCGCCACCGCGGCGAAGGCGGCTGAAAACGCGAGTCCCTGCCAGTCAACCGCGCCTTTGTATATCAGGCCCTCGGCGATGCCGGCCAGAGGCCCCAGCACCCAGACCACTGCGATGGCCTCGGCCTGGACGCGGGGGCGGCGCACCAGCGCGAGCCGCACGGCGACCCACCCGAAGAGCGCGACAAAGACCACGTCGGGAATGAGCGGTGCGAGGATCTGCCAGGCGGGCACGTCGACCCGGTAGGAAAGGAAGCGCGAAGCCTGAGCGGCGTCTATCGCCGCAAAAAGCACCCAGTAAAGGAAGAAAAAGACGAACGCGGCGTCCAGCAGCACGAGCGAGCCCGCAAAGCCGGACTTGCGGCCCCTGCGCTCGAGCGCGGGCGGGATCCTGCGACCCACCAGGTAAAGCACCCAGACCGGTATCGCCACTGCAAGAAAAATAAGCCCGGCCGAAAGCAGCGCCTGGGCGGTCGAGAAATGAACCATGTTGCTCACTTGTCCTTAAGGTTGTCGGGCACCGGGCTCGAAAGCTCGGTGATGATGCCGCACTGGCGTCCAGCGACATGCCCATGGCAGCTGCCCTCGAGTTCGAGCAGCTTCTTCTTGAGGGTCTTCAGGCCGCTGATCTGGCGGTCCACGGCCGCGATCTGGCTGTGCAGCACGTCGTGGATGCGGGCGGCCTGCTCGGGGTTGCTGCCGTCGTAGGCGAGGATCTCATGGATTTCGGCCAGGCCCATGCCGAGCTTGCGGCAGTGCGAGACGAACTGCAGCTGCGAGTAGTGCCGCGGCCCGTAGGCGCGGTAGTTGTTCTCCAGCCTTGCCGGCGGATCGATGAGCCCCTGCGACTCATAGTAGCGGATGGTTTCCACGGGCAGCCCCGTGGCCTTGGAAAGCTCGCCGATTCTCATGGCGCCTCGCTCTTTTCTCAATACCTCAAACCCTGAAGAAACTGCAGAGTTAATTGTTGAATCTTATCAGAGATGGGCGGGCGGCGAGAGCGCTGAGGTTAGCGGACGGCTTACGTCAGGGCTATACCTCTTAAGGGGAATAGCGCCGTTTGTCTCATATTGTAAACTGCTCAGGTGCCCTTTTTCCGGGCGTTTCGGCCGGGAAAGGGCCGGAAACGTCCGGACGCAGGGCTTTTTTCCTGGAAGAGACCTGCCCTGCGCCGGTCTCCTAAAACTTAATGGAGCATTCAATCATGGCTGATGCCGTTACCAGTCCCAAAAAGAAGGTGGGCGTGGGCGCGTACATCGCGCTCATCTTCGCCTGCGTCTTCTTCTCCGGAGCTCTCGCCTCGACCCAATGGTGGGGCGTCTTTGACTTCACCACCCTCAACGGCGGCTGGGGCAAGCTTGTGTCCAACGTGACGATGGACCAGTCCGGAACGCTGCACACCGTCATGTCGAATCTCCGCGGCAAGGGCGGCTCGGGCGCGATCGACGGCTTCTGCTTCGCCCTCACCCTGGTGCCGACCGTGATGTTCTCGATCGCGATGATCACGGTGCTTGAGCACTACGGCGCCCTCGAAGCGGCCCGCATCCTCCTCACCCCGATCCTCAAGCCCCTGCTCGGCATCCCCGGCACCGCCGGCCTCGCCCTGATCGGCTCGCTGCAGTCCACCGACGGCGGCGCGGCCCTCACCCGGCAGCTGAAGGACGCCGGCCAGCTCACGGAAAAGGAGACGAACGTCTTCGCCGCCTTCCAGCTCACCGCCGACGCCCCGATCACGAACTTCCTCGGCTCGGGCTCGATCCTCTACACGCTCACCGGCGCGGACGGCAACCCGGTCATTCCGGTTTCCATTGGCGTCGGGCTTGGCATCATCCTGCTCGGCAAAGTGGTGGCCGCGCAGCTCATGCGGCTCTTCCTCATCCGCAAGGCCGGCAAGGCCTGATGCTGCTGCCCGTACTTCTTGAAAGCTGAAAAGGAATTCGAAATGACTGAAGAAAAGAAAGCGGCCGCACCGGCCAAAAAAGAGATGGTCACCGACGTTTTCGTGCGCGGCGCCTACCAGGGCTGGGGCATCGCCACCCACTCTATGATTCCGAACGTGCTGATGGCCTTCGTGATTATCAAGGCGCTCAACATCACTGGAATCCTCGCGCTGGTCGGCAAGGTCTGCGGACCGGTGATGGCGATCTTCGGACTGCCGGGCGAAGCGATCATGGTGCTGCTCGGCGCCTGGATGTCGATGGGCGGCGGCGTGGGCGTTGCCGTGGCGCTCTTTGAGGGCGGCAAGCTCGTGGGCGCGGATCTGGGCATTCTCGCTCCTGCGATCTTCCTCATGGGCTCCCAGGTCCAGTACCTCGGGCGCTGCCTGGGCGTGATCGGCATCGAGGGCAAGATGATCCCGATCACCATGGCGATCCCGATCATCGTCGCCCTGATCTCCCTGTGGGTGATGAAGCTCATCGTCCTCGCAGCCTAAGGCGCGAAGCGGACAAAAGCGAAAAAGGCCGGCTGCGGATCAAAACCTCAATCGGCCTTTTTTCGTACCCGCTGAGAGCGCCTCGAGGGTGATAAATCGCAAATCAGTTTTATTTCTCATTTCGGTTGTTTTTGAGCCCGCCGGCCCCGGCCTTCTCCGGCGCCGCCAGGCTTTCAGGGGAATTTCTGCAATGACTTTGCTCGAAGACTATCTGAAGGATCTTGAACAGCTCGTCAGCTGCGAGGCCGGCACCTCCAACCCGGAAGGCGTCACGCAGGCTGCACAGTACATGAAGAAGCTCTACGACTCCATCGGCTTTTCCACTGAACTCGTGGACCTCGGGCCCGAAGTGGGCCGGGGGCTGCTCGCGACCAACAAGCCAGGCGCCCAGACCTACGACATCATGCTCAACGGACACCTCGACACCGTGTTCCCGAAGGGCGAGGCCGCGCGCCGCCCCTTCCGCCGCGACGCTGAAAAAGCCTACGGTCCGGGCGTGCTCGACTGCAAGGCCGGCATCCTCTCCATTTTCTACGGGATTAAAAGCGCGAGGCCCGAGGACATCAAGCGGCTGTCCATCGCCGTGGCGATGAACCCGGACGAAGAGACCGGCTCCACGCACTCGACCGACTGGCTGGTGTCGATCGGCCGGCGCGCCAAGCGCGTGCTGATCTGCGAGCCCGCGCGTCCGAACGGCGAGCTCGTGCGCTCCCGCAAGGGCTCGGCCACCTACAGGGTCGAGTTCCACGGCCGCACAGCCCACGCCGGCAACAACCCTCAGGATGGCGCGAACGCGGCGGTCGCCATGATGCGCTTTGCCACGGCGCTCTACGACGAGCTCAACAACTTCGAGACCGGCACCACCGTGAACCCGGGCGTGGTCGAAGGCGGCAAGATCATCAACGCCATTCCGGACCACGCCATGGTGCGCATCGACACCCGCTACTGCTCCGACGCGGAGGGGCGCCGGGTCGGAGAGCGGATCGCCCAGCTTGCCGCCCAGACCTGGGTGAAGGGCGTCACCGCCACAACGAAGCGCGAGTTCTGGATTCCTGCGATGCCGCTTTCCGACAGCGCGAAGGAACTCAACCAGCTTCTCACGAAAGCCGCCGCAATGGCAGGCTTTGAGGCGCACTTTGTCGACGCCGGCGGTGCGGCCGACGGCAACCACATTGCGGAGTTCGGCGTGCCGGTGTGCGACGGCTGCGGCCCGGCGGGCGACAACATGCATACCGACCGCGAGTTCCTCACGCTCCGCTCGGTCGAGCCCGCGGTGAAGATGCAGTCGAATCTCTACTCGCTCATCTGACCCGCGCCGGCGCCCTTTCCCCGTGGCGGCTGCGCCCGGGGAAAGAACGCCCCCCAAAAAACTCTGCGCCCGGCTGCGGCAGCCTCCTGCCCTCCGGGCGTTTTTCTGAGCCATAACAATCAGTAACATGCGGCAGCCCTGCGCCTGCTGAAAATTTGGCAGGTCTGCGCCTTGACTGTAACAAGTCATTTCGACTATTCTTCGCAACGCTGTCTGCCCGTGTAAGGCGGTAGTGCCCTGTTCTGTGAAGGCTCCCTGAAAAGAAGTAGTCAAGCAGTCCGGGGGTGACCGGCCTGGGACTTTTTCCAGCGCCGGGACTGAAAGCCCGGATCAGAGGAGTTCCTGTCCTCCCTTCCGGTTTTTTCTCATCTATCTGTTGAGGCGGCGCACTGCTGCGGACGGCAGCCTGGAGGTTTCCGCCATCCGGCCGCAGACTCCGCCTTAATCAGGGAGAAATTAATGACTGAAACCAAAGTCGAACCGAAGCCAGAGAAAAAGGCTGCTGCGGTTCCCAAAGAGAAAAAGCTGACCATCGGCTGCTTTATTTCATTCCTGTTCGCCGTCATCCTCTTTGCGGGCATCTTCCACAACGCGCCGGTCGGCTGGGAGTGGCTGCAGGCCCTTGACTTCTCGACCCTCATCGGCAAGTTCGGCAAGATCGCAGGCGCAGGCTCTTTCCGCGGAGCGGGCGGCGTCGGCGCCCGCGACGGCTTCCTGTTTTCCCTCACCCTGATCCCCGGCGTGATGCTTGCGCTCGGGCTCATCGACGTGCTCGCTCACTACGGTGCCCTGCGCGCGTGCCAGTTCCTGCTCACGCCGCTGCTTAAGCCGATCCTCGGGCTGCCCGGCCTCACCGGCCTTGCCCTGATCACCGACCTGCAGTCGACTGACGCGGGCGCCGGCCTCACCAAGGGCCTCTTCGACAACGGCCTCATCCGCAAGAAGGACCTGGTCGTGATGTGCGCCTGGCAGTACGCGGGTGCGGGCATGCTCAGCAACTACCTCACCACCGTGGTGGGCGGCCTCATCGCCTACTTCCTCGTCCCGATCTGGATTCCGCTCGTGATCATGCTCTGCCTGAAATTCGTCGGCGGGTTCCTTGTCCGCCTGATCTTGAACACTGTCTACAGGAAGGATTTCGCAAATGAGTAACGCACCTGTCGTCGAATCCAACAATCCGTTCGATATCTTCATCGGCGGATGCCGCAAGGGCCTGAACCTCGGCCTCTACAACCTGCTGCCGAACGTGCTGATGGCGTTCGTGCTCACCTACATGCTGAACATCTTCGGCGTCATGCAGTGGATCGGCAACACGTTCGGACCCGTGATGGCCGTCTTCGGCCTGCCGGGGAAGGCAATCACGGTGCTGTGCGCCACGTGGCTGTCCTGCGGCGCGGGCGTGGGCGTCGCGGCGAGCCTCGCCACCGAAGGCGCCCTTACCCCCCATGACATCACGATCATGATCCCGGCGCTGCTTCTGATGGCCTCCCAGATCCAGTACATGGGCCGCCTGCTCGGCCTCACGGACTGCCCGAAGAAGTACTGGCCGATGCTGATGGTGAACTCCATTCTCATGGCCTGCCTCGGCATGTGGCTCATGAACTTCTTCGTCTGATGCTCTGAAAGAAGCTTTCCGGACCGCGGCTGCGATCCGGAAGGGCACAGGCGCTGAAAAGGCGGCCGAGCGGAATTCCGCTCGGCCGCCTTCTTTTTTGCCTTTTAGAAATTCCGGCGGGACATGAGGGGCGGCGGGAATCCGAAGCCCGCCGCCTCAGACTGCAGAGAAGCCTTCAGTCCGCGAGATCGCCCAGGATCTCGGGCTCGGAAAAGAGCGCCGTCGCGCCTCCCGTGTGCAGGAAAACCACGGTCGAGCCCTTCGGGATCGCACCGCTGCGGATATCCTCGAGCATGCCGTGGAAGCCCTTTCCGGTGTAGACCGGATCGGTAAAGATGCCTTCGGTGCGGGCGAGCAGCCTGATGTCGGCGTTCGCCTCGGAGCTCGGGCGCTCGTAGCCGGGCTTAAAGAAATCGAAGCGGACCGTGAAGTCGCCGGGCTGCACCTTCTCCTGCGGCAGCCCCAGCAGGGCGAGCACGTCGCCGGCCAGCCGCGCGATCCCCGCGGGATAGGAGCCGGGGTCCTTGCGGCCCACCGTGTAGCCGCGGATCGAGACGTCCGAGGCGCCCGTCATCGCCCGCCCGGCCGCCAGCCCCGCCAGCGTGCCGCCGCTGCCGGTGGCAAGGCAAAGGAAATCGGGCTTCAGGCCGAGGGCCGCCGACTGCTCCATGAGCTCCACGAAGCACTCCGCGAATCCCGCGGCCCCGCGGGGAGTCGAGCCCCCGACCGGAATGTCGTAGACCTTGTGCCCCTCGGCCGCGAGCCGCCTGATGTGCTCGTCAAAGAGCGGGCGGTTCGCCTCCATCGTCTCGCGGGTGGAGCGCCCGAGCGAGGGCAGCACATGGATTTCGGCCCCGAGGATTTTGTCGAGCAGGAAGTTCGCCCTCGCGTCGCCGGGCTTCGGCTCCACGATCGCCCCGAGGTAGAGCACGGGCCGCAGCCCGCAGCGCCTCGCGGCGGTCGCGGTCTGCATCACGTGGTTCGACTGCGTCGCCCCGTAGGTGAAGACGGTGTCGCAGCCCTGCGCGATCGCGTCCTTCATGAGGTACTGGAGCTTGCGCACCTTGTTGCCGCCGAAAAGGCTCACGCCGGATAGATCCTCGCGCTTGATCCAGAGATCGACTCCGAGCTCGCGCGAGAGCCGCTCGAGCCGGTGAAGCTTCGTCGGATAAAAGCCAAGCGGGACGCGACCGAGCGCGTCGAGCCGCTCGCGGCATTCTTTCAAAGTAAGCGCCATGGGCCTGCCCTCCTTTTTCATGGAAATGAAAGAAAAGAACCTGAGCCCATTGTAGGGACAGCGCCGCCCCCTTTTCCAGCGCCAGAGGAAAAGAAGAGCCCCTTTCCGGGTGGCCTTTCAGCCCCTGCCCCCGTCCAGCTTCTCAAGCGGCGCGCCCGCCATCAGGGTGCGGGGCGTCGCGAGCTTTTCGAACCTGATCGAAACCGCGCCGTTTTTCTCCACCTGCAGCACCTCTCCCTCGCCGAACACCTTGTGGCGGACGCGGTCCCCGGGCGCAAGCCAGGTCTTTTTCTCGGGCTCGCCGGTCAGGAAGCGGTCCTTGTAGGCTAGAGCCTCGCGCGCCGCCTCCTCCTCGCCCTCGGCCAGCGGCCGCACGAGCTTCAGCTGCGAGCGGTCGAGCTCGAAAAAGAACCGGCTGGGATACCGGAAGGCGCTGCCCTCGGTGGTGCCCTGCGCGTGCATGAGCACGAGCAGGTCCTTCGCCCTCGTCATGGCGACATAGGCGACGCGCCGCTCCTCCTCCATCTCCTCGACCGTGCTCGTGCGGGCGCTGGGCAGGATTCCTTCCGAAAAGCCCCAGACGTAGACCACGGGAAACTCAAGCCCCTTCGCGGCGTGGATCGTCATCAGCTTCATCGCGGGCCCCTTCTGCTCGCCGATGTCCTCGGCGAAAACCGAGGCCCGCTGCAGAAACTCCGAGAGCGAGCCGGGGCTGTCGGCGTCGGACTCGTACTGCGCGATCGCCTGGCGCAGCTCCGCGATGTTGTTGAGCCTCTCGTCCTCGCCCGAGAGCTGCAGGGCGGCCTCATAGCCGCTTTCGGCCATGACCATGTTGAAAACGTCGGAGACCTTGCGGCCCGGGGCGGCGGCGCGGCACTTTTCCATCGCCTCGACATAGGCCCGCAGAGGCTTCGTGGCGAAGGGCTTCTCGCCGATGTGCGCGAGCAGCGCCTCGTAGAGCGTCGAGCCCCCGGCGCGGGCAAGGGCCTTGAGCGCCTCGGCCTTCTTCGGCCCGAAGCCCCTTTTGGGGGCGTTCACGGTGCGCATGAATGCGGCGTCGTCGGCGCGGGTCATCATGCGGACGTAGCAAAGCGCGTCCTTCACCTCGCGGCGGGCGTAGAAGGCGACGCCGGACCACACCCGGTAGGGGATCCCCGCCTTTACGAGCGCCTCCTCGACCGCGCGCGAGCTCTGGCGCGTGCGGTAGAGCACCGCGAACTCCTCCCAGCCGCGGCCCCGGCCGTGCAGGTAGCCGAGCGACTTCACGAGCCAGGCGAGAGCCTCCTTTTCGGTCTTCTCGCCGTCGTAGACCACGCGGGTCGGGCGCGCGGGATCGCTGTCGGAGCGCACCGGACGGCCCGCGACCGGAAAGCGGTCGCGGTTGTGCACGATCAGGGAGTTGGCCGCGAGCACGATCGAAGGCAGCGAGCGGTAGTTCTCGAGCAGCCGCACCGTCCTGCAGTGCGGGTGGCTCTTCGGAAAGCGCAGCATGATCGAGGGCGAAGAGCCGCGCCAGGTGTAGATCGTCTGGTCGGGGTCTCCCACGACAAAGAGGTTCTTGTTCACCTCCGAGAGCAGGTTCGCGAGCGCGGCCTGATCGTTGCTCACGTCCTGGTACTCGTCGACCATGATGTACTGCAGCCGCTCCTGCCAGCGCCTGCGCACGGATTCGAAATGGTCGAGGATGTAGAACGTGGTCCAGATGACGTCGTCGAAGTCGAACCCGAAGATTTTCCGCTCGGCCCAGAGATAGCCGTAGAAGACCTTCTTTGAAATGTCGGGACTGGACAGGGCCCTGGCGCGCAGCGCCTCGGGCGAAGTCGCGACCAGGTCCTTCACGTAGTTCGAGTCGTCCTTGAAGTTTCCGATCACGTCCATCGCGGCGGAGAACTTGAGGAGATTGCCCGGAATGGCGAAAGTCTCGTAGACCTCGGCGAGCAGGTCCGCCTCGTCGTCCTCGTCGATCACGACGAAATCCTTCGGAATGCCGACCGCGTAGCCCTCGTCGCGCAGGAAGCGCACGCAGAAGGCGTGGAAGGTGCAGATCTGCCCGAGGTCGAGGTCCCCGGTCATCGCGCGGATGCGGGCCTTCATTTCCTGCGCGGCCTTGTTGGTGAAGGTGACGCAGAGGATGTTCTGGGGGTTCACGCCCAGGTCGCGCACGAGGTAGACGTAGCGGTGCGTGAGCGTGCGGGTCTTTCCCGCGCCGGGGCCCGCAATCACGCAGACCGGCCCCTCGGTGGTCTCGACGGCTTCCCGCTGGGCGGGGCTGAGCGTTTCTGGCAGCATGAGGCGCGAGCGTCCTGACAAAAATAGAGTCGACGGAAAAACAAAAGCCGGAGCGCGCCTTCCAAGTGCCCGGGGCGCGGGCCGGCTGTCCTGATTTTAAGCGCTAGGGGGCGTCCCCGCCCTCCCCGGCCGACGCATCGAACCGGTAAAGCGCGGACACCCGCCCCGCGGCGTCAAGCCGCACGGCAAAGCGCGGACGCTCCGAAAGAGCGTGCAGCGCGGCGTCCAGCAGCGGCAGAAGGGGCTTCGGGCAGTCCGCCCCGGGCGAGCGCTCCAGGACGCTGACCGCCCGCAAAAGGAAGGCTCGCCCTTCGGGGGACCGGGCGGAAGAGGCCCCGCCTTCTCCGGCGCCCGAGCCGGAATCGGCGAGGCCGCGAAGGACGCAGGACATTCCGCCTGAGGCCTGAGCCCCGGAAGAGAGCGCCTCGCGGGAGAGCTGCGAGGCGCGCCGCAGCGCCAGAGGCTGCCATGGGGCGCGCGCGAGCGCGAGAAGCGCCCCGGCCGCGTCATAGGCCAGCCGGTCGGCGAGGCCTCGGGCCGATCCCATGGGAAGCCCCCGTGAGCCGTAGCCCAAAGCCTCGGGCAGGGCCGCTTCGGCAAGCTGCGGGCCCTGAAGGGGATCGGCCGCGAGCTCGAAAAGCGCGGGGAAAAGGCCGCCGGGGCCGGGCTCCCCCGGCAGCCGCAGCGCCGCCGCAAACGGCACCTCGAAGGCCGGGAAGGCGGCGGTAGTCTCGAGGAAAAAGCGCCTCTCGCAGTCCCTCACGGGGGAGACAAGGAGAAAGGGCAGGCTGCGGCCCGGAGCCCGGAAGCCCACGAGGACGGGCGAGGCGGCCTGCACCGGGACGGGGGCGCGGGCAGCAGGAGCGCAGCCCCCGCGCGCGGCGCGGCCTGTCCGGCGCCCGGCCGCCTTCCTGAGGCGGGAAGGCCGGCGCGCCTCGGCCCGGGCCGCCCCCCGAAGGATCCCCGCCGCCCGGAGCGCGAGAAACGCCGCCGCTGCTGCCGCCGCCGCGGCCGAGACCGCCAGCCAGAAAACCATCTCTCCTTCCATCGACTCCGCCCCTCCGACTCTTTTGACTGTTTCGCGGCCGGAGCCGCCCGGCCCGCCTTTCATTTTCCCGCTTCGCCGCTAAAATACGCTTCATGCGCATGAAACCGGGCGCTTCGCCCGGCCGGAGCTGCGCCCTGCCCCATTATCAACGATAAGGCCCATGCTCAAAAGCCCCCGCGACACCCTTACGCTCGAAAACAGAGTGCAGATCCCCTGCCTCGGATTCGGCACCTGGCAGATTCCGGAGGACGAGAGACTGTCTGAATCGCTCGCCGCGGCGCTCAGGCTGGGCTACAGGCACATCGACACGGCCTCGATCTACGCGAACGAGCAGGGGATCCGCGAGGCGATCCGCGCGAGCGGCGTGCCCCGGCGCGAGCTCTTCATCACCGACAAGGTCTGGAACACGGACCGCGGCTACAGCTCGACGCTCGAAGCCTGCGAGAGAAGCCTCGAGCGGCTCGGCACCGACTATCTCGACCTCTACCTCATCCACTGGCCCGCGATCCACGGCGAGACCACCACCTGGCAGGCGCTCAACTACGGCACCTGGCGCGCCCTTGAAGAGCTCTATGCGAAGGGGACCGTGCGTGCGATCGGGGTGTCGAACTTCATGCCGCACCACCTGGTGCCGCTGCTGGCCCGGGCGAGGATCCGCCCGATGGTGAACTCGATCGAGTTCCACCCCGGCTACATGCAGCTTTCCGCGCTGCGCTTCTGCCGCGCGCAGGGCATCGGAGTGCTCGGCTGGGCCCCGCTCGGACGGGGAGCGCTGCTTGCCAACCCGGTGCTCGCCCGGATCGCCCGGGAGCACCGCCGCACGGTGGCCCAGGTGTGCCTGCGCTGGAGCCTTGAGCACGGCGTCCCCCCGATCGTGAAGAGCGTGAACGCCGCCCATCTCGAGGAAAACGCGAAGATCTTCGACTTCACGCTCTCGATGGCGGAAATGCACGCGATCGACGCCCTGCCCCCGTCTGGCTTCTCCGGCCTCGACCCGGACCACGTCAGCTTCTGACGCTTCTTAGTGTTTCCCCTAGTAACCTTAAAAAGCCTTTTATATTCAACAGGCTGGGAGACTTGCAGCCCGTTTCTGGCTGATTAAGACCAACGAACTAGGACTTTGGTCTTGCTTTCATGAGACTTTAGTCCTATATTTCTTTCTGCACACGGTTGAGCGCCTGAGAACGCCTCCCCGCGTGGAACCGTACAAACCAGGAGAGAATGGAAAATGGCTCAGTTTGAAACCTCCCGCCGCAGCCTGCTGAAGGCCGGCACCGCCGCTGCCGCCGCCGCGATCGCCCCGGCCGCCGCTCACGCCTCTGAAAACGACAAGTCCGTCAAGTTCGACGGCGAGTACGACGTGATCGTCGTGGGTTCCGGCTTCGCCGGCATGGCCTGCGCCTACAAGGTCGCCAAGGCCGGGCTCAAGGTCCTCATGATCGAGAAGATGGGGGTCTTCGGCGGCAACTCCGCCATCTGCGGCGGCAACATGGCCTGCCCGGTGAACCCGGTCCAGAAGGCCCAGGGCATCAAGGACAGCGAGGAGCTGTTCATCGCCGACTGCCTGAAGGACGGCCTCGGGATCAACCACACGGAGCTGCTCGACGTGCTCTACCGCCGCGGCAACGACACGGTGAAGTTCGTGACCGACTGCGGCGCGGAGTTCGTTCCGAACAAGATGCTCTTTGAAGGCGGACACTCCGTGCCCCGCTCCTACGAGATCAAGGCGGGCTCGGGCTCGGGCTACATCGTCCCGATGTACGAAACGCTCTCGAAGATGAAGAACTGCGTGATGAAGACCCGCACGAAGTTCGACGACTTCGTGCTCGACAAGGACGGCCGCGTCACGGGCGTCGTCTGCCGCGAAGGCTATCGGTTCAACCGCAAGCTCGCCTCCGACGACGTGGAGAACAAGACCGGACACCGCCGCGTCTACAAGGCCCGCAAGGGCGTGATGCTCGCCGCGGGCGGCTTCTCGCGCGACATCTGGTTCCGCCAGGTGCAGGATCCGCGCGTCGTCCCCTCCACCGACTCCACGAACCAGCCGGGCGCGACTGCCGGGGTGCTGCTCAAGGCTCTTGAAATCGGCGCGACCCCGCTGCAGATCTCCTGGCTGCAGTTCCTGCCCTACTGCAATCCGCACGAGGACGGCTTCGGCGTCACGGTGAACTTCACGAACCACGCCTGCATGGACCTCGGCATGGTCGTGAACAAGAAGACCGGCAAGCGCTTCATGGACGAGCACGCCGGCCGCAAGATCAAGACTGACGCCGAGCTCAAGGTGATCGGCAAGGACAAGAACTACCCGATCGCCATCTGCGACGACTCGATCGTGAAGGCGATCAACCCCTCGTTCGTGAAAGCGCCGCTTGCTGCGAAGACGGTGTTCGTCGCCAACACGCTCGAAGAGATCGCCGATCACTTCGGCATCAAGAAGGACGCGTTCCTCGCCGAGGTGAAGCGCTTCAACCAGTTCGTGAAGGAAGGCGAAGACAAGGACTTCCACCGAATCCTCAAGTTCAACAACGGGCTCACGATCTCCAAGCCCCCGTTCTACGGCGTTGAGGTGGCCCCGAAGATCCACCACACGATGGGCGGCCTGCTCATCAACCCGGAGGCGCAGGTGATCTCCTCGAAGACCCACAAGCCGATCCCCGGCCTCTATGCGGGCGGCGAGATCACGGGCGGCGTGCACGGCGCCTCGCGCCTGGGCACGGTGGCGGTCCTGGACGCCCTCACCTTCGGCATGGTCGCGGGCGAAAACCTCGCGAAGGCCTGATGCGCTGAAGAAAAAGAATCTCTCCTAAAGCCCGCCCCGAAATGGGCGGGCACTCGCCCCCGGCTCCTTTCTTTCTAGGAGGAGCCGGGGGCATTTTTTTATCTCCCGGAGGCGGACCGTAAAGGCCCCCTTTCGGCCCGCCTTCAGAGCGCCTTGAGCGCGAGGCAGGCGAGGTCGGACTCGGGATAGACCTGCCAGAGCGGCTCGGCAAAGGGCCCCGCCCCCTCGCCGCCTTTTTCCGGGCGGGCCTCGATGACGAGCTCGTTGCTCTGCGCAAAAAGCCGCAGCGGCACAGTGAAAAGCCTTCCCGAGCCCTCCGCGGGAAGGAGCCTCACGCCGTTGAGCAGCACCGCGATCCCGCCCTCGGAGGCCGAAAGGTCCGCCCGCAGGGTGCCGCCCTCGGGAACCGCGGGGACGTCGGCATCGGCAAAGGCAAGGCGAAAGCGCAGGAGGCGAGGCTCCCCGCCTTTCGGCTCCCCGGAGCTGCACTCGGCCCAGTCGCGGTCGCTTCGAAGCGCGCGCGGCAGCGCCCCGGGCTCCTCCGCAAACCAGGGCGAGGCCCCGGCTCTCATCGGATAGGCCGCGGGCGGCAGCCCCTCCTCGACTTCGAGCCTGCCCTTGAACCCGGGGGCCAGGGCGACCTCGAGGACCGGGCCGGCGGCGGAGCCCGCCTCGCAGGCCGCGCCGCCTTCGGCGGCCCAGGCAAGCCTCGAGGCGGGGCAGGGAAGCGCGAGCCGACCCTCGAACCCGCGCGGAGCCTCGAGCTCGAGGCTCCATCTCGCAGGCCCCGCTCCCCGGGAGCGGAAGACCGCCCGCTCGGGCAGGGGCCCTGGGCCGCGAAGCGCGGGCCGCCCGGAGCGCACGCCCGGCAGCGCCTGCAGCGCGAGCGCCGCATCGATCACGTCGTCCGGCTCGGTGCGGCTCGTATAGCGCTCGAGCGTCCGAAGCTGCGAGCGGACAGCCCCTTCGCTTCGGCCCTCCCGGCCGGTGACGGCCTCGGGGCCCGAAAAGGCGGGGCCCGAGGCCGCAAGCCTGCCGCCCATCAGGATGAAGGCGGTGAGAGTGTCGAGAAGAGAGGCGGAAATGCGCCGCAGGCCAGCGAGGACGACCGAGCTGTAAAGCCTGCCCCCCAGCTCCAGGAACCCGTCCGAGAGCCGCGCGCTTTCAAGCTCCGCGGCTGAGGCCTCGTCCGCGAGCAGCCCCGCCTGCGGGAGCGCCTCCCGCCAGGCCCTGAGATCCGGCGAGGCATCCTGCCCCCCGCGCACCAGGACACAGTCGAACACAGGCGCTTTTCCTTCGTTCTTTTCTTCCATATTCCTGCCCTCTGTCAGTCGGAGAATTCCCTCCCGGTCCGCTCTCCGGGGCTTATGCTTGAGGGACCAAGCCGCGGGGGGAGCGGGAGCCCGGGGGCGCTTCTTTTCCCCCGGGCATTATAAAAACGCCCGGAGCGCGCCGCCGCCCCTCGCCCCCGGCCGGAAACCCATCAAAGCAAGGAGCACCGCTCATGGAAATCACTGCACAGTATGTTGGAAACAAGAGAGTCGAGGCGCGCTGCGGGCGCACCGGCACCGAGCTCGTTTTCGACCAGCCCGCGCCCGAGGGGCTCGGCGAATCGATGAACCCCGTGGAGGGGCTGCTCTCGGCGCTCTGCGGCTGCATGCTCACGACGGCGGCCTATGCCGCCGGGTCCCTCGGCCTGGACCCGAAAGGGGCCTCGGCCGCCCTCACCTGCGAGATGGCCGACGGCCCGCGCATCGCCTCGATCACCGCCGTGATTTCGATGCCCGCGGGCTGCTGCCCGGCCGAAAAGCGCGGCGTCATTGAAAAAATGGTCGCCTCCTGCCCGGTAAGCCGCGCGCTCTCGCCCGAAATCCGCCGGGACGTCCGCTTTCTCTGGATCTGACGACAAAAGGACGCCTTCCCGATGCTTCTCTCCATTCTCGCGATCGGGGCCGGAGCGGCCTCGGGGGCGCTGCTGCGCTGGGCGCTCGGCCTATGGCTGAACGGCCTTTTTCCGGCGCTTCCGCCGGGAACGCTCGCCGCGAACCTCCTGGGCGGCTACCTGATCGGGGCCGCGGCCGCGTTTTTCGCCTCCATGCCCGGGCTTTCGCCCGTCTGGAGGCTGCTCATCGTGACGGGCTTCTGCGGCGGACTCACCACCTTTTCGACGTTTTCGGCCGAGACGGTCGCCCTGCTCTCGCGGGGCGAGTACCTCATGGCGGCCGCGGAAGTGGGGCTGCATGTGGCGGGATCCTTCGCCGCAACCGCCGCCGGCATCGCCACCGTGGCGGCGCTTCGCCGCCTGCATGGACTTTGAAGGGGACCGAAATGAACCGAGGCTTCCAAATCTCGTTTTTCACGGAGCAGAGCCGCAGAAAGGACGGCCGCCCGCTGGGCAGCTGGATTCTTGAGACCGCCCGCTCGATGGGGATTCCCGGCGGCTCGCTTTTTTCGGCGGCCGAAGGCTACGGGCGCGACGGCTGGCTGCGAAGCGCCTCCTTCTTCGAGTCCGGGCAGACCTGCGTCGAAGTGCGCTTCGCGCTTTCCGAAAAAGACGCGGAGAGGCTCTTCACAAGGCTGCGGGAAGAAGGCGTGGACGTCTTTTTCGTGCGCATCCCGATCGAGTTCGGCATGAGCGGCGAGCCCTGAAGAGAAATTCGGAAACACTTTTTCGTGCGCGTAAGCCCCTTAGAGACGCCCCGCGCCCCCTTACAATACGCGAAAGAACCCCAAAAAACGCTCCCGCCGCCCGGAAGCGGGCCCGGAAGTTTCCTGAAAAAGCCCGCTTTTCACCGCCCGGGGAGCCCGGCCGGCTTTAGTCGAAGATGATCACTGCGCTTTTCGCACACCCCTATCCGCGCTTTTCCATCGTGTCCTATCCGCTGCTGATGGGACTGAAGAACCAGTTTCCCAGGATGGACGCGCGCATGCTCTACGACCTCTATCCCGACGGGGCGATCAACGTCGCCGAGGAGCGCGAGGCGGTCTCCCGTTCCTCGCTGCTGCTGGTGCTCCACCCGGTCTTCTGGTACAGCGTGCCGGCGCTTTTGAAGCAGTGGTTCGACACGGTGCTCGGCTACGGCTTCGCCTACGGCGAGGGCGCCCCGACGCTTCGCGGCAAAGCGGTGCTGTGGATGCCCTCGATCGGCTCGGGCTTCCACGGCCGGGGCTTTCAGGGCCCGGTCGAGATCTCGGAGGTGCAGGCGCCGATCAAGCGCATGTGGGAGAGCTGCGGCGCCACCTGGCTCGAGCCCCAGGTGATCGACTCGCGCGTCCCGATGACCAGCGGAGACTTTGCCTCGGTCCTCGACTCCGTGGCCGACCGGATGGCCGAATGGGAGGCCGAGAATGATTGAGGCCGCGCTGCACAAGTTCATCGATCTCTGCACGGAGTTCTACGCCGGGGCGAGCGCCATCATGCCGGCCACCGACACGATCGTGGCCGGCTCCCTGGTCGCGCTCGCCGCGGCCGTGGTCTTCGTGCCCGTCATGTCCCGGCTGGGGCTGGGCACGATGCTCGGGTACCTCGCGGCCGGCATCTTCGTCGGGCCCTACGGGCTCGGAACCGTGACCCATGTCGAAACCCTCATGAACTTCGCCGAGTTCGGGATCGTGCTCATGATGTTCCTGATCGGGCTCGAGCTCGACGTGGGAAGGCTCTGGAAGATGCGCCTGCCGGTCTTCGGGGGCGGAACGCTGCAGATGCTGCTCTGCGCCCTGCCCTTTGCCGGGATCATGTACGCGGCGGGCCTCGAGCCCGCGCCCGCGGTGCTCGCTGGCTTCGCCCTGGCGATGAGCTCGACCGCGGTCGCCGTGCAGGAGATGAACGCCCGGGGCATGATGGCGCAGCCCTCCGGGCAGAACGCCTTCTCGATCCTCCTGTTTCAGGACCTCGCCTCCATTCCGCTCATCGGCGCGATTCCGGCCGTGGCCGCGGTGACGGCCGGGGCGGCCGGGGCGGCGGGAGCCGCGGGCGGCTCCCCCGCCTTCATGAACACGGTGGTGCGGGCGCTGCTCGCGCTCGTCGTCATGGTGGGGCTCGGGCGGTTCCTCACGGTGCCGTTCCTGCGCTTTACGGTGAGAAGCGGCGCGCGGGAGATGCTCACCGCGTTCGCCCTCCTGATCACGGTCTGCTCGGCCTGGATCATGGAGGCCGCGGGGCTCTCCTCGGCGATGGGCGGGTTCGTGGGCGGCGTCATTCTCGGCAGCTCCGGCTTCCGCCACCAGCTCGAAGCTGAAATCTCCACCTTCAAGGAGCTCCTGCTCGGCCTGTTCTTCGTCACGGTCGGCATGAGCATCGACCTCAACCTCGTCTTCGCCGAGCCCGTGACGCTCGCCGCGGTGATCGCGACCCTGCTCGCGGTGAAGACCGTGATGATCTTCTTCGTCGCGATCGCGATGCGGATCAAGGGAGCGGCAAACAGGCTCAAGTTCGCCGTCGTGCTCTCGCAGGGCGGGGAATTCGCCTTCGTGGTCTTCGCCATCGCAAAGAGCCAGGGAGTGCTTCCCGGCAGCTGGGCCGCGATTCTCACCGCCGCCGTCGCGATTTCGATGGGCACGACGCCGATCCTGATGAAGCTCATGACGGGCGCGACGCGCTACTGGCTCAACCGCGTGAACCGCAGCGGGCCCAAGGACGATGCGGAAGCCCTGGCCGCGGCCCCCAACCGCAAGGTGATCATCGCGGGCTTCGGCGACTTCGGGGCGCTTGTCGCGCGGATGCTGCTCGCGATGGGCGTGACCCCCACGATCATCGACAGCGACCCCGACCGCGTGCGCCAGGCCCGGCACTTCGGGGTGAAGGTCTATTACGGCGACGCCTCGAGCCTGAGGCTGCTGCGGGCCGCGGGCGCCGACGAAGCGAAGATCCTCGTCGTCGCCGTGGGAAACGAGAAGGCCGGCGCCCGGCACATCATCGAGGCGGCCCGCGAGGCCTTCCCGCTGGTCGAGATCATCTCGCAGGTGAGCGAGGTGAAGGACGAGCTCGACTTCATGAACAAGGGCGTGCACCCCTACAGCAGGAACCTTGAGCCCTCGCTGCTCGCAGGGCGGCGCTGCCTGATCGACCTCGGCCTCCTCTCGCCCTACGAGGCGAAGGAGATCGCCGACATCTTCCGCTTCCACACCGAAAAGACGCTGCGCGAGATTTCCTCGAGCCGCTACGACTACGAGCAGGCGGTGGCGGCCTACCGCACCAACGACGAGATGCTCACCGAAGTGATCGGGCAGATCCGCGAGTACCGCCGCGAGCGGCTTGCCGCGGTGAGGGCCGCGCGCCCCGGGGCGGCCGAGGGAACGCTGCAGCAGCAGGCTGCGGCCGCGCCCCGCGCCGAAGAGCCGCCCTCCCCCAAGGGGGCCGGCCCCGCGGCCGGGGCGCCTGAACCGCGCCGCATGACCGATCCGGAGAAGGCGCGCGAGGAGGGCGAAAAGCTGGACCTCTCGGCAGACGCCTCGATGCAGGCCCGCCGCAGCGCGATGGAGGCGGTCCGAAAGGAAAAGGAAGCGGCTCCGGCTCCAAACCCCTCCGAAGAGCTTTCCGTGCAGGAGTTCTTCAGGCGGGCGGGCGACGGCGCAAAAAGCGGCGGCCCGGGCCGGCGCCCGTCCTGATCCTTTCAGGCCGGAAGGCTCCCCCCGCTCCGGGAGAAAAAGCCTTCCGGCCCCCGGACGCCCCCTTGCTTTCTTTCCGGCCTCCTGCCGCGGGTATAGACTTTTTCAGTTCTTAATTCTTTTTTTCACTTGCGTCAGGCGGCTCCCGGACTCCTGATCCACCAGAAGAAGGGTGCGAAAAGCCCGTCGAAGGCCGCCCCCGAGGAGAAGTTCTGTCATGGCCCAGATACTGGATTCAACGAAGCTGCGCCGCGAGCTGCATCCGCTCGCGGAAATCGGCATGGACGTCAAAAACACCTCCGCCTACGTGATCCGGCGGCTCAAGGAAATCGGCATTGACGCCCACCGCGTGGGCGAGACCTACGGCGTCACGGGATACATCGACTCGGGCGCGCCCGGCCCCGTGATCGCGCTGCGGGCGGACATGGACGCGCTTCCCTTCGAGCAGAACGGCAAGACCGTGGCGATCCACGCCTGCGGGCACGACGGCCACATGGCGATGCTGCTCGAGGCGGCCAGCCGCCTCGTGGGGAAAATCAGGCGCGGCAAGGTGAAGCTCATCTTCCAGCCCGCAGAGGAGCCGATCACCGGGGCGCAGGCCCTGATCAAGGAAGGCATCCTTGACGACGTGGACATCATCATCGGGGCGCACGTGCGTCCCGTCCAGGACCTGAAGCCCGGGACGCTGTGCCCCTCGGTGTGCCACACGTCCTCCGGCCACGTGCATGTGACGATTCACGGGAAATCGAGCCACGCCGCCCGCCCGCATCTGGGCGTGAACGCGATCTATGTCGCCACCGCGATCGTCAACGCCGTCGCGCAGATCCACATGAACCCGGAAAACGTCTGGTCCGTGAAGCCCACGCAGCTGCGCGCCGACGACGGGGCCTTCAACGTCGTGCCCGCGACCGCCACCCTGTGCTTTGACTTCCGCGGGCAGACCAACGAGCTCGTCAAGTCGCTCACCGAGCAGATGAACCGGATCTTCAAAAACACGGCCGAGGCCTACGGGGCGACCGTCGATGTGAAGTACGACGTCATCTGCCCGGCCGCGAACCTCGATCCCGACATCACCGAGGAGCTCGCGCAGTGCATCCGCGACACGGCCGGAGCCGACCGCCTCGCTCCGGGCTGCGGAGGCGGCGGCGAGGACTTCCACTTCTACAAGCTCGCGAAGCCCTCCATCAAAAACGGCTACTTTGGAGTGGGCACCGGCGTGACCCCGGGCCTGCACAAGATCAACATGACGATGGACGACACGCTGCTGCCGATGGGCTCGGCGGTCTTCGTGAAGTTTGTCCTGAACCATCTGGGCTGAAAACACAGGGAGGGTCCTCGGGCGAGCGGGCCGCAGAAAGCGGTGCGCCCGGGGTCTTCCAAAGGGGGGCGGCTCCGTCCGGGGCCGCCCCCCAAGTTTTGCCCCCCGCTGCCCGCCCCGTCCGGGTCCGGCGGCCGTCCTTACAATAAAGCCGTTTTCCCCTTTCACTACAAGAGGCTTTAAATCCATGCCCTGCACCACCATTCTTGCAGGAAGCGGCGCGACTGCCGATCACTCCCTCATCATTGCAAGAAACGAAGACTGCGCGCCCGACGACGCGAAGCGGCTGCTCTGGCACCCCGCTCAGGAGGCCCGTCCGGGCCGGGTCTTCCGCTCCTTCAGAAACGATTTCGCGGCTCCCTTTGAGGCGGCGGCCCTGGGCTACCAGTCGGTCTCGGACTCCGCGACCGACGGGGCCTCGGAAGGCGAGGCGGGCTTCAACGAGGCGGGAGTCGGGATCACGGCGACCGAGACCATCTTCGCGAGCGAGGCTTCGCTTGCGCTCGACCCTTACCTGCCGCTTACCGGCGTCGTGGAGGACATGATCGAGGACTACGTGCTGCCGCTGTCGCACTCCGCCCGCGAGGGCGTGCGGATCCTGGGCCGTGCAATCGAGGAGCACGGCGCGGGCGAAGGCTGCGGCGTCGCCTTCGTGGACGAGCGCGAGGTCTGGTGGTTTGAGACGTGCTGCGCCCACCAGTGGGCCGCGGCGAGGCTTCCGCAGGAGTGCTGCTACGTCACCGCGAACCACGCGCGGCTGCGGGCGTTCGACCCGCAGGACACGGAGAATTTCCTTTCTTCGCCGGGGCTCGTCTCCTTTGCCGAAGCGCACGGGCTCTGGCCCACGGGAAAGCGCCCGTTTGACGTGCGGGCGGCCTATGTGGACGAAAAGCCCTCCGACCTCTACTACAACTATCCGAGGAACCGCGTCCTCATTGAAAAGTACCGCGGGGGCGCTCCCCTGCGCTCCGAAGACGACCCGGACTTCCCCGTCTTCTTCAGGCCCGCGCGGCCGCTCACGATCCTCGATGTCGCCGCGGGGCTGCGCAACCGCTTCGAGGGCACGGACTCCGACCCCTATGCGACCGGGAACCCGCACGTGAAGGCGCGCCCCATCTCGGTCTTCCGCTGCTCGCACTCCCACATCCTCGTGCGCAAGCCCTGGCTGCCGCTTTCGGTCGGCGCCGTGAGCTGGGTGTCGTGGGGCATGCCCTCGCTTTCGGTCTTCGTGCCCTTTTTCGAGGGCTTCCGCGACGTGCCGCAGGCCTATCGGACAGGCACCCACGACGCGGACGGGCAAAGCGCCGGCTGGGCCTTCAGAAAGCCCCAGACGCTCGCGATGATGGACTACGGCCGGCTGGAGCCCGTCGTCCGCCGGGTCTGGGACCGCTGGGAGGCCCAGGCGCTGCGCAAAACAGCGCTGATCGAGACCCGCTACTGCGACCTGCTCGCCCTGAAGGGCGAGGCGGCAGCCGACCTCTATCTCGAGCGCGAGAACACCGCGGTCCTGGAGGACGCCCTGAGACAGGCCAGAGCCCTCGAAAACGAGCTCATGACGCTGCTCACCCGAAGCGTGAGCGCCCGCTTCCCGTTTAACGGCGCCTGATGAGGAAGTTAAGCAGATCCAGTCCATAAAAAATGCCGCTTCTGCAGGGAGAAGCGGCATTTTTCATTTTCTTAGAAAGAAAGGGGCTGCTCAGGCCTTGTCTCCCAGAAGATCCGCCCGGGCGAAGCGCCGCCCGTCGTCGGAGTAAAGCACGTCGCCCAGCGAATGCAGCACGTGGTAGCGCCCGGCGCTCCAGTCCTCCGCGAGCCAGAAGCGCAGCCCCTTCAGAATGAAAAGCCCCAGGGCTTCATCCTTCTTCACCACGCGGCACTCAAGCGCCGCAAAGGCCCCCTCGAGCACGGCGGCGTTCACGCTGTCCGCGTCGTGCCACGCGAGGCCGAAGCGCGCGAGCTTGTCGGCCTTTCCGTCGCAGTGCGCGCTCCCAAGCTCAAACACCTCGCGGGCCAACTCCGGGGGCACCACGTTGAGCACGCACTCGCCCGACTCGAGGAGCACGGGGTAAGTCGCATTCCAGGCGCCCAGCGTCATGGCGACCCGCGGGGGATCGTAGTCGCTGCCCATCACCCAGGCGACTGGCATCGCATAGTTAAGCGCGCCGCGGCGGGCCGTCACGACCACGAGCGGGCACTGCCCGAGGAAATCCATGGACCGGGCGAGCTGCGCCTGAATTTTCTTCATCATCCCTCCTGTATCAGCAAGCCTTCAGCGGCTTTCCCGGACGGCGAAAAAAGCGTACGTCCGATTCCCTAGAGATTATAATTTTACCGTTATGCAGATGGCATTTCAGCGGGGCCGCAGCCCTATGTCTCAGGCGCCATCCCAAGCGCCTGGCCATTGCGCTGCGCCCGAACGTTAAAAAAAGGAGCATGGAAATGGCCTTGTCATCGTATTACAAGCAGCTGGTCGACCAGCGCCGCGAACTTCATCAGTGGCCCGAGCCCGGCTGGACGGAATTCACAACGACGAACTACCTCGCCCGCAAGCTGAAGGCCTGGGGCTACGAGGTTCTCCTCGGCACCAAGGTCGTGAAGCCCGAGGCCTGCCTCGGCCGCGATGAAAAGGAAGTGCAGGCCGGGCTGCAGGCCGCGCGCGAGCACGGCGTCTCCGAAGAGTTCCTGAAGGCGACCGAGGGCTACACGGGCTGCGTGGGCGTCCTCGACACCGGACGCCCCGGCCCCACGATGGCGATGCGCTTCGACATCGACTGCATCCCCGTGCAGGAAACCGACGACCCGAACCACATCCCGAACAAGGACGGCTTCCGCTCGAAGCACAACGGCTTCATGCACGCCTGCGGGCACGACTGCCACATGTCGATCGGCCTCACCACCGCGAAGTGGATCGTGGACAACAAGGACTCGCTCACCGGCCGCATCAAGATCGTCTTCCAGCCGGCTGAAGAAGGCGTGCGGGGAGCCAACGCCGTGGCCACCTCGGGCGTGCTCGACGACGTCGACTACTTCCTCGGCTCGCACATCGGCATGGTCGCGAAGTACGGCGAAGTTGTGATCGACCCCTGGGGCTTCCTCTGCACGACGAAGTACGACGTCACCTACGACGGCAAGCCCGCCCACGCCGGCGTCGAGCCGAACGCGGGCCGCAACGCCCTGGCCGCCGCCTGCGCGGCCACGATGCAGCTGCTCGGCATTCCGCGCCATGGCTCCGGCATGACCCGCGTGAACGTGGGCATCCTGCATGCCGGCACCGGACGCAATGTGATCCCCGCCCACGCGAAGCTCGTGATGGAAGTGCGCGGCGAGACCGCCGCCATCAACGACTACATGAGCGAACAGGCGATGAACATCATCAAGGGCTGCGCGATCAGCTACGGCGTGAAGTACGACGTCCGCACGATGGGCGCGGCCTGCGACATGAAGAACGACCCCGAGATGGTGAAGATGCTGCGCGAAGTGGCGGGCACGATCCCGGAGGTGAAGCAGATCACGGGCGAAGCCAACTTCGGAGGCTCCGAGGACGCCTCGCTGCTGGCCAAGCGCGTGACCGAGCACGGCGGCAAGGCCGCGTTCTTTGTGACCGGAGCTGACCGCAAGGCCGGCCACCATCAGTTCAACTTCGACGTGAACGAACCCGCGCTGGACGTGGGCTTCCGGATGTTCACGGGCATGGTGAAGAAGATCTGCGGCAGGAAGTAAGGCCGCGAAAGCCTCCTTTCAGGGCGGCCGCGCGCCGCCCGGGAAGGCCGCTTTTAAAGAGAAGCGGGGCAGACGCCGTCAAGGGGCCGCCCCGCTTTTTCTTGTCTGCAGAAAAGGCCGGGGCTAAGCCGCGGCTTTCCCTTCGCTCCGGGCCTGCGCCTCCTCGCGCTTGGTGAACACCGTGGCGAAAAGGCCGGAGAAGGTGATGAGGAGCATCCCGAGCAGCGCCGCGGCGGAAAACCTGTCGCCAAAGCAGATGAAGCCGATGACCGCAGAGATCGGGATCGCGAGGAACCCGAGGCAGGAGGACAGCAGCATGTTGCCCTGGGCGTAGGCGCGGGTGACCGCGATCTGCCCCAGGGTCGCCATGAGGCCGATGCCCAGAAGCCCCAGCGCGTTTTCGGGCGTGGGCAGGTGCAGGCCGCCCTCAAACAGGTACGTGCCCAGCAGCCCGAAGATCGTGCCGAACACCGTGAAGTAAAAGACAATGCGCATGGAAGGCTCGCCCATGTCGCCCAGCCTCTTCATCTGCCAGTACACCGCCATGTCGATGAGAGAGAGCAGGATGCAGGCCATTGCGGGGACGGCTTCGTCGGCCGCGAAAGAGGGCTGCACCACGGCCACGATCCCGGCAAAGCCCGCGAGGATCGCGCCCGTCACTTTCCAAGGGGCCTTTTCATGGCGCACCAGCGCCCGGCCGATGAACCAGGCGGCCAGAAAAATCGGCGTCGTGTAGGTGAGCGTCATGCAGGCGCCGAAGTCCATGCGCGGCAGCGCAAAAAACCAGAGCGCGATCGAAAGGATTCCGAGCGAGGAGCGCAGCACGTGGTCCATCAGGCGGTGGGTCTTGAGCGTCACGCCGGTGCTGCGGACCATGAAGGCGATGAAAAGCACTCCGAAGAGCGACCGGTAGAAAATAAGCTCGATCGGCCCGAACTGATCGGACACGAGCTTCACGAAGGCCGCCATGACGGAAAAGCAGGCGGCCGATGCGATGGACCAGAGAGACTGCCGGAACATGGGAAAAGGAAGAATTCGCTTCAGGGAGATTCTGCTGATGATACGCCGGCAGGCGGCCCGGGGGACTTGCGCAGCTCCGGTCCGGCTCCTGCCGCAGCGGCCGCCTCTTTTTGCGTTTATCGCAAATAGATGCCATACTGTTCACGCAAAATCAGCCATGGATGGCAGGAAGGTTCGCGCGAATGCCCAAATCTGATGATCTCTACGCCTGGAAGCTCTTTGCCTCGCTCATCCAGTCGCGAAGCTTTTCCGTGACGGCGCAGGCCTTCGGCGTGGAGCCTTCTACCGTGAGCAGGGCGATCTCCGCCCTTGAAAACTCGATCGGGCAAAAGCTCGTGAACCGGAGCGCCCGCCCCCTCACCTTCACGAGCCGCGGCGAATGGGCCGCCCGGAAAATCGAGCCGATCCTCGCCGCCCACCGGAAATTCATCGAGAGCTTCACGCACGACACAGCGACGCTCGAAGGCCAGATCCGGCTGTCCGTGCCGCCCAGCTTCGCCACCCGCAACCTGATGCCGATCCTCGAGGAGTTTTACAAGCTCTATCCCCGCATCAGCTTCGACATCCTGGTCGGCATGCAGGCCTCGGACGTCAAAAGCCAGAAATGCGACATGGCGGCGCTCACCGGCAAGCTCTCAGACTCTTCCCTCATACAGATCCCGCGCGGGCGCTGCGTGTACCTGCCGGTCGCCTCACCCGACTACATCAAGGCGCACGGCATGCCGCTCAACCCCCAGGATCTCGCGCACCACACCGTCTTTCTCTATACGGGCCCGATGCGCTCGACCACCCGCGTGCTCTGGAAGGGACATGAAAACGAGGTGATCCCGTACGGACGCACCATCGCGAGCACCGACATGCTGTCGATCCGGGAAGGCGTCCTGAAGGGCTACGGCGTGGCGCTCGACATGCCCGTCGTCCAGTGCTGGGAAGACCTGAAGGAAGGCCGGATGGTGCCCGTGCTTCCCGGCTGGAAGCGCCCTCCCGCGCAGTGCTACGTAGTTCTCTCGAAATCGAGCTGGCACATCAGGCGCTGCCGGGTGTTCGCGGAGTGGTATGCGAAAAAGCTCACGGGGCTTTTCCAACAGTATGAAAAGGAAATCGCGGGCATTGTTCCGCTCGAGCCCGACGACGGACTTGACTCCGAAAGACCTCCCCTATAATTCCCCTGTCCCTTTATTTGTCATTGGAGTTTTCGACGCCCATGCAGCCTGTTCGCACAGCCGTTTTTCCCGTCGCCGGACTTGGCACCCGGTTTCTGCCCGCCACCAAGGCCATTCCTAAAGAAATGCTGCCGGTCGTTGACAAGCCTCTCATCCAGTATGCCGTGGAAGAAGCGGCCAGGGCAGGCATTACAAACATGGTCTTTGTGACGAGCCCGTCGAAAAAGGCCATCGAGGACCATTTCAAGCCCAGCCCGGAACTCGAGGAAGAGCTGGAGAAAAAGGGGAAAAAAGACCTTCTGAAGCTTGTGCGGGGAATCTGCCCGAAGGGCGCGGTGTTCTCTTTCATTGAGCAGGGCGCCCCCCTGGGGCTGGGCCACGCCGTGCTCTGCGCGCAAAAGGCAGTGGGTAACGAGCCCTTCGCCGTCATTCTTCCGGATGATCTGGTCGATGCGCCTGAATCCTGCATTGGAGAACTCTGCGAACTACGGAAGCGCAGCGGCGGCGGAAACGTCATTGCCGTCGAAAATGTTCCAAGAGAAGACACCGGGAAGTACGGCATCGTGAGCCTGAACGCACAGGATCCCGCGTTAGTGGCCGGCCTGGTCGAAAAGCCAAAGCCGCAGGAGGCTCCTTCCACCCTTGCCGTCATCGGCCGGTATGTGTTCGAGCCCGGCCTCTTCGAGGAACTCAAAAAAGTGCGGCCCGGAGTCGGCGGAGAAATACAGCTCACGGACGCCATGGCTTCCTCACTACGCGGCACTCCTATGCGCATCTGCCGCTTCAAGGGCCGGAGATTCGACTGCGGATCCAAGCAGGGCTTCATTGCGGCGACGGTGCATTTCGCCAGAAAAGTGGGATTTGCGGTCTAAAGGCAGGGCTTCGGGCTGAACGGACGGAGCGGCGCTTTTATGAAAGTTTTCATCACCGGCGGCTGCGGCTTTGTGGGGGAGCACACGGCGGCGGCCCTGCTCGAGGCGGGCCATCAGGTCTTTCTCTACGACAGCCTGTTCAACAGCTGTCCGGAAACTTTAGAAGCCCTCCGCAGAATCACAGGAGAAAGGCTCCCGTTCGAGCAGGGCGACATCAGAAACGGCGAGCGTCTTCTGCAGACGCTCAAAGCCTTCGGGCCCGACGTCGTTTTTCATTTCGCTGCGTTTAAAAGCATCAGCGAGTCATTCCAAAAGCCTCTTGACTATTACGACGTGAACGTATCGGGGACCCTCACCCTGCTCAAGGCCATGCGGGCCTGCGGACTGAAGCGCCTTGTGTTCTCCTCCACCGTGGGGGTCTATCCCGAAAATGCTCCCTCGCCCTGCCCGGAAACCGTCGCCGCCGCGGCGCCTCACCCTTACGGCGAAACGAAAGTCATGATCGAACGGCTTCTCTCAAGGCTGGGCGATTCAGACCCGGATCTGAGCAGCGTCATCCTGCGGTTCTGCAATCCGGCCGGAGCGCACCCGAGCGGGCTGCTCGGAGAAAAGGCGAGGCAGCCCCAAGGCAATCTTTTTCCCCGCATCTGGCAGGCCGCCCGGGGAGAGCTCCCGCAGGTTGAAATTTTTGGCGGCGACTACCCGACTCCTGACGGCACCGCGGTGCGGGACTACCTGCACATCATGGATCTGGCGGAAGGCTGCGTGAAAGCCGCCGAGTACAGCCTCGGGCATCAGGGAACGGAGATTTTCAACCTGGGCTCCGGCGCCGGCGCGAGCGTGCTCTCGGTCCTGCGCGCATGCGAGCGCGCTGCCGGACGATGCATCCCTTTCCGAATCGCGCGCAGGAGACCCGGGGACCGCCCCGAGTTCATCGCAGCAACCGGCAAGGCCGAAAGCATCCTGGGCTGGAAGGCCCGAAGAGGCCTCGACGAGATCTGCCAGGACGCCTGGCGCTATGAATCACACAGAAACTGATCCCTTGCGCGAGGGGGCGCTGAGCGCCTCCGCGAAGGAAAGTTCTTCAAAAGAGTTGCAGTTTTGAAAAGCCGCAGCATCGGGGAAATTCACCTCGAGGCACCCGGCCTGACGGGCCCAAAGGCCCAGCTTGCGCTCACCCGAATCCAGATAGGCCGAAAGCCGCGGCAAAAAAGAAGCCGGAACCCAGAGAAACGAAGGCTGCAGCCGACCGCCGGCCGCAGCCACGGCAGGAGTTCCGGACTCCTTTAGGCTTTCAACCAGATTCTCGGGAAAAAAGGGACAGTCGCAGGGCACTGTGACCAGCCAGGCCTTCTTCCTCTCGCCCTCCGGGATGCAGGACATAGCCGCTTCGAGCCCCGCCAGCGGCCCGGCAAAGTCCGGGCGGAGATCAGGCAGGATTTTTGTACCGGCAGGAAGCATCCTCCTGTAAGCCTCTTCCGAGCGGTTCGCGCTCAGGAGGATTTCGTCCGTCTGAGGCTTCAGCCTTTCAAAGGCGTTGAGCGCCAGAGGGCGGCCGCGGAAAAGCTGCAGCCCCTTATCGACCCCTCCCATCCTGGTCGCCCGGCCTCCGGCGAGAATGAGCCCGTAGATCCTCATCGCATTGCCCCTTATGAAGCGGACCAGACCACGGTAAAGGTTCTCCCCAGCCTGCTTGTCATGGTTTTGGCGATTCGGGTCAGATTTTCGCGCTCAATCGGGCTTTCTGAGTCCGCCCTCACCCCCATCACCACCTGCCTGCCGCGGGCTTCCAGATTAAAGCCCGTCACGGCCCCGCGGTGGCTCTTGTCGAGCCCCTCGGCGACCTTTAAAAGGAGCCCGACCAGAGCCGCCTCCTTCCAGTCATTGGATGACAGGGCGATATAGCCGGGTTCTTCCCGCCCCTGGTACCGGCTCCGGAAGATGACCGCGGCGATCTGCTGGGTCTCGTATTCGGTAAATCCCAGAAGCTCGGAGTTCGCCACAATGTAAGCGCTGTGCTCTGCGAGGTTGTGGTACGAAATGGCGATTCCCGTTTCCTGGAGCCAGGCCGCGTAAAAAAGGATGTCGCGCCAGGCGGGATCAAGCTCCACGAGGCTTTCGCGCCTTGCCTGGTCAAAAAGCTGCAGGACAAAGCCCGAGACTTTCTTCGCATGGAACAGATCCGCGCTGAAGGTCCTGGCAAATCCTTTGACCGCATTGATCTTCTGCTCCCGCTCGCGGGCCCTGCCGGGAATAAGGCCGGAGTTCTCCAGATGCTGCAGGAGCACCCCGTCGCGAAGGCCCCGCTCCGTGATCTCCACCCTGTCAAACCCCAGCTCCTCCATCGCCGTCAGGAAGATCGCCGCGCCGGGGATGATCACGTCAACGCGCCTTGCGGACATGCCGGGAAGGCGAAGCCGCTCGGCGGGAGTGGTGCCGCAGAGCCTTTCGGAAATGGCCCGGGCTTCGTCAAGAAGCACATAGCACCCGCCCTGATCGTCGGCGCTGCCATGCCTCATCGCCTCGGCCATCGCTCCAAGGGCTCCGGCGGTGCCAGAGCTTGCGATCATCTCCGCGGGGCGGCAGGCCCTGACGCGCTCGAAGGGAAGGAAGGATTTTTCACGGACATAGTCCTTCACCTCCTCGAAGAGGGAGCGCGGGACCTTCCCGCTTTCCTTTCGAAAGAAGCGGTCCGCAAGCCTCACGCAGCCGACATGCAGCGACTCCGCGGCGAGAATCTCGCCGTTGCGGGACACGGCAAATTCGGTGCTGCCGCCGCCGATATCCATAAAGACCCGGGGATGGTCCGACAGGGGAAGCCCCGCCTCCACCCCGATGCTGACCAGGCGGGCCTCTTCAGGCCCGGAAATGACATTGAAGCGCACGCCGGTCTCGAGCTTCGCCCGTTCCACGAACGCACGGCCGTTGGAGGCCTCGCGTACGGAGGCCGTGGCCACGGCAGCGATCTGCTCGACGCCGTACATGCGGCAGGTCCGCGCGAACGTCTTCAGAACCGCGATGGTGCGGTCCATGGCGGCGGGCTGGAGCGCGTCGTGCTCGAAGGCCCCCTCGCCCAGCTTCACCATGGATTTCACGCAGTTGAGAACCTGAACCCGCCCCTGGGCGTCGACCTGCGCGAGAAGCAGCCGGATCGAGTTGCTTCCGAGATCCACAACGGCCACGCGGTGGGCCCCCGGGGGAAGCGGACTCGGGTTGTCTGGAGAAGTTTCCGTTTCAGCAGGAAGGGGGCCGTACTGCGCTGTTTCCATAGGCCGCCCTTTACTCGCCGTAGCGGCGGATCAGTTCTTCCTGCGCATTGACGCTCTTTTCCGAGGGCTTTTTCACAATGCGGGTGTAGGTGTCCTTCTCCAGCAGCCAGGTGCGCTGATTGTCCGCCAGCTGCAGCTGCAGCACTTCCTCAGCGAGCCGCTTCTTCAGCCGGCCGTCGAGAATAGGCGTCACCACCTCGATGCGGCGGTCGAGGTTGCGCCCCATCATGTCGGCCGAGCCAATGTAGCAGAAGCTCTTTTCCGTATCCTCGAGGGGCCCGAACCAGTAGACGCGGGCATGCTCGAGGAACTTGCCCAAAATGGCGCGAACTGTGATGTTTTCAGAGACGCCGGGAATGCCGGGCTTCAGGCAGCAGATGCCGCGCACCAGGCAGTCGACCTTGACGCCGGCGATCGAGGCTTCGTAGAGAAGCTTGATCATGCCCGCGTCAACCAGCTGGTTGCACTTGATCACAATCCGTCCGTTGCCTTCGCGCCTGTGGCGCTCGATTTCGGCGCGGATGCTGCGTTCCAGCCCCGAGCGCATGCTCGTGGGCGAGACAAGCAGCCGGTTATAGCTCGTGCGCTTCGCGTATCCCGTCATCACGTTGAAGAGATCGGTCACATCCGAGCAGATCGCCGGATCTGCGGTGAGAAGCCCCAGGTCCGTATAGTTTTTCGCCGAACCCGGGTTGTAGTTGCCGGTGCCGATATGGACATAGGTGCGTATGCCGCTGTCCTCCCTGCGGATGACGAGGCAGAGCTTCGCATGCACCTTCAGGCCCACGAAGCCATAGACGACGTTGACGTTCTGGTGCTCCATCTCCTCGGCCCAGTTGATGTTGCGCTCCTCGTCAAACCTCGCCTTCAGCTCGACCACGGCGGTCACCTGCTTGCCTGCCATGCGGGCGTCCATCAGGGCCTTCACGATCGGGGAGTTGTTGCCCACGCGGTAGAGCGTCATCTTGATGCCGAGCACCTTGGGGTCGCGCGCCGCCTGCTGCACGAAGTCCACCACCGAAGTGAACGTCTGGTACGGGTGATAGAGCAGGATGTCCTCGCGGGCGATGTTCTCGAAAAGCTCTTCAACCGGCTGGGTCGCAGGGTTGTAGCTCGCGTAATAAGGCGTGTCCTTCAGCGCGGGAATGTTGAGGTCGTTGAGCTGCATGAACCCGGAAAAAGCCATCGGGCCCTTCACAGTGTAAATCTGAGAGGGCTGAAGGTGCAGCTTGCTCACAAGGAACGACGTGAGCTTCGCGGGAATTCTGTACTCGGTTTCAAGGCGGACGACACCCCCGAACCGGCGGCGGAGCACAGAATCGCGGACCGCCTCGAGAAGATCGTCGGCCTCGTCCTCCTCAATTTCCACATCGGTGTTGCGCGTGATGCGGAACATCCCCTTTGCCGTCACCTTGTAGCCCGGGAAAAGCAACGGCAGGAACTCGCCGATGATCTTCTCGGTCTGCACGATGTCGACGTTTTTATCGAAAGAGGCCGACACCTGCGGTTCGTCCTGCGAGGGATTGCGGGGCACAAAGTAAAACCTTGGGATGTTGTGCGGAACCCGCAGCCTCGCATAGTGCCTCACATCGTTGGAGTCAGCCACCTCGATGAGAAAATTGATGGAGAGGTTGGAAATTTTCGGGAACGGATGCCCGGGGTCGATCGCCTGGGGAGTAAGAATCGGGTAGATGTCATTCTTGAAGCGGTTGAGCAGGTACTTCTGCTGCTCGGGGTCAAGATCCGAATACTCAACCACGCGGACCCCCGCCTCCGCCAGGGCGGGCTGAAGCTTGTTGATCCAGTGGTTCGCGGCGGCCTCCACCTGCTCCATCGTGAGCTTGCGAATTTCGGCCAGCTGCTTCGCAGGCGACATCTTGTCCGGTCCCAGCGTGGAAGCTCCGGTCTGGTACTGCTTGAAGATGTTGGATACACGCACCATGAAGAATTCATCAAGGTTCGTGTAGAAAATGCTCAGAAACTTCACCTGGTCCAAAAGAGGCCGGTCCTCTTCGAGCGCCGTTTCAAGCACTCTGCGGTTAAACGAGAGCCACGACAGCTCCCTGTTGGTGTACAGACTCGGAGAGGTCAGCGGCAGCTCCTTTTTAGCGCCGGCCGCTTTTCCGGCAGCCCGGGCTGTGCGCTTTGCCCTGCGGGGTGCTGTTTTCGGGGAAGCAGATGCATTTTTATCGGCCGCGACACGCGATGAGCTCTTGTTTTCCATAAAATCTTTCTTTGAACCTAACCAAAAAAGAGGAAGCGCCTGAAATCAGTTTTTCAAGACGCACGAAGCTTGACGCAATTACCATAGCACCCGTTTATGACCAAACGGTGAACATTTATTCTAGCGGAGAGAAAAGAATATGGGGATGAGGATTAGGAACAACAACTCTTTGAATAAGATTAACAAATTGATTGCGGCCGGCTCCGTCGCCCTTGCAGCAGGCATCTGCACCGCCGGCTGCGCGCCCCTGCACCGCGACAATTCCGCCGGGCCCGCCCCCATCGGAATGGCCAACCCGGCATCGGTCTGGTGCGTTGAAAAACGAGGAGGAAAGCTTGAAATCAGGAAGGACGCCTCAGGGGGAGAATACGGCGTCTGCCATCTGCCCGACGGCTCCTCTGTGGAGGAATGGGAGCTCTACCGGCGCGACCACGGAAAAACCAAATAGAAAAAAGGCTGTTTTCTTTAAAGAAAACAGCCCTCCAAAAATCTTTGGAGCGGGAGACGAGTCTCGAACTCGCGACCTCAACCTTGGCAAGGTTGCGCTCTACCAACTGAGCTACTCCCGCAACACGGGAGCGTATTCTACACGAGCTTTCCTGAAACGCAAATTTTTTTGTGGCCCACCACCTAATTGCGGGATGCGCAGACCGGAGACTCACCCGAAAAAAACGGGCAATCTCATTTCATTCAGGGAAAAACCTTACAATAGGACACTTCGTCCCGCGTCTTTCTACAGGTGCACAAAGATGTTTCGAAAATTAGCAGCCGCCGCAGTCCTCTTCTCCTGCGCCCTGGCGCTTTCCGGCTCTGCGCAGGCCTCTGCAAAAACTTCATCGACGGCCTTTTGCCCGATGCAGGGGCGGATTTCAATCGTTGATTTCGAGGCAAGCTGGTGCACCCCCTGCAAAATGATGAAGCCGGCCTGGGAAAAAGTCGAAAAAGACTACAAAGGGAAGATTTCCTTTGTTCACATCGATATCGACGAACACCCCGACATCGCCCGCGCGCTGGGCATCAGCGCTGTGCCCACCCAGATTCTCTTTGACAGGAAATGCAAGCTTCTTGACGCGCATTCGGGCTTCATCTCCGAAGAGGACCTGAGGGCGACTTTTGACCATGTCCTGAAAAACTACTGATCTGCCGCCGGCCTCCAAAGCCGGGGCCTTGCCGCGGAGAGGCCTTCACGGTAACAAACCGTAATGCATTGCCGAAAATGTTTGCATTCGGTTTGTAAATGGGAACTTACAATAATTTCGGATTGGAGCGCCCGTATCTTCCGGCGTTCCTTCAGCAGATTTTAAAGGTGAAAGACAATGAACACGAAACTCGCTGCCGCTGCAGCCCTCTGCGCCACTCTGGCCCTGGCCGGCTGCGCCAACGATAACCAGAGGTACCGCGCCGATGTCTACGGCCCGGGCTCGCTCAATCAGGTCCAGCAGGTCAGCACGGTTGAAATTCTGTCCATTCAGCCGGCTAAGGTCGCCCTGCCGAACGAAACTAAAAACTCTACGGCCCAGCTTGCCGGCACGGTGGCCGGAGCCGTGGCCGGCGCCGTCATCGGCAACCAGTTTGGGCACGGCCGGCACAGCCGGCAGAACTCCCGCATCGTGGGCGGCGTCGCGGGCGGCGTTCTCGGCAACCGGGCGGCCAATCTCGCTGCCGGCGGGACCGATTATCAGAACGGGGTTCAGCTCACCTACCGCATGAACGACCAGATGTACACCTCGGTGCAGCTCGGGAACTCCTGCGAGTACAAGCTCGGAACCGCGACGCTGGTGCGCCAGAGCGCCAACGAATCCAGGATCCAGCCGAACAATCCGGGCGGCTGCGGCACCGAGACCAAGTAAAAAAGTCTCTCGCCGCCTGTGGAGCACATGATTATGAAACGAGTTTTTGCACTCGCATTGTCTGCTCTGTCGTCCTGCGCCTTTGCAGCCGGAGCGGTTCCTCCTGACTATCAGGAGCCGGCCGCTTCGCAGAGCACCATGGCCTCCGCCGTCCCCCCGGACTATCAGCCGGCGGCTTCTGCCGCCGCGGCCGGCGCTTCGGCGGTCAGAGACGACCTGAAGCCCAAAGCCGACCACCTCTCGCTTGACGAGCAGCTGCAGCTTCTCAAAAGAAACGAGCAGGATATCGCGGCAAGGAAAGCCGCGCGCCAGCAGCTGCAGGACGAGGCCGCACGCAGCGCGGCCGGAGCCCCTAAAGGCGACCTTGAAAAGGAGAGCCGCGACTCCAGCCTCGAGTTCCAGTCAAAGCTCAACAAGGCGCGTTCGCGCCATGCGGACGATTACGTCAAGGCCGAGCTTGAGGGCATCCGGGAGGGACGGCTGAACGTTCCCAAGTGACCCCGGCCGTGAGGCCTCGTTTCCAAAGCCGCCCGCCGGCAGAAAAGCGGGCGGCATTATTTTTGCCGGCCCTGCGCCTTAATAACACATGATCTGTCCGTCGGTCCTCTTTTCCGTCCCGCCGGCATAAACGCCATTTTTGCCGCGGATAATCGCCTGGCCCCTGCCCATGGCAACCCGGTCGGCGACAACGGTGATTTCATGACCCCGCCTCTGGAGCTGCCGGATCAGGGCGTTCGGCATATCCTGCTCCACCAGAACCCGGCGGCCTCCCACCCACTGCCAGCGGGGAGCGTCAAGGGCCTGCTGGGGATTGAGTTTCCAGTCAAGGAGATTCATAAGAAACTGGACGTGAGCCTGGGGCTGCATGTAGCCGCCCATGATGCCGAACGGCCCCAGAGCTTCGTCGTTTTGAGTCAGAAATCCCGGGATGATGGTGTGATAGGGGCGCTTTCCCCCCTTCAGGCCGTTCGGATGCGAGGGATCAAAGCGGAAATTAAAAGCCCGGTCGTTAAAAGAGACCCCGGTCTGAGGTTCCACGATGCCGGAGCCGAACCCATGGAAATTGCTCTGAATGATGGAAACCATGTTGCCGTCACGGTCTGCCGTGCAGAAATACACGGTCGAACCGTAGCGCGGATCTCCCGCTTTCGGATCCAGAGCGCGCTCCCCGATGAGTGAGCGCCTGCGGGCTGCGTATTTCTCCGACAGGAGCTCTTCTGCCGAAACTTTCATGCAGGCGGGCTCCGCCACATATTCCATGGTGTCTGAAAAAGCGAGCTTCAGGGCTTCGATCTGCCGATGAACGGTCTCCGGGTCCTCGCGGTCCCCAAGCTCCATGCCTTTGAGAATCTGCAGGGCCATGAGCACCGTGATGCCGTGTCCATTCGGAGGAAGCTCCCAGACATCGACGCCCCGGTAATTGAGAGAGATCGGGGCCACCCATTCCGGCTTGTAGGCGGCCAGATCTTCTCCCGAGAGAAAACCGCCCGTCCGTTTCATATAGGCGTCGATTTTCTCTGCGACTGCTCCCTGATAGAACGAGCGGCCGTTTGTCCGGGCTATGGAGCGCAGGGTGTCCGCCATCCTCGGGCTTGCGAACATCTCGCCCGCCTTCGGAGCTCTGCCGGCGGGCGCAAAAGTCTCCATCCAGCCCTGATAAGCCGGATTGGCAGAAGCAAGAGGCACAAACAGCCTGCAGCCGTCAGACCACAGCCTGCTGATGTTCGGGGAAACGGGGAAGCCCTGTTCGGCGTAGGCCACGGCGGGAGCCGCGACTTCCTCGAGCTCGAGGTTCCCGAAGCGTTCGTGGAGCGCGCACCAGGCGGCCACAGCGCCCGGCACGTCAATCGACTCCACGCCGCGCTTCGGAACCTCCTTCAGTCCGCGCTCCTTCAGAGCGTCAATGGAAATGGAGCGCGGCGCGGGACCGGAGCCGTTGATGCCGTACATCCGGCCCTTGAACCAGACGATCGCAAAGCAGTCGCTGCCCAGGCCGTTGCCCGTCGGCTCGGCCAGGGGCTGCGTGAGCGCCATGGCGATTGCCGCATCGACGGCGTTTCCGCCCTTCAGAAGCGTCTGGAGCCCGGCGGAAGCGGCGGTCGGATTGCCGGCGCAGCACATGCCGTTTCGCGAATAAACCAGGCTGCGGGTCGAGGCATAAGGATAATGAAGAGGATCAAAATCGAGCATAGGCAGACCTCGCTGTTGTGTCCGGAAAACCCGCCCCTGGCGCAGGAATGCCCGATAGCAAAAAATTCAGGGCAGGCAGTTCCGCTGGCTCATGGAGCCGGTGCCTATTCATTTTCTGTCAGTTTTGGGACAGAGGCTTCGCAGAAGCAGCCGATTTCCATCCCTTAAAAAAGGGATGGAGCAGGATCTTTTGCACGCTGTCCCGGACCCCGGACTGGCAGGCTTCGCCGCGCGCCGGCGCGGCCTGCTGTGCCCCGGACCTGTTTGAATTAAAATCCTGCAGAACTTCAAGCATCATCGCTGCCGAGGCAGCGTCCGGGAACACTTTCATGACCAGTTCTGCCGCCAATTCCTCTTCGGGCAATAACCCTGCCGGCCTCTTAAAAAGGATCGGCTTCATCGCAGGCACGATCCTGATGGCTACCTACCCGATATGGACATACTTCAGCCTCCCGCGCAGCGATATCGCAGTGATCGCTGTCGGCCTGATCATCGCTGCATTCCTGAGGATTCTCGACCGTCCCTCAGCCCTGACAGCCTTCATCACCATGTATTCAGCGGTCATCGGAATAGCTGCGGCAGTCCTGCAGAGCGTGACGGTTCTGAAATTCTGGCCCGTCGGGCTGTACATCCTCGTCTTCATCGCCCTTTTCATCGGGCTCGGGCACGACGACGGCATGGTCTGCAGGGCTGTCTCCAAAGGCAAGGCTCCCGATGACCCCGTGAGGGCTTACAGCCGGGCCCTTTCCATCGTCTGGATGTGCTTTTTCGCCTTGATCGCGGCGGTCGGCACGCTGACCTGCTTCTGGGGCAACATGAAATCGTGGGTTTTCTGGAACGGGCTGATGTCCTGGGCGCTCGGCTTTATCTTCTGGGGCACGGAGAAGCTCGCGAGGAACTTCATTCTGAAGGATTTACGGCGACAGGCTGAAGCCGGCAGAAAGCTCAGCTGAGGCCGGTCTCTGAAAACAGGGGCGTCCCGCGGGCGAAAAGGTCCTGAAGCGCGGCCGCGGTGAGGCGAATTTTCCTCACCTGGGATACCTCGGGGGAAAGCACGGCTGTCATCGACCAGCCGTTTTCAAATTTCGATTCAACGCGGAACCCCGCAATGACGGGCTCGTGCCTGACCCAGATGAACTCGCGGGGGCGGCCCAGTTTGACCGCGCATTCATAAGCGCCCCACGCCTTGAAAAAAGCATGCGGAAGATCCGCTTCCTTCTTAAGCTCAGCCGCAGTTTCTGCGGAAAAAGCCGCTTCCGCATAACGCTCAAGCGGGCGCTCCGGCGCATATCGCTCGACATCCACGGCGCAGGGCTTCGCCGAGAGCAGGCAATGAACCCTCTCGCCGCTGTGTGAGACCGAGGTAAAAACCTCGCCGCTTCCCAGCCGAATCACCGGGGCCTGGGGCGGCTTTTCCTCAATCTCGGCCCGGGGACGCCCGGACTGATCTGCAGCCGCACGGACGGCAGCCGCAAGCATGAGCCTTGACCACAGGTACTGGCTGCGCCTGAGAGGCCTTTTAAAACGAAGGGATCTTTCAAGCTGGGAAGGCTGCAGGAACGGCAGAAGGCTTTCCGGCGGCGGGCAGGAGGCCTCTTCAAAAACCAGGAGCAGAGCCGCGTTTTCGTCCGTAATTTTGGTAAAAATCATAGTGCGGCGCCCCCGCGAAACTGAAGGGGTCAGCGCGTCGTGTCCATGCTGACCGTTTCGAAGACCCGGGAGTTATCCCTTGACTCGGACGAGACTTTCTTCCAAAAGAAAATCCGCCCCTGGTCGGCCGTAAGGAGCGTGTCGCCCGCTTTCAGAAGAATGCCTCCGATCCCGGCGGGAAGCCCCTTCGTCTGGGCAATCTCGGCAAACTCGGGGTCTGAGGCACCGGAGGAAACGCGCGCGGTCCTTTCCAGCGCAGACGTATCCCAGGAGCAAACAGGAAGCCCGCCCGACAAGTCGCCTGACGAAGCCGTCCGGCAGCGCATCACCCGGGCGCTGATCGATCCAATTTTGAGAACGCCGGCCCCAGAGAGTCCGTCGGGAACCAGGCTGAACTGAAGCTTAGGCAGAAGCGCCCTGGCTTCCGAATCGCTTAAGCCGCCCGCTGACTTTAAATTTTTAACGGAAGTGAACGCGGCCCAGCTTTCAACGGCGCTGTCAGAAAGCGGGGCCAGAGGCAAAGCAGGCGTTTTGAAGCGCACGTCCGCCCGCAGCGTGAGCCAGTCCCGAAGGCTCATCTTTGAAAAATCCGAGTCCTCGCTTTCCACCTGCACGAAATTGGCATCGGCCTCCCGGAGAGCAAAAATCACGTCCCTGCGCCCCGGGGTTCTGGTGTTGCTGATATCAACAGCAAATCCAGGCGCCCCGTCCGCAAATGTGATGGACTTGGCCCTCACCTGAAGCGCCGCGCCTTCCGAGGCGTCCCCGTCCCCGCCTGCCTTAAGCGAAGTTCTGGCACCGGAGGTAAACCACTGGGTGAGCGACCTCACGCCGTCCGGCGTTTCGATCCCAATGCGGCTCATCAGCGTGGCGGGCACACGGATCACCATCTTTTTTACCAGCGCGCTCTCGCCCTGGTTTCTAGCCTGCAGGGTGATCTCAACGCCGTCCTCTCCTTCGCTCTGCGCGCCGGTCACGACAAAACCGGGCTGCATCGCCTGAGACTGGCCCTGAACGGCCTTCAGTTCTTTCTCAAAGGAAGTTTCGTCCGTGGAAGCATCAGGCGCTTCCTCCCGGGAAGGTTGGTCGATTCCCAGCGGCACGGACTGAGCCTCAGGCGCTTGAACAGAAGGCCTGGGCCGGGCAGCCGCCCGGCTTGAGGCGCCGGTTGATTTCTCGATGATGGGAGCTCCGCCTCCCGAGGCCGCCGCCGAGTCTCCGGGGGGCTCCCAGATCGGGACGGATGAGCAGGCGGAAAGCGCCGTTGCAGAGAATGCGGCCAGCGCCATTTTGAGTGTATTTTTCCCGTGGTGAGCCATTTCGCGCCTCCTCCAGCCCTCGGTCTGCGATCCATCTTTCAGGGGCATCTCAGCCGGACCATCAGCGCCGCGCCGGAGAGCCCGCATCGGACGCAGACGGAGAGCTGGCGGCCGGAACTCCGAAAGCCGGCCCGTCTTCCTGAAAGAACAAAACCTGGGTTTTCATCACGTCCCAGATGAAATAAAGCACTATGATGGCCGCAACGACCCTCAGAACTTCATAAAAAATCTTCTTGAGCTTTTCCGGATCCAATCTATGCTCCCTGCATTTTGACCATCTGGCTTAAAAATCATTGTAACGGACTCGCAGGATCTTTTTGCGCAGTACCCCGGGCTGCGCCAGGCGCTTCAGACATCGGCATCACGATTTCCATGATGCAGCCATGTCCCAGTTCGTCGTTCGGCCTCGCGAATGCGTGTCCCTTGTGCCGCTCGGCAATGTTGGCCACAATGGAAAGCCCGAGTCCCATGCCGGATATTTTCCCGCTGTGCAGCGGCTCGAAAAAGAGATCCGTTTTCTCCTTAGTGATCTCTTTGCCGTTGTCCGCCACTGACAGATGCCACTGCCCGTCCACAGGCTTTAAGGACACGACGATGGCGGGGCCGGGGCATTTCTGCAGAGCCTCCGAGGCGTTCTTGAGCAGATTGATCACCGCGAGCTGAATCTCCCAGGAATCAACCTCAGCCCACGACCCGGGGCTGCAGCGCAATGTGATGGGAGGAGCCTCGGGGTGGCTGTGCCGGAATTCTGTAATCGCCTTCTCAAGCACCTTCCGCATGTCCCTCACCTGCATGACAGGTTCCGGGTGCTTCGCGTAGCTGCGGACCCGGTCCACGATTTCAGCGGCCCGGGTCCCCTGCCCTACGATCTCCTCGAGCGCTTCCTTGAAAACCGAAGGATCAATCTGGCCGCGGGCCACGCGCCGCAGGAGGCCGTTGCCGAAATTATTGATGGCCCCCAGGGGCTGCTTGAGTTCGTGGGCGATCATCGAGGACATCTGCCCGATGATGCCCGTGCGCTCCAGGGCCGAAATGTGCTCTCGTGAAGCGGTCACTTCCGCCTCGATTCTCTCGCGCTCTTCCAGCGACTGCCTCAGGGCCTCCGTGCGCTTCTTCACCATCATCTGCAGCATGGCCGCGTAGGACAGAATCATGATGGTGAGAATCAGGGCAATCGCCACCGCTCCGGAGTTCTCTCTCATGAACCGCTGCAGGCTCCACTGGGCGAGATACTGGTAGGGGCCGATCTTGAGCTCGTAGAACAGGTCAAAGACCTTCTGCATTGAAGCCGGCAGCCCCCACTGCGGCTGGCCGTCGGCGGCGGGCATCTCAAGCAGCGTAGTCATCACGGCTTTTTCGTGCATCGGATCCGTCTTAGGCAGGGCGGCCACGGTCACCGAAGGAAAGACGTCCGCCGAGTGCGCGCATTTGAGCTCATTGGCGCGCCTTGGATTAATGATCCGGAAATCCTCCATGTGAATTTTTCCGGCCTGCTCCATCGACTCCAGAACGCAGGCGGGCAGGATGCCGACCGCGGCCTTGCCGGACAGCACGTCGCTCACAACGCCTTCGTTGGATCCGGAGAAGTAGAGCTCAGAGAGGAACCCCGCCGAATAGCCCCGGCGGGAGAGTTCGTAAAGCGGCAGGATATAGCCCGCAAAGGAGGAGGGATTGGAGGCCGCCACGGGGTGGTTTCCCATCTGGGAAAGCGACTGAACAGCCAGGCTCTCCGCCTTCACGAAAAAAACCGCGGACACCGCGCTGTTCACATCCCGGGCGGCTGCGGGCCACAGGGAAGCGAGAAGCCTCAGGTTGTTGTCCATCTGAGACTGTGCGATGAAATCCGCCTCGCCGATCACAAAATCGATTTCCCCCGAACGAACCGCAGAAGCGAGATCTCCCCGGGACATGGGCCGGAAATCCACCTGTTCCCTGCCAAAGGCCTTCCGGATCGCGTCTTTCGTCTTCTCGATAAAAAGAGGGTCCGGAGCGGATAGAAAGGAAATGGCCGACTGCTGAATTCCGACGCGGATCAGGGGAGGCAGCGCCAGGCTGAAAGGGTCGTCGCGCCGGGCGGCCAGGCTGTCGCGGAAACTTTCTTCCGATGCGCCTTCTGTCCCTGCCTCGGCCTCCTTCCGGGCTTCCTCCCTTGCAGAGGGGGCGCGTCCGGCCGGAGAAACGGCGGGCGAGAGCAAAATGTCATCGGCTATCGGCTCCGCCGCGGCCGGCTGAAAAAGAAAAACAAGCGAAAGAAAAAGAGCCCAGGCCGAAACTGCAGGCCTCGCACCGCACAGACACGACAAAGCCTTCCGAAAGGATCGTGCCTGCCGGAAGGCTTCTTCTAAAAGGCGGGGCATCCGTTTCATTAAAACGCCCTCACCTGCCGGGCCCTCAGACCCCGGGCACCGGGAGGTGCTTGCCGGGCTTTCTATGGTCCAGGACCTTCACCACTTCATAGTCGCTCACAAGGCCCGCCACCGTCTGCAGGGTCCGGACGTGCATTCTGACAATCAGAACATCATCCGCGTTGAGGCGGAAAACACCGTTGTCAATGACGCGCAGGAAATCCTTGTCGTTCATGCGGGCGCGGACCGTCTGCTCGCCGTCGAAGAAGGTCCAGATCTGGTCATCGCGGAAGCTCGAGGAAGGCAGCATCAGAGCCTGGGTCACCACGTGGTCGACCAGCACCACTTCGTCGATTTCCGGCATGTAGAAATAAGAAGCCTCGTCCCTGGCTACCGAGGCGAGCGACTCGCCCGTGGTCCTGTCGCGGATGACGAGCTCTTTGACCGTCGGATCCTTAAACACGCGGGCCATCAACTCGACAGCCTTGCGCACGCCGATATGGCGAAAGAGCTTGTAGGTGTGGTACGAGACATGGAAGCTGTCAGCGCCGGCGCAGACCGTCACATCATCATCGCCCAGTGAAACCGAGGTCACCGTACGGCCGGCGATGGCCTTCAGGAGCTGGAAAAGCCCGAGGAGACCCTCGCCGCTTTCTGCCCTGAGCCATCCAAGGGCGACGCCGACAGACTTTTCCGGAGGATCGATAAATTCCTTCACGCCGGCAAGCGAGGCCCGGCGGGACATGCCGAAATTCTTCCGGAAGCCCAGATCAACGCTGTAGGAAGCCTCGTCGGGATTGCGGCGCACGTCCACTTCCGGATCCACAAGATAGCCGTACAGGGCCCGGGAACCCGTCGTGAGAAGCTGATCGACTCCTATGATCGCCTGCGCGACAGGCTGGTTGGTCGTTGTGGTCTCAACTTTGCGGATGCCGGAAAATTCAATGTCAAATGCTGCAATCATGGCTGCTCAACCTTCTGACAACTTCGAATGAAAGGGGCTCCGGAACTTTTCAGGGAGCGGCTGGCGCGGGCGAATGCGGCGTAGCCGCCTCATGCCCGCGGTGATAATTCTTACAATGATAAAGCGTTGCTGGATCGTCCGCGCAATTGTACGCGGTTTCAAACGTCAGACGGGCGCAAGAGTTGACCCAAGATGAGCATGCAGAGAAAAAAGGCAGAGAAAATCGCGGATTTTTCTTCTAAGAAGCCCGGCGGCGATTCTGAAGATGCTGCAGCGGGCCGCCTTGACCCCGGCTCCGCCCTTCAGGTGGTGCCGCTCGAGCAGTGCCAGATCAAGGGCGAGCTCAGCGGCTCCCAGGGCACCAACCGAAGTCTCTCAGGCCGCAGTTCGCTCAAGGCCGGCAACGACCTGGAGGCCCTGCGGGCCTGGCTCAACGCCCGCGCAGCCAATCCGAACACTTTCAGCGCTTACAGAAAAGAAGCGGAGCGGTTCCTGCTCTGGTGTGTTATTGAACGCCGGACGGCCCTGAGCTCGCTGACCATGGAAGGGGCGTCGCTATACCTGAGATGGCTCGAAGACCTCGGGCGGCTCTCCGACAAAGCCTGGGCCGAGCGGTGGAACGTGCCTCAGAGCATCTGGATCGGCCCCAAAAACGTTGAGAGGACAGACCCCGGCTGGAAGCCGTTCAACGGTCCGCTTTCCTTCGCAAGCCGCAGGCAGGCCATGACGGTGATCCGGCTCCTTTTCAATTTTTTGGTCAAGACCGGCTACCTCAATTACAACCCCTTCGACCAGGTGTCACCGAAGATTCCGTTCCTGCCTGGAGAGGGAGCCCCGGAGCAGTTCGCCGACAGATCCCTTTCGCACGACCAGTGGGAGGACATTCTCGATCAGCTGCGCGGGCTGCCCGAAGGGGAGGAAAAGGCAAGGCTCGAGGCGATCCTCATGATGGGCAAAGGGCTTGGCATGCGCGCTTCGGAAATGCTTGCCTCCCGAGCAGGCTGGATCCGGAAAAGAAAACTCGGAAGCCGCAGCCTGCTGATGATCGAAGTCGTGGGCAAGGGCGACAAAGTACGGCGGCTGCCTCTGCAGCAGGAGCACCTCAGGATCCTGAACCTGTATCTGTCAGCGCGGGGGCTGCAGCCCATCGGGGCCTGCCCGGCGGACACGCCTCTGCTTGCGCGGCTGGGAAGAGGCAGGAAAGCGGAGAACAGAGAAACTTCCCTGTCGAGATCCGGGCTTCATAAAATCCTTAAGGCTTTTTTCGAAGACGCAGCGGCCGAAGCCGAGAAAAAAGATCCTATGGACGGAGCGAAGCTGCGGGAGGCATCGACCCACTGGCTCAGGCACACCTTCGCGGCCGTGGCCCTGGATGCAATGCCGGTGAACGTCGTCCAGACCGCGCTGGGACACGCCTCCCTGTCCACAACTTCTCTTTATCTCGTGCCCACCGAACAGAAGATGGCCGAAGGCATGAAAAAAATCAAGCCGCTTTGAAAAATCAGCGGCGGGCAAAGATCCCCTGATACAGGAAGAGGATCCTTTCCGTCGAAAGCTTGGCATTGAGGGGATGGCCGGCCGCCTCGCGCAGGCGGTTCAGCTCGTGAATCCACCGGAAAAGCTTTTCCGCGTCCGCGCTTGCCGCAAGAGTCTGCAGGACCTGGCTCTGGCGGGGGAAATATCGGGGTGCGAGCCCCTGCTTCACAGCCAGCAGGTCCCATCCCCAGCGCTGGAGGAACCAGACCGCCTCGGCCTGATCTGCGTCCTTGGGGACGGCGGCAATCACCCGTCCGACCCAGCCCGCGCCCTCCTGCACGGCCCCCAGCAGAGATGCGAGTTCCTCACGCGGCTTCGCGTCAAGCCGGGCGAGAGCCAGCGCAAGAAGCGGCATCCCCCCTGCCTCTGCAAGAGCCGTTTCCGGGGCTGGCAGCCCCTGCTCGTTGAGCCACTTGACGGCCGTGGCGCGCATCGGAGGCAGCGCCCTGAAAATCAGGCACCTGGATCGAATCGTCGGGAGAATGGCGTCCAGATCCTCGGCCACCAGAAGGAAAATGAGGTCCTGGGGCGGCTCCTCCAGCATTTTCAAAAAGACGGAAGCCGCATCCGGACGAATCCGGTCGGCCGGATACACTAAGACGACACGGTGCTCGCCGCGATGAGAGGAAAGCGTGAGGAAATTTTCCAGCGACAGGGGCTCGTGGATGAGAATGTCCTCGGAAGGCTTCCGCCGGGAGGCCGCCCCCGAAGGAGGCTCATAAGGAAGCCCCCGGGCCAGGGCCTCCGATTCGGAAAGGATGTACCTGAGGTCCGGGTGGTTGCCGGCCTGCGCGAGCCTGCAGCCGGCGCAGACGCCGCAGGCGCTGCCGTCAGGCCGGGGATTCTCGCAGAGCAGATCCTTTGCAAAGCGATGCACCAGCTCAAAAGTGCCGAGTCCGCGGGGACCCGCCACGATAAGCCCGTTGGGCAGGTGCCTGCGAAGGGCTAGAAGCCTGCCGTAAAGCTCTGTCTGCCACGGGAAAACCGCTTCTTTCATTTCGAACTCCCGTTTTTTATGACCGAGCGCTGATATTTGTCAACGGCCTGGTTGTGGCTCTGGAGGTTGTCGGAAAATTCGCTGGAGCCGTCTCCCCTTGCCACGAAATAGAGATACTTTGTATCGGCGGGCTGGAGCGCAGCGTTGATGGACTCGCGCGAGGGCGCGCAAATCGGGGTAGGAGGCAGCCCCTTCATGGTGTACGTGTTGTAGGGAGTCGGGGTTCTGAGGTCTGCCTTCGTGAGGTTGCCACGATAGCGCCCGCCCATTCCGTAAATGACCGTGGGATCGGACTGAAGCGGCATCCCGATCCGCAGCCGGTTATGGAAAACGCTTGATATCAGGTGCTTGTCTGCCTTGACCCCGGATTCTTTTTCAATGACGGAGGCAAGAATCAGCGCTTCGTACCTGGAGTGCAGGACGTCGTTGACCGCGGGTTTCCTTTTCTCCCACTCTTCATTGATGATTTTGCGCTGCTGGTTCACCGACCGCAGCAAAAGCTTCGTGTCGGTCTGACCGACGATATAGAAGTACGTGTCAGGCGCAAGGAGTCCTTCGATCGAAGCCTCGCGGCTTTTCCCGTTTTGGGCAGGCTCCCCGATTTCATTCTGGAAAGCCAGGATTTTTTGAAAACTCTCGGAACCCGCGGCTTTCGCTTCATCGCGCGAGAGGTCTTCCGCCTCGTGCTTCAGGTCGTCCCTTTTCCCAAGAAGCTCAAAAATTTGCCGGGAAGTAAAGCCTTCCGGAATCCTGAACGCTGATGTCGCCTGCTCGCCGCTGCTTAATTTCGTCAGCAGAGAAAAGAAAGTATCCCCCTTTTCTATGGAATACCAGCCTGTTTTCACGGGAGCGCGGAAAGAAGCGAGAGCGATCGCAGCTCTGGCAAAAAAAGGATGGGCCAGAGCGCTGTTGGAGGCAACGGTTTTGGACAGCTCGCCTGAGGGCTCGCTCTGCGATACGTTGAAAAGAACCCGTGGGGCGCCAGAGCTCAGCAGCTTCGCGCTTCCCAGATAAAACACTGCCAGCAGGCAAAGCGCCAGAGCGGCCGCAGCATATTTTTTTAATTGTTCTTTTCTTTTGCTATCAATTTTCATCGAGCCGGCCAGGAGGAAACAAGCGGGAACAGGGCTTTAATGAAGCTGAATCATTCTAAATGGTTTTGTTCCCGAAATTTTAAAGGCCAGGGCTCTCCGCATGAAGGGAGCCCTGGCCGGATGAGGTTTCGCTTTAATCGCAGGATCAGGCGTTCAGCTTGTGCAGCTCCTGCAGGCTCCTCACTTCGACTTCGCCCGCGTGCTTCTGGCCTTCCACTGCGGCCGCCGCGCCGGAAATCGTCGTGTAATAGACCACTCCCAGCTGCGCCAGAGCCGTCTGGCGAATGGACCTCGCATCGCTGATCTGAGTCCTCGACTCGTTGGAAGTCGTAATCACGAGCTGAAGATCGCCGTTTTTAATCATGTCCGTGACATTGGGGCGGCCTTCGGACACCTTGTTCACGATCTTGCAGGGAATGGCCGCGTGCTGCAGCGTCGCAGCCGTGCCGCGCGTCGCGACAATCTGGAAGCCCTGGTCGCGAAGATGCGTGGCGACAGAAACCGCACGGGGCTTGTCGACGTCGCGGACAGAAATAAACGCGGTGCCGGTCTTCGGGAGGCGGTTGCCGGCTCCAAGCTCCGCCTTGTAAAGGGCTTCGCCAAAGGTCTTGCCGGTTCCCATGACCTCGCCGGTGGAGCGCATCTCCGGCCCCAGGACCGGATCGACGCCCAGGAACTTGGTGAAGGGGAAGACCGCTTCCTTGACGCTCATGTACTTGGGAGTCACCTCCACGCGGGCGCCCTGCGACTTCATGCTCTGCCCCACCATCACGCGGGCCGCGATCTTGGCAAGCGGCTCTCCGGTCGCCTTGCAAACAAAAGGAACCGTCCTGGAAGCCCGGGGATTGACCTCCAGAATGTACACGACCGGGTTTTCCGAATAAGCGTGCTGAACCGCCAGCTGCACGTTCATGAGGCCGCGCACCTTGAGGGCGTTTGCGAGCAGCCTGGTTTCCCTCTTGATTTCCTCGATGATTTCCGGCCTCAGGCTGTAGGGCGGCAGCGAGCAGGCCGCGTCGCCCGAATGGACGCCCGCCTGTTCAATATGCTGCATGATCCCGCCGATACGCACTTCCTCGCCGTCGCAGATGGCATCAACGTCCATTTCAACCGCATCGTCAAGGAACCGGTCCAGCAGCACCGGGCTGTCATTGCTTACCTTGATCGCCTCGCGCATGTAGGCTTCAAGGTCTTTCCGGCTGTGGACGATATCCATCGCCCGGCCGCCGAGAACGTAAGATGGGCGCACAACCAGGGGATAGCCGATTTCGTCAGCCATCCTGTAGGCTTCCTCTTCCGTGCGCGCCGCGCGGTTCGGCGGCTGCCTGATTCCGAGATCGTTTGCCAGCTTCTGGAAGCGGCCGCGGTCTTCGGCGATATCGATGGAATCCGGAGTGGTGCCGAGGATCGGCACGCCCTCGGCTTCGAGCTTGCGGCAGAGATTGATCGGAGTCTGGCCGCCGTACTGGACAATCACGCCAAAAGGATTCTCGACCCGGCAGATTTCCAGCACGTCTTCTAGCGTCACGGGCTCAAAGTACAGGCGGTCCGACGTGTCATAGTCGGTCGACACGGTTTCCGGGTTGCAGTTGACCATGATGGTCTCATAGCCGTCTTCCCGCAGAGCCTGGGAGGCGTGGACGCAGCAATAGTCGAACTCAATGCCCTGCCCGATGCGGTTCGGACCGCCGCCCAGCACCACGACCTTCCTGCGGTCGTCGGGAGCGGCCTCGGAAAAGCCGTGGTAAGTCGAGTAAAGGTAAGCCGTCGTGGTCTTGAACTCAGCCGCGCAGGTATCCACCCGCTTGTAGGACGGATGAATATCCATCTTCCAGCGGTCTGACCGCACTTCGTCTTCGGAGACTTTCAGCAGATGAGCAAGGCGCCTGTCGGAGAACCCTTTCTTTTTAAGGAACAGCAGCTCCTCTTTGGAAAGCGAGGACAAAGTCCTGCCCTTCAGACGTTTTTCAATATCGACCAGCTCTTCAATCTGGATCAGGAACCAGGGGTCGATGTTGGTCGCCTCCTGAACTTCCTTAAGCGACATCCCGATTCTGAAGGCGTCGCCCACATAGAAAATCCGCTCGGGGCCGGCTTCCGAAATCTCATAGAGGATCTGCTCGCGGTCCGTGGTCTTGCTGTTGAGGCCGTCCTTCCCGGTCTCCAGGCCGCGCAGAGCCTTCTGGAATGATTCCTGGAAAGTGCGGCCGATCGCCATCACTTCGCCCACCGATTTCATCTGCGTCGTCAGACGGTCGTCGGCCTGGGGGAATTTTTCAAAGGCAAAACGCGGGACTTTGGTCACCACGTAATCGATGGTCGGCTCGAAGGAGGCCGGCGTCTTTCCACCCGTGATCTCGTTGCGCAGCTCGTCGAGCGTGTAGCCGACAGCAAGCTTCGCAGCCACCTTGGCAATGGGGAAGCCCGTGGCCTTGGACGCAAGGGCCGAGGAGCGGGAAACGCGCGGATTCATTTCGATCACGATCAGGCGGCCGTTCTTCGGATTGACGGCGAACTGAACATTGGAGCCGCCCGTGTCAACGCCAATCTCGCGCAGAATCGCGATCGAGGCGTTCCTCATGATCTGATACTCTTTGTCGGTCAGCGTCTGGGCGGGGGCGATCGTGATGGAGTCGCCTGTATGAATGCCCATCGGGTCCAGGTTCTCAATGGAGCAGACGATGATGCAGTTGTCCGCATGGTCGCGGACTACCTCCATCTCATACTCCTTCCAGCCCAGCAGCGACTCTTCAATCAGCAGCTCATGGGTCGGCGAAAGCTTGAGGCCCCGCTGGCAGATCTGCATGAACTCTTCCATGTTGTAGGCAATGCCGCCGCCGGAGCCGCCAAGCGTGAAGCTCGGGCGGATGATCGTCGGAAAGCCCACATGTTTCTGCACCTCCAGAGCCTCGGACATGCTGTAGGCGATTCCGGACCGGGCGCACTCCAGGCCGATGCGCTGCATGGCCTCCTTAAAGAGCTTGCGGTCTTCGGCCTTCTCGATCGCCTTAGGCGAAGCCCCGATCAGCTCGACATGGTACTTGTCCAAGACTCCGTGATTGCGAAGATCCAGCGCGCAGTTCAGAGCCGTCTGGCCGCCCATCGTGGGGAGAATGACGTCGGGCCGCTCCTTGGCAATAATGCGCTCGACCACTTCCCAGGTAATCGGCTCGATATAGGTCGCGTCCACAAGCCCCGGATCCGTCATGATCGTGGCGGGGTTGGAGTTGACCAGAATGACCCTGTAGCCCTCTTCCTTCAAGGCCTTGCAGGCCTGGGCTCCTGAATAATCGAACTCACAGGCCTGGCCGATCACGATGGGGCCGGCACCGATGATCAGGATGGAATGGATATCTTGACGCTTTGGCATTTTTTACTGTCCTGTTCAATGGCCTCAGCCCTGCTGAGCCTGTTTGTTGGCTGCGTATTCTCTGACCATCTGCCCGAATTTCTGGAAAAGCGGGCGGATGTCCTGAGGTCCAGGACTCGCTTCCGGATGCCCCTGGAAGCTGAAAGCCGGGGTGTCCGTCACCTCAATGCCCTGCAGGCTTCCGTCGAACAAAGACTTGTGCGTGACTTTGACATTGGAGGGCAGAGAGTCCGCATCAACGGCGAATCCGTGATTCTGGCTGGTGATGTAAACCCTCTTGTTTTCGAGATCTACAACCGGATGATTGGCGCCGTGATGCCCGCACTTCATCTTGACCGTCTTGCCGCCCAGCGCCAGTCCCAGAATCTGATGGCCGAGGCAGATGCCGAAAAACGGGATTTTCTTTTTAAGGAAGACTCTCGCGGCTTCAATGGCATAGGTGCAGGGTTCCGGATCACCGGGACCGTTCGAGAAGAAAATGCCGTCCGGATTGTATTTCAGAGCGTCCTCCGGCGAAGTCTTGGCCGGAACAACCGTAACCTTCATGCCCTGGTCTGCCAGAAGGCGAAGGATGTTGGTCTTGATGCCGAAATCGTAGGCGACGATGTGAAGGGGAAGCTCCGGGTGGTTGTAACTCGTAGACCCGTCCTTGTTGTTAAACTGCCATGTCCCTTCGGTCCAGTCGTAAGGCTTATCCGTCGTCACTTTCTGAGCAAGATCCTGACCTACCATTCCGCCGTAGCTCTTCGCCGAATCGACAGCTTCGTCAATTTCTTCCTGAGTCAAAGAGCCGTTAGCAGCCACAAGGATACAGCCGGACTGGGCGCCATTGTCACGAATGATCTGTGTGAGAGCCCTGTTGTCAATGTCAGATATGCCGACTACGCCTGATGCTTTTAGATAGTCGGAAAGAGAGGATTGCGCCCTGAAATTTGAAACAACAGGAGACAAGGCCTCGATCACAAGCCCGGAGGCATAAACTCTAGACGATTCAACGTCTTCTGAATTTACGCCCACATTGCCGATGTGAGGGTACGTCAGGTTGACAATTTGACCGGTGTAGGAAGGATCTGTCAAGATTTCCTGATATCCGGTCATGGCGGTGTTGAACACAACCTCCGCAATGACTTTGCCAGGAGCACCAATGGAACGACCAATAAAAGTTGTCCCATCGCCAAGAGCCAGAACTGCTTGCGGGCGGCTGTCCTGAATAAGCAAACTCACTTAATTCTCCACAAAAAACGGTCCCGTTGGAGAAAAACGGAGTTCTCGCTTACGGGGCGCACGGCTTAAAAGCATAAATTTTTAACATTGTACACTTAATTTACAGACACTTTAAACACCCAAAGTATCAGGCTCATCAGCCATCAATTCATCTAAGGTTATAGCAGCTGTACCCAATTTCCCGACAACAATTCCACCGGCTTTATTAGAAAGCCTCACAGATTCATGCAACGGAACACCTGCCCCGAGCAAAGTGGCTAGAACAGCAATAACGGTATCTCCAGCCCCAGACACATCAAATACTTCACGTGCTTGAGCTTTGAAATTAATTTCTTCATCAGCAGAAAAAAGAGTCATGCCTTCTTCTGAACGAGTCAGAAGGATGTACTCTAATTCAAGAGACTCACGGAGTCTTTGTGTTCTTAAGCGCAAATCCGCTTCAGATCTCCAGGACCCAACAATTCTTTTTAGTTCACTTTTATTTGGTGTAATTAAAGTTGCACCTCTATAAGCTGACCAATCATCTCCTTTGGGATCAATAAGTACCGGTATTTTCTTTTCTTTGCACGATGTAATCATCGATGCAACATTAGATAAAACGCCTTTTCTATAATCCGATAAAACAACAATAGAAACTTGGGATATTAGCTTTCTAAAATTTTGACTTATCCCGATTAAAGCATCCTCGCAAGGCAACTGCTCAAAATCAGCACGAAGCATTTGCTGTTGACGGGCAATAATCCTAAGTTTTTCAATCGTTGGAACAGTGTGATCTACTATTAAAGAAGGTGTAACGTTATCAACATTCAATAAATTACGAAATTCTTTTCCTGCATTGTCTTCGCCACAAACTGAAAGGAGAATACATTTAGCCCCCAGTTTAGCGATATTTAACGCAACATTTGCTGCTCCACCTAATCTTTTTTCTTCTCTAACAATTTTTACAATCGGAACCGGTGCTTCCGGGGATAAACGGTCGGCATCACCAAACCAATATCGATCCAACATTGCGTCACCGCAAACCAATACTTTAACATTGGAAAAATCAAATTTTTTCATGAACATATACCTCATTTATTTTTGATAAAAATCTTTCTAAGTTACTGCATAGATAAGTACTATCAACAGTATTTAAGGGTCTAGCTTTACGGTTAGGATAGCCAAACCCAAATGGGTCAATTATCAAATTATCATCATCAGTAGTCAAGGTAACTGAATGATCTGAAAAAGATCCCCAAGCTTGTGCAGCGGAATATTCATGAAAATAATCTCTATCATTGGGTGGGAAAACAACAAATGAAGGTATATTAAAAGCGTTGGCTATATGAGTAACACTAGTGTCGGGTGTTATAACAACGGAGCAGAATTTAATTAATGCACACAATTTAGGAAAAGAAATCTTTGGCAATAAATAGTAATTTTTTGGCAATTCTCTTTGATCAAAAAAACTTGAATTTAAAATAACATTATAATTATTAAATTTAGCAATTGATTGAATCATTGAATGTATTTGACGAATTGAAAACCATCTATCATTATCACCAGCTACAGTATTAAAATAAATAACACGTTTGGAATTAATATTCTTTATAAAATTTTTAGCCCAGCAATAATCATCGCTAGAAAAATCTATATAGGGAGAGATTTTGGATAAAGATAGATCTAAAGTCAGCCTTTTATAAATCAAGTTTAATCGCTGTGATATATGCGGTACCGCTCGATAAGAAATAAAATCATCAAATAAATTCAATGACGAGCATAATTCTGAAGTGGTAATTGTATAACAATCTAAGTTATTTAATAGCGGTTGCCTTTCTCTCCAATGCCGGCAATTTATGTACTCTAAATCAACAGCTACAGAAAATTTTTTTGTTTTTAAATATTTCAGATCTTTGAAAGAATCTAAAACAAAAACATAGCTAATAAAAGGTAACGTAATAAAACGTGGTGAGACTGAAGATAATGTAGCAATAGAAACATCTATACCACATTTAGAAAGTGAATATGCAAGACCTTTAACGTAAAGTTCATCACCAAAGCGCTCATTAACAGTTATTAATAAAACAGAAGTGGCCGGCGCCTTAAAAGAGTGATTGATTCTATGAAAATTATCTGAAAAAAATAGACGAATTTTTCTAAAAAAGAATAAGCGCTTTTTATTAATATATTTTAAAAGTTGACAAAGCCAAAGTTCAAAATTTTGTAATTTATTAATCATATTTAAATACGGCCTTGAAAATGACATAATTGCCAATAAATACCATCTTTATTTTGTAATAGCTCTTCATTCGTTCCAATTTGAGAAATCCTTCCATTTGACAGAACAACAATCTTATCCGCATCGTCAATTGTAGATAATCGATGGGCCACCGTAAAAGTAGTTTTACCTTTAGTTAAGAGCTTTAATGCATTTTTGATGGTATATTCATTTTCACTATCAAGCGCACTGGTGGCTTCATCCAAAATAAGAATAGGGGCATCTTTGAGCAGAGCACGTGCAATAGAAATACGCTGTTTCTGACCTCCGGATAATAAATGACCAGCCTCGCCAACAGGTGTGTCTAAGCCTTGAGGCAGGCTATTAATAAAATCTCTTAAAGAAGCACCATCAATAGCTTTATTCAGGGTATCAGTTGAGACAGAATTACATCCATACGTAATATTGTTCCTAATTGTATCGTCGAAAAGAATAACGTCCTGAGAAACAATTGCAATCTGACTCCGTAAACTTTTTAAAGTATATTCTTTAATGTTTCTTCCATCTAAAAATATTTCACCTGAAGAAACGTCCCAATAACGAGGAAGCAAGTTCACAAAAGAAGATTTTCCAGAGCCAGAAAGACCTACAAGTGCAACGTGCTCTCCAGAAGAAACTTTTAAATTAATATCATTTAAAGCATAATCAGTTTGGCCAGGATATCTTAAGAAAACATGTTCAAAAGAGAATTCACCTTTGCAATTATTTAAATTGATCGTTCCGTCATCGCTTTCTGTTTTTGTATCCAACATTTCAAAAATACTTTTTGCTGCTACAGAAATACTTGCAAAGGTTGCATTCAAACCCGCGAGGTGTTGGATCGGTGCCTTCATTAAAAGCATAGCTGATAAAAAGGTTATAAAATCACCGATAGAAAGTAATCCGTTATGTGCTTCAGTTAAAGCAACGGCTACAACAAATGCAACAGCAATCATAGTTAATATTTGAGTTAAGGGGGTACCTATACTCTGCATTTTTATGGTTTTAATAGCACATTTTTTTATTCCTTCATTTATAAATTTAAACTTATTTTCCTCAACATCATAGGTATTCGAGATTTTCACTAATTTTTCCGACGAATAAGATTCTTGTACCCTTCCAATCATTATGGCTAAAGTTGACTGACTCTCTTTTACAATTTTTCGCATACGCTTAGATATTTTTCTTAGGATAAAAACTAAACCAGGGCCAACAATAAAAGTAACAAGCGTAAGTTGCCAGTTATACCAAAATAAAACACACAACAATGAAAGTACCTGCAGAGAATCTCTAATTAAAATAATTAGAGACTCTGTTGCTCCACCAAGAGCAATAGACGCTTCATTTACAAACTTCGAACTAACAAGTCCTGTACTATGATTTTGATATTCAACAGAAGGCCAATTTAAAATATTAGAAAATAAATTTGTTCGAAGACCCACAAGGACAGACTCACTTATATCTGTCATTACATATGAACTCATTACTGTACAGAAAGCATATAAAAATGAAACTATCAGCAAAGCAATGGGCGCAGCTACAATAACCCACTTTTCTTGTTGATAGAATCCCAAATCTGTTAGTTTTCCTAGTAAAGTAGCAGTTAGAGACGAAGTACTAGCGCTACCTATTAAAAATATAACGGAAAGAGCCAATTGCTTTTTATATGGTATCAAATACCTAAAAAGACGTATGAGAACAGGATCTATTTTATTTAATATAAAATTCATTTTATATAATCAAAATATTTTAATATTTTGAAGCTTACACAGATGCGTGAACAGACCATTCTTATTAAATAAAACGGAAGGTTTCCCAAATTCAGCAATAGTTCCTTTAGACATAACTACTACATAATCTGCAATATCGATAGTTGATAAACGATGTGCTACAACAAATGTTGTCTTTCCTTTCATTAGGCGAGATAAAGAAGTTTTTATCTGGTTTTCACTCACACTATCTAACGCACTGGTAGCTTCGTCAAAAATTAAAATTGGAGCTTTTTTCAGAATGGCCCTAGCGATTGAAATACGTTGCTTTTGTCCACCAGACAATCTATCACCAGCTTCACCTATTGGTGTATCGAGACCTAAAGATAGGGAAGAAATAAAATCTTCTAGTGCTGAGGCTCTTACTGCTTCGTTTATTTCTTCCTCAGTAGCATTAGGAGATCCATAAACAATATTTGCCCTAATTGTGTCATCAAATAGTATTACATCTTGAGATACTATTGATATTTGATTTCTCAATGATTTCAACGAAATATTCTGAGTATCAATCCCATCCAGGTAAATATTCCCAGAGGATGGATTCCAAAATCGAGGTATTAAATTTACTACAGAAGACTTCCCCGAGCCTGATAAACCAACCAATGCAATACAATCTCCAGAATTAACTTTTAAATTAAAATCATGGACTGCGTAATCAGTAGAGTTAGGATACTTCAAGCATACATGTTTAAACTCGAGATTTCCTTTAGCCGATGAAATCGAAATTTGACCATTATCAGGCTCTAAAGGTTGATCTAAGGTATCAAAAATACTATTTGCAGCTACTTTCATCATGACAAAGCTTGAGTTGAGCCCTGTCAAATGTCTAAGGGGAGGCATTATCAAAAGCAAAGCAGCAAGAAAAGTAACGAAATCACCCAAAGTCAACATGCCCAGTTGTGTTTGAATCATTGCCATAGTTAAAACAACAGCAACTCCAAACATACAAATAAATTGAGTAGCAGGAGTTCCTAAAGAACTCACACGTGTCATTCTTAATTTTAAATTTTTTATTTCTCTATTTATCTTTGAAAATTTTTCGATTTCAGCTGGATAAGTTCCAGAAACTTTGATCAACTGGTGAGCTTCATAAGCTTCTTTTACGCGGACTAGCAACACTGCTATAGACATTTGGCTTGAAGCCATAATTGATTTCAATTTGGAAGATATAAACCTCAACAAATAAATAACCATAGGCCCTATAATCAAACACACTATAGACAAAAGTGCGTTATGCCAAACTAGCATTAATGTAAGAGCAAAAACCTGACAAGAATCTCTAACCAGAACGATGAAAGCCTTTGTTGCATTTGACAGTCCAAAATTCGCCTCAAAAACAAATTTAGAACTAACCATCCCCGTAGAATTTGTCTGATACAAAGAGCTAGGCCAGCGAAGAATTCTATGGAAAATCTGGCTTCTAATAGTTTGTAGGACTGCCTGACTGACTTCTCCCAACAAATAATTGCTCATAAACATACTTCCACCATTGAGCAATGCTATGAAAATCAGGCCTATAGGAGCCGCAATAATTATCCATGCCTTCTGATCGTAAAAACCAACATTTGTAAGTAAACCTAATAATTTAGCAATTAAAGAAGAACCCAGTCCTGCCAATATCATGAATATGACAGAAAATATAATACGCCACTTATAAGGGGGAAAATAACCCATTAACCTCCGAATATCGGGATCAATTTTTGACAATACAAATTGCTTTATTGTTTTTATCATAACAGGTTATTTTCAAATTTTATGTTAATTAACACCTGCTAATTTAATAGCATTATCTATTTTAGAAAACACGAAATCAGGTTTAAGGTTTAATAATTTATTGCATTCGTTTGTACAATTATTTAAACATAATCTTTGCCAATTTTCAATTAGCCATTCACATGAAACTTTACAAACACTTTCATTTAGCAAATTAATATTTTCTTGGTAACCATAGAACAACTTTGATGTTGGCCCGAAAAGTACACACGAAACTTTTCTAGATAAAGCGTGTCGTAAATGAATCATCCCCCCCTCAGGCCCGATGTGAATTATCGCATTTTTTAGCAATACTTTCAATTCATTAAAATCTGTTCTTCCGCTCAAATTCTTTATGCCTTCAAGCGGTAAATCCTCGTATTTTGGTCCTAGGAAAACAATAGTCAAATTAGGATAATATTTTTTTATTTTATTTATTAATTCAATGTAATAAAATTTAGGCCATAATTTTGTAGAATTTTCTGAATTATTATCAGCATCTACCGATCTATTAAAAGTTATAAATTTTGAGTTCAAAAGCTTAAATTTTTCTAGAATTTTTCTTTCGTTTTCTACACCAATTGTAATTTCAATGTCATTAATTGATACCAAATGAAATAAGTCTGGTTGCGTTACTCTGTTATACCCCGCTGCCAGAGAAAATTGAGCAGAGAGACCATCAATTCTAGGTGAATAGTCATAATAAAATCTATTATTTATATAAAATTTATTATATTTTTCTAATATATCTATTAATTGTTCACTTCTGATATATGATTTATCACACTTTATGACCTTAGGAAACCGCTCTTTCATCTGAATAATCACAGGATAAATAAATTTAGAAAACTTAATGAATTTTTTGTCGTAAAATGTGTGAATATAATTTTCATCTACTTTATACAAATTTATTGGCGTTTTCTTGCTTTTGAAATAAAAATCTATTAATACTTTTTTATTTAATTTTAAATATAAATGATAAATATAATTTAAGTATATTAAGCAATCTCCTACCCCTCCATCTGCAATTACAGCAATAATGTCGCAATTAATTTTACGATAATTCCTAGAAAAGCTTATAAAATTCTTGACATTATCTACTAAAATGAGTTGTTTAGTTTTACTTCTCGTCAGAAGTATCTTTAATAATAGAATTTGGCATTTCAGGAAAAAATAAATATATCTTTTTGTAGTTTCTAACATTTGAAATTTCATGATAATGGTATGTCTTAAAGCAATTATAAAACTAAGTACAACCGAGCGTACTACGAATAAACCTCCTAGGGTGGGGATACGAGGTTGTATGAATAAAAAAAGTGCACTCAAACACGCCTTTCCCAAAACTACATGGACCTGCCCCTTCAAAAAAACTGTAATTATTACCAATGTGAAATCCGCGAAATATATACTGTGCAGGTCAAATGGAGTGCCTTGGCACAACCATGCAGTCAAATATTTGTAGGTGCTTCTGCGTGATTTCGGAGAGCAGAGGCGTGATGCCCTCCCCGGACAACATCTGAATGTTCATCAGTTCGCTTAGCAACTACTTACTTAAGCGAATACTGTTCGTAGAGCCTTGGATATTAATGAGATGGTCAGCCCCTGTACAGCGAGGCCTTACTCGCGGTGACCATCCAGCATGAAAACTGTAGCGGAAAACAAAAAGAGCGCCCCTGCTTCTCAGAACACAACCCCGCCCGGGGTTATAACTGAGGTATCCGTTACCAAGGAACGCTCCGCCATGAATTTTACCCTCACAAACAATCCCGCTGCTGTCATCGGCATCGGCCTTGCCAAAACTCACTGTGATATCGTTGGTTTTACAAGAACAGGAAAATAGACCTGAGGCTGCTCCGTATTTCGAAGGAAAACCTGCTGGAAAGGCTTGCGAACATGCCCCGGGGCTCCGTTTTGATGCATGCCTTCGGTGGGGACCACAGCTTCCGCAAATTGAAAGCGCTGTGGCACGACGGACGCCTTCCGATCCCCAAGGATGTGAAGCGCATACGGTGCGCAGACATCAGAAGAACAACATGCTTGACGCCGCCTGCATCGCCTGGGCCTGGTAAAATCCGGGCCTCAGCTTTGTGGTCCCGAAAAACGTCCGCACCCCCCTTTTAGCAGCGTTTGGCCTTTCGAAAAGCAGCTATTTCTACCAGAAGGCCACAGTTGACAAGCCGGACAAGTACAAAGAGGCCAGAGGTCTGATCTTTCAGCTGTTCACAGAGAATTACCGCAGCTATGGCTACAGGCGGCTGTGGTGGCTTCTGAAGCGGGCTGGCATCCGTCTTTCTGAGAAAGTAGTTCGTCGGATCATGCGGCAGGATCGACTTTACGTGTATACGCCGAGGAAAAGGAAATATTCGTCCTATCGCGGAGAACTGACGCCTGAAGTCCCAAACATCGTGCAGAGGAAATTCCACGCTTCCACCCCAAACGCACTGTGGCTGACGGATATCACTGAGTTCGCAATTCCCGCAGGGAAGGTCTATTTATCTCCGATTATCAACTGCTTTGACGGGATGCCAGTGGCCTGGACCATAGGAACCAGCCCAAGCTCGGATCTGGCCAACCTGATGCTTAAGAAAGCAATCTCAATTCTGAAGGCAGGAGAACACCCGGTGATTCATTAGGATCGTGGGTGCCATTATCGCTGGCCTGAGTGGATCTCTCTGACCCAGCACGCGGGCCTTGTCCGATCCATGTCCCGAAAGGGGTGCAGCCCGGACAATTCCGCCTGCGAAGGCTTTTTCGGGAGGCTGAAAAACGAGATGTTAATGAGATGGTCAGCCCCCTACGGCGGGGCCTTACTCGCGGTGACCATCCATCATGAAAACTGTAGCTGAAAACAAAAAGAGCGCCCTTGCTTCTCAGAACACAACCCCGCCCGGGGTTATAACTGAGGTATCCAAAACCAAGGAGCGCTCCGCCATGAATTCTACCCTCTCAAACAATCCCGCTGTTGTCATCGGCATCGACCTTGCCAAAACTCACTGTGATGTTGTTGGTTTTGACAAAGATCGGAAGATAGCCCTGAAGCTGCCCCGCATTTCGAAGGAAAAGCTGCTGGAAAGGCTTGCGAACATGCCCCGGGCCTCCGTTCTGATGGAGGCCTGCGGCGGAAGCCACTGCTTCGTCCGCAAGGTGAAAGCGCTGGGGCACGACGGACGCCTCCTGAACCCCGGGGATGTGAAGCGGATCAGATGCGGACATCAGAAGAACAACATGCTTGATGCCGCCTACATCGCCTGGGCCTGGTACATTCCGGGCATCAGCTTTGTGGTCCCGAAAACCCAGGCGCAGCAGGATCTCCAGTCCCTGCAGCGCATCTATCAGGGCTACATGAAGACCCGCATAGAATTCGGAAACCGAATTCACGCCCTGCTGCTCGAATATGGTTTAAGCAGTCCTCAAACCAGCCGGTTCATAGCCGAACACCTGCCGGAGTTCATAGAGACGCATACGAAAGATCTGACGCCTTTGGCCGAGGAAGCCCTCCTGATGCTGCGGGACTCCTGGCTCGAGGCCTCTGAATGGGAGAAAAAGGCCGGACAGAAGTATGACGAACTCGTGCGTGCAAACGAGGACTCGAAGCGTCTGATGACAATTCCGGGCATTGGCCCCAAATGCGCCGGCGCTCTCCTCACGCACTGCGGGGAAGCCTCCCGCTTCCGCGACAGCCGGCAGTTTGCGGCGTCTCTCGGCCTTGTGCCCCGCCAGAACTCGACCGGAGACAGGGACACCCTGGGCCACATTACGAAGAGAGGGCCGAAACACCCCAGATCCATGTTAGTTCAGGGGGCCGCGGCTTTGATGATCATGGCTGACAGGCTCGAGGGAACTCTTGGCGAATGGGTCCGGAAGATCAAGGCGTCCGGAAAGAAATACGGCGTCAAGGTCTGCGCCATCGCGGCAAAGCTCGCCCGCATCGCCTGGAGAATACTCTGTGAGAAAGGCATGGAATACAGGCCTCAGCCTATCAAAGCCGGCAGATCGAGGGCTGCGGCTTAAGTCGGAGAGCAGCTAAGAATATTTTCTCAGGACCACGAAGGCCAATGTTGTAGTGACGATCCGGCTCAAGGCGGCGGGAAAACGCAGGAAAATGCAATAGTTCAAGTCTATGAAACTGCGTTTTTTATAGTGCGCTCCCGCCGCACCCGAATATCACTAGGCGGCGAGGAAGAGAAAACCTTCCTCATGACGACCGCGGACGTATTGCTGTGAAGCCTCCTCATCACACGAAGAGCTGGCGCTACAAGTGCATCGGCAGGAATGGTTATGGGAATCAGGTTGTGGCGGCAGATGAAATTCGACGCTCGCCGCCGCAATAATGGGTGCGCGCAAGTGTTGATCATGCGCGCACTGGTGCGGCGGCTCGATGCTGATTCTTCGATTTGAGCTTTTTAATTGAGATTTTTAAAGTTGGGGCATGCTTGCGCATGCCCCGTTAGGGAAACTACGCCTCAACAGTTTGGGCTGACCACGTATACAACAGGAGCTGGGAAGGCGTCACGCTGGAAAACTTTATCAATCACCTCGAGGCGTACATGCGCTGGTACTGCCGAAAACGAATCAAGGTTTCACTAGGTGGACTCAGTCCCCTGGAGTTCCGTCAAAGGCGGGTTTTAGTACATTAATTTGGTCCAGAAAAACGTCCGCATCTCCTCCCCTGGGGGGCAAATCGACATACGCTTGACAATCCAGAAAAACGTCCGTATCCCCTTTCTGTGTGAAAGCAATGGTCAGGCATATTATGATACTCGATTACATCTAGGTTTTTGTCCGCGTCTCCTTCGATTCATTCGTCGCATTATTGTAAAATCAACCATACAAACAACCTATATGCTATTTACATAATACTGTAGTATAACTATTTTTAATCAGTAATTCAGCTGTTGTTCGGCAAAACAGAGTTAGCCTTCGGCATGAATTGCTCTATTAATTACTTTTTTAATATAGTTGCAGATTATCATCAAATTCTCGCCGTGTATAATACATTGTTACTTTTCTAAAAGACAAGGAAATTCAAATTGAAAAAATTATTTTTTACTTGGTCAGGCATGGGAGATAATCTTGTCTTATTAGCCGCAGCCTACAATTATTTTAAACTAACTGGTGAAAAAGCTATCATTGGTACAAATTTTAAGAACTTAACTAAACTATGCCCTTATGTTGAAGCTATCGATTGGTTTACTTTCAATAAATTGAACAGCAATGAAGGATCGAAGCTTATAGAACAGGCTATGGTTGAAGATTTAGAGCCAACGTTTATTACTGCTAGCAGTTATAAATATCTTGCTCCATCTTTTAAAAATAATGTTACTTGTTGGCCAAGAAAACATATGATTACCACATATTGTGAAAGAATGGGGCTGTCTGGAGAAATAGAAATAAAGATACCATTAGACTTCGGTTTCCCAATAAAAAATAAAGAAGATCAATATATATGTATTATGACGGGCGGGCTCCAGAACTATAAAGCTATTCCTTGTGAAATTATGCAACCTATCATAGACTATTTTTCAGATAAAGTTTCTTTCGTTCAGCTCGGCGGGAAAAAAGATAGATTATTAAAATCTGTAAAGGATTGCCGCGGTTTAGATATTTTAGACTCTTTAAGATTATTAAAGAATTCATTATTTTTTATTGGTGGTGTAGGGGGCTTGATTCATTTAGCAAAGGCAGCAAATTGTAATTCTCTAGTTCTCCAGTCAACCGGAGAACCTATCAGTTGTACATTTTATAAAAATAATATACTAGTCAAAGCTATAGACTATTGTGATTTATGCGCAAAAAATTTAAGAGATCCTCAACATCAACCGTGTTTTTATAATTACAAATGCGTGCGAAACATTAAAAGTTCTGACATTATTAAGGCTATAAAAAATAATTTTGATAAATTATCAACACGCTCTAATATTATTCAAACAGAAATAGCCGAATCCAATCCTGCCAATAAACTTGAAGACTTTTTACATTCAAAAGCTACACTATGGTGTGATCAAGCTTTTTACAGAGACTGATTAAAAGGTGAGAAAATGAAAAAAAAATTAGCTTATTTTTTAATTTGCTCTGATAATATTATTTTTGCAGCAGGGAATGTGGCATTAGGATTAAATAAGTATATGCCACATAAAGAGTTTGACATAGTCATATATCATACAAAACTTCAAACTCAAAATATAAAAGCATTAGAAAAAATTCCACGCGTAATTTTGAAGGAATTTAGTTTCGACCCTTCTTTCCAAAAATTTATGCTGTCTGATAAAGGATTACCAAAAAACGGTAGATGGACTAATCCTAATTCTTTACTAACAGCGGCCCATTTTGAAATTTTTAATCTTCTAGATGAATATAAAACAGTCATTTGGCTTGATTGTGATATATGTGTACAAGGCGACATATCTGAATTAGAGAAATACGGACCGATCGGACAAGCAAAAGACTTAAATTGGAATACAGTATGGACAGTTGGTGATCAGTTCATTAAACCCGTTCCTGGTTATGACATGGTACGGGACAGCCACATAAATGCCGTAATGGTCGTCAACGATGATCTCCCAAACTATAAAGATTTAGCTGCTTACTGCTATTCTCTATCTATGAAATGGGCTAATCATCTGAAAAATTTAGACCAAGCTGTTATTCAACTGCTTTACCAAGATAAAAACATCAAACCTAACGAATTTTCTTGGAATGAATTCGTCTGCCACGCTCATCATGGCTATGCACCTTTAGCTAAAATGGTACATTTTGGTACTAATCAAAAGCCATGGAATAATCAATTACTGCTTCAATCATATCCGGAATGGTTCAGAAATCATTTAGAATGGCTTGCTTTAGGAGGAACTGATTTTGACAGGTCTAATATTTCAACTGTAGGAATTTGGTTCGATATTGCAAATAATTATAAAAAAATAAATGAATACCCTTCTTTATCTAACACCTCATTAAACAAAAATATTGTTGATACTTTCCGCATCAGTATTTTTAAAATAATACCTATTTTTACGAAAAAAATAGAACAAACTCGTATTAAAACAAAAATTTTAGGTATACCTTTTCTCTACATAAAATATCTGACTCCAAATAAAGTATTTTTTACTATTTCTTTATTCAAGATTATTGAATGGAGAAAAGCTCCAGAAGAACGTTCTTTACGAATTTTTAACATTCCCTTGTTAAGAATTAAATCGTATGCAAAAGCTATCTGATTTTTAAATAAAAAAAGTTTCAACGCTATATGCGTTGAAACTTTTTTAAGAAGATTTATTTTTTTTGATATTGAAGCTCAAAATTCCAAGAATCTCTACACATATCATTTAAATCCCTTTTCGCAACCCAATGTAACAAAGTATGGGCCAAGGATGGATCACACCAATTTGCTGCTATATCTCCAGGCCGTCTTGGCAAAAACTTATATGGTATTTTTTTCCCACTTGCTCTTTCAAAGGCATGAATAATATCTAGAACACTATATCCTTTACCACAGCCTAAATTAATGGCTTTCCATCCTAAATTTTTAACTATGTAAGGAATAGATAAAGCATGGCCTTCTGCTAAATCCATAACATGAATATAATCTCGGACCCCAGTTCCATCTAAAGTTGGATAATCTGAACCAAAAACTCGAACATAAGGCAATATTCCATGCGCAACTTTAGCTACATACGGCAAAAGATTATTAGGAATACCATTTGGATTTTCACCTATTAATCCAGATTCGTGAGCACCGATAGGGTTAAAATATCTTAAACATACCGCACTAAATAAATGATCTGCCGCGCAAATATCTTTTAAGATCTCTTCGATCTGAAGTTTTGTTCTCCCATACGGATTTGAAACACCTCCAGTAGGTGAATTTTCTGTTAAAGGCAATTTATCTGGAATACCATAAACAGTAGAGGAAGAAGAAAAGATTATTCTTTTTATCTTTTTTTCATTCATTGCTCTTAATAATACTAAAGTTCCATTGACATTGTTCTCATAATACTTAAGTGGTTCTTTGACTGACTCAGCTACGGCTTTTAAACCCGCAAAATGAATAACAACATCAACATTAGCTAAAGCCTGCAGTAGCTTTTCTTTATCTCTAATATCCCCTTCAATCGTTTCTGGTCTTTTCCCTGCAATTTTGCTTATTTGATCAATTACTGATGGTTGAGAATTTGAAAAATTGTCATAAATAACAACTTCATAGCCAGCTTTTAGCAACACAACTGCGGTATGAGAACCGATAAATCCTGCACCGCCTGTTAAAAATATCTTCATAACAAGAACCTATCGTTTTATAATATTCAAATATTATATATCATTTTATGTGTTACCATTAAGCGCTAAACACTTATTCGTGAACCATATCAGTTCATATTTTTTATTATGATATGAATTTGATATTTATATAAATTATTTTTAAATATCATAACAATGGCTTCGGTAAAAGACAAGATCACATCGATTCAATATATGCGAATATTTGCTATGCTAGGAATAATCGCTTTTCATTTTACAGATCATAGTCCTGTTGATTTTAATTCATTACATTCTATTAGTTTAAATTGGTGGTTTTTTGCGATTGCTCGTATGGGAGGCGGAATTGGAAATTGTGTTTTTGTTTTAATTTCAGGATTTTTGCTTTGTAAAAAAAACAAATTAAATTTAAGTCACCTTTTTTCTCTTTATTCAATTGTTTTATTTTATTCTATTTTTTCTTATTACATTTCCGCACACTTGAAATTTGTTCCTCATGGACTTTTTTCACAATTTTTCCCAATAATAACAGCTAAATATTGGTTCATGAGTACATATTTTTTGTTAATTATTTTCGTTCCATTCATTAACAGTATTTTGTTAAATTTTAAAGATAAAATATTAAAATTAATACTCTTAATTTTTTGTATTTCTTCTATTATTCCAACCTTTACTCTTCAAAACTACTTTAATATAAATAGCAAAATTGATATCTTCATTCTTCTTTATTTAGTTGGTGGATTTATAAGAATATATATTTATGAACAAAAAATAGAATATCTTATAAAATATAGAAAAGTTTTAATATTTTTAGCTTGCCTTATTTTTTCATTAATTTTATTTTCTGAGTTCCTTTTTGCTAAATATACAAAAAGCATTTCTCCAGATTTTTTTATATGGACAGTTGAGAAATCACCTATCATCATTCTAACTGTATTGTTATTTTCGATCTGTATTACACTAAAGCCAAAACTTCCATCTTTTATTGACTTACTATCACAGAAATCTTTTCCCGTTTATCTTATCCACTGCGGCATGCTTTATCCAATATTTTTTAGGCGTTTGTTTAACCCTGAAAATTTTTTTGATAAAAATTATTTTATTATATGGTATGTATTTGCAACAGTGTCTATCTATTTTATTTGTTTTGTTATAGATATCATAAGAAACTTCATATTTAATAAATTATATTTGTTGAAGGGAATTTTTCTGATTCGTAAATAAAATAAACTGCTTTCTTTTATAGTTTACTAAAATTTTTCTTGCATATCTTGCACCAAAGAAATTACAATGAATAAATTTGCAAGAATTAAAAATTTTAGTTATTGTAAAATATCTAATATTGAAATTAGAATACGAATAAAAAGGAAAAATTAACAGAATGTCCTCATCACCCGTAACGGTACTTCCTTTCTTAAGAGATGGAGATGGAGTTGTCTCTTTTGAAGATTGTGGAATAAGGTTGGATTTTGGTCGCCAAAGGCTAACTATGTCTGACCTTAACCGATTAATTTCTTTTGCTGAAGATAGGAAATTAATGGAAAATTTCTTATCTATGATGAATGGTAATTTAGTAAACCGTACTGAAAATAGGGCAGCACTTCATACAGCATTACGTTCTCAAACCGCCAATGCCCCTCACTATCAAGAAATAAATCAAGCTAAACAGAAAATGTTTTTGTTTGCCAAAAAAATTAGATCTGGAGAATTAAAAGGCTGTAAAGGAGATAGTTTTACTGACATTATTAATATTGGAATTGGCGGTTCAGAGGTGGGCCCGAAAGCTTTGTACCATGCATTTCATGAAGTCAATCCTAAAATTCAGATTCATTTTCTATCCAGTGTAGATGGAATTATTTTTGACAGAATCGTTGGTACAGTTAACCCTTACAAGACTTTGATCATTGTTTCTAGTAAAAGCTTTAAAACTAGAGAAACTCTAGTCAATGCCGCAGAAATAGATAAATGGCTTCAGGAATCTGGTATTAAAGGAACAGACAGAGCTAAACATATTGTGGTTGTATCAGCTAATCCTAAGGCGCCAAATATTTTAAATTTACCAAAAGAAAATCTTTTCCCTATGTGGGACTGGGTGGGAGGACGATTTTCAGTCTGGGGATCTGTCGGCCTTCCAGATGTCATTGCTTTAGGGCCAGAAATTTTTAGCGAATTCCTAGCTGGTGCATATGATATGGACTGCCATGTCGCTAATTCCCCCCTAAACAGGAATTTTGCCGCCCTTTTAGCATTAATTTCTTACTGGAATGCAACTCGATTAGGGATTATGCTGCAATGTATTTTGCCATATGACGAAAGGCTTCGGATGTTTGTTTCTTGTTAGAGCAACGCGATAATGTCACGGAAAACTACGGGACTATGTCATGGTCCGGCAACGCGACTCTGTCATAAGCCGGCAATCTGCATGACAGCCCCCGGCAAAGCGATTTTGTCACACAATCACTTCAGAGAGCCTGTTTTTTAGGAGTCGCACATGAAAAACTCGCTTCCTGAAAGAGCCCCGAAGTCCCAGACCGGCACAGAGGAGATTTTCGAACAGGTCGCCTACGGCCTGCTCTCGGTGCCGGAGGCAGCCAAAGCGATGAAGCTGAGCATTCGCCAGTTCTATCGCAGGCTGGCCGCCTGGAAAAGGGGCGAAGCCGCAGATCCGCCCCATGGCAACAAAGGGCGGCCCCCGAGCAACCGCCTGCCAGACGATATTCGTTTAAAAATCATAGAACTGGCAGTTACAAAATATCAGGATTTCCCTCCGACGCTCCTGACTCAGTACCTTGTGAAAAACGAAGGGATCAAAGTGTCGAAGGAAACTGTTCGAAAGATTCTGAGAGAACTCAGCCCTCAGGCCTCAGAGCAGGGGCTCAGAAGAGCCGGTCATTTTCTGAGGCGCAGAAGGTCAAGGTTCGGCGAGCTGGTTCAGATCGACGGCAGCCCGCACAGATGGTTCGGCCCCGGTCAGAAAGAGTGCTCATTAATCGCGTTCATTGACGATGCGACCGGCAGAATCGCCGCTGCCGGGTTCTTTCCCTCGGAGACCGCGGCGGGCTATATGACCGTGCTGCTCCAATACATCAGGGCGCACGGAATCCCCCTTGCGCTATACAGCGATCGGCACGGCACTTTCCGCGCGTTGGCTCAGGGCCGGTCCAAAAATGTAGAGGGCACACAGTTTCAGAGAGTCTGCGACAAGCTTCAGATCGAGCAGATATTCGCTCAGAGCCCGCAGGCAAAAGGCCGGATAGAACGCCTGTTCAAGACGCTGCAGGGGCGCTGGCCGCATGAGTTCAGGGTCATGGGAATCGAAGACATGGCCACCGCCAATCAGCGCATGGACGAACTGATCAGGGATTTCAATCAGCGGTTTGGAATCGACCCAAGAGAACCCCTGAGCGCAAACTGTGCGGTGGCTGAAGAAAGTATGCCCGAGATTGAACGCATATGCGCCTGGTGGCACGAACGCGTTCTGAGCAAATCTCTGAGCGTCTCCTTCGGGGGGTCGATCCTGCAGCTCAAGAATGCGAGCGCTCGGAAGTTTGAGCTGATGGGCAAGAAAGTCAGCGTCATCGAGTACCCGGATGGCCGTGCGCCGGAAATGGTCTACCGGGATGCACGGGGCAAAGAACATCTGCTCTGCTTTGAAGCCCGGAAAAGAAAAACGCTCGAGCGCACGGAATACCTTGAGTCATCGAAGACCATAGACGCATGCCTGGATCGAATCATTGAGAAGGAAGATTTGCGACCCAACGGCTTCGTCATGAAGCTGGAATGCGAAATGGCTGAAGCGAAGCAACGGCAGGCCCAGAGAAAAGAGCGTGACCAAAAGGCCCGTGAACTCGAAGAAAAGCTGAAGCAGCGGAAAAACAGATCTGGCAAATAATGAAATCAACACAGGCTCTCAGAAGATCTTTTTTCCCAACCTGCCCACAGCCCGCACGGGCTTCAGCCCATTTGAGGCGAGCGCCCGACAGAGCGTGGGCAGGGTGTTCTCCATGAAGACGATAAAGGGCCCCAGGGGGCTCTCAATTTCTGTCTTTGGCGGAGAATTTTTGGTGTCATAATCGCTTTGCTAGGGTGTGACATAGTCCCGTTGTGCTGGCATGTGACATTTTCCCTTTGCTCTAACATTCGGATGTTTGTTTCTTGTTAGAGCAACGCGATAATGTCACGGAAAACTACGGGACTATGTCATGGTCCGGCAACGCGACTCTGTCATAAGCCGGCAATCTGCATGACAGCCCCCGGCAAAGCGATTTTGTCACACAATCACTTCAGAGAGCCTGTTTTTTAGGAGTCGCACATGAAAAACTCGCTTCCTGAAAGAGCCCCGAAGTCCCAGACCGGCACAGAGGAGATTTTCGAACAGGTCGCCTACGGCCTGCTCTCGGTGCCGGAGGCAGCCAAAGCGATGAAGCTGAGCATTCGCCAGTTCTATCGCAGGCTGGCCGCCTGGAAAAGGGGCGAAGCCGCAGATCCGCCCCATGGCAACAAAGGGCGGCCCCCGAGCAACCGCCTGCCAGACGATATTCGTTTAAAAATCATAGAACTGGCAGTTACAAAATATCAGGATTTCCCTCCGACGCTCCTGACTCAGTACCTTGTGAAAAACGAAGGGATCAAAGTGTCGAAGGAAACTGTTCGAAAGATTCTGAGAGAACTCAGCCCTCAGGCCTCAGAGCAGGGGCTCAGAAGAGCCGGTCATTTTCTGAGGCGCAGAAGGTCAAGGTTCGGCGAGCTGGTTCAGATCGACGGCAGCCCGCACAGATGGTTCGGCCCCGGTCAGAAAGAGTGCTCATTAATCGCGTTCATTGACGATGCGACCGGCAGAATCGCCGCTGCCGGGTTCTTTCCCTCGGAGACCGCGGCGGGCTATATGACCGTGCTGCTCCAATACATCAGGGCGCACGGAATCCCCCTTGCGCTATACAGCGATCGGCACGGCACTTTCCGCGCGTTGGCTCAGGGCCGGTCCAAAAATGTAGAGGGCACACAGTTTCAGAGAGTCTGCGACAAGCTTCAGATCGAGCAGATATTCGCTCAGAGCCCGCAGGCAAAAGGCCGGATAGAACGCCTGTTCAAGACGCTGCAGGGGCGCTGGCCGCATGAGTTCAGGGTCATGGGAATCGAAGACATGGCCACCGCCAATCAGCGCATGGACGAACTGATCAGGGATTTCAATCAGCGGTTTGGAATCGACCCAAGAGAACCCCTGAGCGCAAACTGTGCGGTGGCTGAAGAAAGTATGCCCGAGATTGAACGCATATGCGCCTGGTGGCACGAACGCGTTCTGAGCAAATCTCTGAGCGTCTCCTTCGGGGGGTCGATCCTGCAGCTCAAGAATGCGAGCGCTCGGAAGTTTGAGCTGATGGGCAAGAAAGTCAGCGTCATCGAGTACCCGGATGGCCGTGCGCCGGAAATGGTCTACCGGGATGCACGGGGCAAAGAACATCTGCTCTGCTTTGAAGCCCGGAAAAGAAAAACGCTCGAGCGCACGGAATACCTTGAGTCATCGAAGACCATAGACGCATGCCTGGATCGAATCATTGAGAAGGAAGATTTGCGACCCAACGGCTTCGTCATGAAGCTGGAATGCGAAATGGCTGAAGCGAAGCAACGGCAGGCCCAGAGAAAAGAGCGTGACCAAAAGGCCCGTGAACTCGAAGAAAAGCTGAAGCAGCGGAAAAACAGATCTGGCAAATAATGAAATCAACACAGGCTCTCAGAAGATCTTTTTTCCCAACCTGCCCACAGCCCGCACGGGCTTCAGCCCATTTGAGGCGAGCGCCCGACAGAGCGTGGGCAGGGTGTTCTCCATGAAGACGATAAAGGGCCCCAGGGGGCTCTCAATTTCTGTCTTTGGCGGAGAATTTTTGGTGTCATAATCGCTTTGCTAGGGTGTGACATAGTCCCGTTGTGCTGGCATGTGACATTTTCCCTTTGCTCTAACATTCGGATGTTTGTTTCTTGGGTTCAACAACTAGAAATGGAAAGCCTTGGTAAATCTCGTCAAACTAACGGAATGCCAGTGATTGGTAGTACTGGACAGGGCGTGTGGGGAGGACACGGCGACGAGTCTCAACACTCTTTTTTCCAGTGGCTTAGGGAAGGAACAGGTAAGACTAGTGTCGATATTATCTGGTGTGAAAAACCAGGGCACAATCATTCAGTACTGAATAAAGTTCTTTTATCTAACGCTAGAGCACAAGCAGAGGCATTGGTCGCTCGAGACCCCCTAACACCATACTTTAATGGTGTAACAACGATCGCAATTGATGAACTAACCCCACGCAGGCTTGGCTCTCTGATGGCAATGTATGAGCACAAAACTACGATGTTGGGAGCCTTGTTTGGCATTAATCCTTTTGATCAGCCAGGGGTCGAATATGGGAAAAAACTTTCATTAGTTGCTGAAAATAACCCCCACCATCAGTAAGCCTCTGCAATTGGATAAAAAGGTTTACACAACGAGGAGATGCCCGAACCAATATTGGAGCGGGAGACGAGTCTCGAACTCGCGACCTCAACCTTGGCAAGGTTGCGCTCTACCAACTGAGCTACTCCCGCAATTTGATGTGGAGGCGCGAGGCGGAGTCGAACCGCCGTCTACGGATTTGCAATCCGGTGCATGGCCGCTTTGCTATCGCGCCGTCCTTGCTTTCTATTTCTAGAAAGTGGAGCGGGAGACGAGTCTCGAACTCGCGACCTCAACCTTGGCAAGGTTGCGCTCTACCAACTGAGCTACTCCCGCATGAGATTTGAAATTTTACCAATTTCTCTTCTTTTGTCAAGATAGCCTGTCATCAAATCTACACAACATAAAGCGGTTCATCTCAGATAACCAAGCTTTAATTTTTTCCATAACCAGTACTTCAGCTAATTTGCCGTTTCAATTCGCTTCGTTTGGTTTTGGGGATATTCCCAAAGTACCATCAATAACAGTCACGCCATTGTTCTATGCATATGGCTACATCCTTTAAAAACATGGAATTTTTGAATTAGTTCTTCGTAGGGGCAGATTAGAAATTTCTAATTTTCTTAAAAAAATTCAGAACGCTCTATCCGTGAGCTGAACGGGCTTATCGTTCTGTCAATCGACTCTATAATTGAAATATCTTGACGATTTCGACTTTAAGGCATGACTCTGACCAGACGGCAACTGCTGACTTTTGCCCTGACAGCCGCGATACCCGGGCTGCCAGCGATCGTCTGCGCCCAGGTGTCGGACTTGAGCCTCAAGTCGCAGCAGTCAAGCGAGTCTCTTCCCTACTCTTCCCTTGAAGAGGTGCAGGCCTATATCGATGAAACGTCAGCCGCGACCCAGCTGCCCAAAAACTTCATCGCTGGCACCCTGGATCTGGCCACCTACTCTCCGCGAGTCGAGCAACTGATGACCCCGAAGCCCAAAGCGTCGGGCGCCGCGCCACGAAGCAACTGGGCCGCGTACCGCCGCCGCATGGTGAATCGGACGAGGATCCAGGGCGGGTGCCTCTTTCTGGATGAAAACGAACAGGCTTTCTCCGATGCGGAAGACCAGTTCGGAGTGCCGCGCGATTTTGTTGCCGCGATTATCGGCGTCGAAACGGTCTACGGGCGCAATCAGGGCGGCTTCCGGGTGCTGGACGCCCTCTGTACCCTGTCTTTTGACTACAAACGGCGGGCCGACTATTTCCGCAAAGAACTAACCGAGTTTCTTCTTCTGGTCCGCGAACAGAATCTGGATCCCACCTCCGTTCTCGGGAGCTTTGCCGGCGCCATCGGCATGGTGCAGTTCATGCCCTCATCGGTGCGAAAGCTCGCGGTCGACTACGACCATGACGGAAAGATCGACCTGGTGAATTCGCCGGCTGACGCCGTGGGCTCCGTGGCGAACTATCTGGCAAACAGCGGCTGGGTGCGGGGCCTGCCCGCCTACTTTACCTGCACGCCCGAAACCGGCGCGAACCTGGGCCTCGTGAAGGGAGGCATTCAGCCCAACACCACGCTGGGCGAGGTGCTCAAAAACGGCTTTGTCCCGGATCTAGAAATCGATCTTCCGGATGACGAGCCGCTGCTTGTCGTCAATCTTCCCACCAAGGATCCGGACGGGAACCTCATGACGGAATACCGCCTGGGAACCCGCAATTTCGCAGCAATCCTTTCCTATAACCGCAGCTATTTCTATGCGAGCGCCGTTGCCGATCTGGCCCAGGAAATAGAAACGGCCTCCATGGACAAGGAGGCCTCGGAAATGGCGCAGAGCTCTTCGGCAGCGTCATGACCGTCCCGCAGCGGCCGGCCCCGCAGATTCGGCTCAGACAATCTTCAGCTCAAAAGTCCCGACTCCTGAAATCCCGCCCTTGAGGACGTCCCCTTTCTGCACCGGACCCACACCGGCCGGCGTCCCCGTAAAGACGATGTCGCCGGGCTTGAGCTCCCAGTACTTCGAGAGGTGCGCTATAAGCTCCGGCACCGGAAACATCATCTGAGAGGTCGATCCGCTCTGACGCTTCTCATTGTTGACATAGAGCCAGATCTCCAGATTGTCCATTTCCGGAGTGCGCTCAATCGGGCGCAGCTCGGTCACGGGAAGCGCGTCATCGACCGTCTTGCCCTTTTCCCAGGGCTGTCCTTTTCCCCGCAGCGCGAGGTGCAGGTCGCGGCGGGTGAAGTCGATGCCGACGCCAAAGCCATAGATGCAGGCCCGGGCCTCCTCCGCCGACAGGTTCCGGCCTCCCGCCTTCAGTGCTGCGACCAGCTCGATCTCATGCTGGAAATTGCTGGTTTCCGGCGGATACGGCACTTCGGCCGTCCGGCCTGAGACCATCGGCACCACGGCGTCCACCGGCTTTAAAAAAATGACCGGTTCGTCCGGAGCGGAAAGCTCCCTGTTGTGCTCCGCATAGTTATGTCCGATGTGGTAGACGCGGTGGAGGGGAAAATACAGATCTTTTTCGCCTTCTATCGGCAGCACGGCCTGAGCGGGCGGTGCAAAAAGAAACGGCATGGCAGACTCCTCAAGGAAGACAACTGCATTTTAGCGGCTGCAGCGCGAAAGAAAAACGCCGGAACCGCGCACAGATCCGGCGTCAGAACTTTTCCCCGCGAAGCCGCGGCTTTTACTCAGTGCGCTCGGGCCTCACCGGGTTCGGCTTTCCCCTCCACCACAGCCAGGCCTGGTAGACATACCCCGAGACCGAATAGATGCAGAAGATGATGAAGACGGAAAGCGATGTGTTGCTCGAAATCAGAATGAACAGGACGGCGGCCACAAGCAGGAACCAGAACGGCACGGTCTTTACGACGGCGAGGTTCTTGCCGGAGAAAAAAGGCGCGTTGCAGACCATCGTGAGTCCCGCGTACACCGACAGGAAGGCCGCGACCCAGGGCAGGGCGTCCACGATCCAGGGCGGCAGCCTGTTGTCCACCGCGAGCCAGACGAACCCCGCGATGAGAGCTGCGGCCGCAGGGCTCGGAAGCCCCTGGAAAAAGCGCTTGTCAACAACACCGACATTCGTGTTGAAGCGCGCCAGCCTCAACCCGGCGCCCAGGCAGTAGATGAACGCCGCGGCCCAGCCGATTTTCCCAAGTCCGGAGAGCGCAAACTGGTAGATCACGATCGCGGGAGCCACACCAAAGGCCGTCATGTCCGCGATCGAGTCGTACTGGACGCCGAACTCGCTTGCGGTGTGAGTGAGGCGGGCGACGCGTCCGTCGCAGCCGTCAAAGAGCATGGAAAAGAAAATGGCGAGAGAGGCGACGTCATAGTGCCCGCCCAAAGCCTGAACAATGGCGTAAAAAGCGCAGAAAAGCGATGCGGTCGTAAAGAGATTCGGCAAAACATAAATCCCCCGGGTCCGCACCATATTGATGTTGCGCTTGCCAATTTCAGTCAACGGGACACGCTGGCCTGGAACACGTTCATTGGGCATCTTGAGATTCTTTTAAATCTAAAAATTAAACTTAAAAAACACTATCAGAGTCCCGCAGTAGAAATCCGCCTGCGGGACGGATCTGCCTCGGCCTTAGCGGACCTCCGAGTCCTTCGGGGCCTTCGGCTCCTGAGACTCCGGAGAAGCGGCAGCCCCGGCTTCGGGCTCCTCTGCTACGGCCGCAGCGGCGCTCTGTCCGGAGGCGCCGCTTTCCCCGGCAGCGGCAGGCTCAGCCGCTGCCGAAGCAGCCTCGGTTTTCCCCGCATCCACCACAATGGTCTCGGCGGGGGCCTCGGGCTTTGCCTCCTCGCCGCCTGTGATCCTCACCTCCGGCTCGGGGGCGGGCTCGCCGCCTGCCGGCTCGTCAAGCACTGCGAGAACGGTGGTTGTCGCCCAGACTTTTTCGCCGATCACCACTTTCGGATGGGCGTTAAGCGGCAGATACATGTCCACGCGGCTTCCAAAACGGATGAAGCCGTAGCGGTCTCCGGCCTTGAGAACGTCGCCCTCCTTCACGTAGTTGAGAATCCGGTGCGTGACGAGCCCCGCAATCTGGACAAACGTGAGCTGATTTCCATCGGAGGCGCGCACCACGAGCCCGCACTGCTCGTTTTCGGCGCTTGCCTTGTCCAGCGATGCGTTGAAGTATTTTCCGGGCCGGTACACCTTCTTCAGAACCGTGCCGTTGACCGGGAACCTCTGGCTGTGGACGTTAAAGAGATTCATGAAAACGGCGATCAGAAGCGAGACCTGCCCCGTATAAGGGTCGACTGCTTTTTCCACCTTGAGGACCCGGCCGTCGACCACCGAGAGCACCAGCTTCTCGCCCTGCGGAATCTCACGGGCGGGATCCCTGAAGAACTGAAGCACCAGAACGAAAAGCGCCCAGCAGATCAGGGACAGGAAATCCCAGTCAAGAGCGGTCACGACAAGTGCGACAAGACCCGTGCCCGCGATGAAGGGCCAGCCTTCCTTCGCGATGAAAGGATGGGGATAGATGCGCTTATCCATGTAAAGACTCCAAGGACAAAAAAGCACTAATGTTGGGGGATCATTTTAACAGCCCCGGTGCGGGCGCACATTCAGGCGGGCCGCTCCGGGAAACCCGTTCTACTTCCGCACCTCAGTCTTCTCTCCGATCGAAAAGACCGCCGAAGCCGTGAGCTCGACATCCGACTGGCCCGGGGCGAGATCAGGCGCCGGATTGGCCGCGCCCTCGGCCTTCGCCATCGCCATCATTCGGACCGGCCGATAGAGAACGGGGCCTCCCGTCGACCCGAAGTTCACTTTCTGCAGCTTCACTTCAGAAGCGGGCAGGTTCATCGAGCGCGCGATGACCGAGGCCCGGTCGGCGAGCTCGCGCAGGGCGTCAGCCATCAGCTCCCTGCGGTTTTGGCGCGACGCGCCCTTGGAAACCTGGAAGGAGAGGCCCGTGAATTCAAAGTGCGGAGTGGCCGCCTCAATGAGCGAGCCCGCCCGCGAGGGGTTGCTGAGCCTTACCGTCACGCTCTGGCGCGAGGTCCAGGAAACGATCTTCGAGGCTTCGCCAGGCTTTCTCTGGCTGTAGTTCGCGTTCGTGTAAAGCTGCCCGGTCTGGAACTCGGCCTCCGAGGACGGAACGGAGCCCCGGATAGCGCGCATCGCGGGGGCCATCGCTGAAAGGAGCTTGTCCTGAGCCTCGCGGGCCGTCCTGGCCTGGCGGGTCAGCGAGAGAGTGATCACCGCCTCGTCGTTTGCCACCGGCCGGGTGACGGTGACCGAGCAGGAGATTTCAGCGCCGCGCGCGGGCGTAAGAACCGGCTGCGCCGTAGCGGGCAGCGAAATCGACAAAGCGGCGGCCGCCGCGATCAAACTTGCCTTCCAGGCCATATTCGTGCTCCAAAAAACAAAAAGGAAGCGTCCCGCGCCGTCCCCCGGCGCGCTCGAGACCCGCTTCATAAGGAGAACACTTTACTCTGGAAAACAAAAAGATCCGGAAGCCTGGCCCCCGGACCTGAAACAAAACGTGTCCGGGGAGCCCGAAGGCGGTCCCCGGAGCGCATTTTTTCAAAAACTTAGTTCTTGCTCTTGTCGACCAGGCGATGCGCCGTGATAAAGGGCATCATGGCGCGCAGCTTCGCGCCCGTGGTCTCGATGGGATGGCGGGCAGTCTGGGCGCGCATCGAGCGCAGCACCGGGTAGCCCAGGGCGCACTCCTCAAGGAAGGCCTTGGCGTAGACGCCGCTCTGGATGTCCGCAATGCACTTTTCCATGGCAGCCCGGGCCTCGGGGCCCACCACCTTCGGGCCGGTCCAGTACTGGCCGAACTCGGCGTTGTTCGAGATCGAGTAGTCCATGTTGGCGATGCCGCCCTCGTACATGAGGTCGACAATGAGCTTCATCTCGTGGAAGCACTCGAAGTAGGCCATCTCAGGCGCGTAGCCAGCCTTCACCAGCGTCTCGAACCCGGTCTTCACGAGCTGCACCAGGCCGCCGCAGAGCACCGCCTGCTCGCCGAAGAGGTCGGTTTCAGTCTCCTCGCGGAAGGTGGTCTCGATGATGCCGGCCTTTCCAGCGCCGTTGGCGCTGGCGTAGGACAGCGCGAGATCCATGGCCTTGCCGGACTTGTCCTGGAAGACGGCGACCAGCTGCGGAACGCCGCCGCCCGCCTTGTAGGTGGAGCGGACCGTGTGGCCCGGGGCCTTCGGGGCGATCATGATGACGTCGAGGTCCTCGCGGGGGATCACCTGGCCGTAGTGGATGTTGAAGCCGTGCGCAAAAGCGAGAGCCGCGCCCTGCTTGATGTTGGGCTCGACCTGCTCGCGGTAGACCTTGGCGATGTTCTCGTCAGGGATCAGCATCATCACGACGTCCGCGCCCTTGACGGCTTCCTCGACCGGAGCGACCTTGAGGCCTGCGGCGGTCGCCTTCTTCCAGGAAGCGCCGTTCTCGCGCACGCCCACCACGACGTCGACTCCGGAGTCATGGAGGTTCTGGGCATGTGCGTGGCCCTGAGAGCCGTAGCCGATGATGGCGACTTTCTTTCCCTTGATGATCGAAAGGTCGCAGTCCTTGTCGTAATAGACTTTCATGTAAGTATCTCCTAAGGGGCGCAGCGCCCCCCGCCAGATGGTCCGGTTCCCCGGCCCGAAAAAAGAAAAGAAAAAACGGTCAAACTTTAAGAATATGCTCACCCCGACCGATGCCGAGGACGCCCGAACGGACGGTCTCCAGCACCTGCTTGGGATCGATCGCCGCGAGGAAGGCGTCGAGCTTGCCCGAGTCGCCGGTGATCTCGATCGTGAAGGACTTGTCGGTCACGTCGACGATATGGCCGCGGAAGATGTCCGCAAGCCGCATCATTTCGTCGCGCTCCCGCCCCGAGGCCCGGACCTTCACGAGCATCAGGTCGCGCTCGGCGTACGGAGCCTCGGTGAGGTCGACCACCTTGAGCACTTCGATCAGCTTGTTCAGGTGCTTTGTGATCTGCTCGAGCAGGTCCGCGTCGCCGTGGCTCACGATCGTCATGCGCGAGAAATCGGGCCTTTCGGTCGGCGCGACCGTAAGGCTGTCGATGTTGTAGCCGCGGGCGGAGAAAAGCCCCACCACGCGCGAGAGCGCTCCCGCCTTGTTTTCCAGGAGCACGGATAGGACATGGCGTTCGCTGGTCATTTGGCTCCCTCCCGCAGAATCATGCTTGTGAGGCCTTCGCCCGGCCCCACCATGGGGATCACGGGCTCGTCGCGGCTGATGTGCACGTCAAGCACGCAGCAGTCGTCCCTGTGGGCGCCGAACGCGTCGGAGAGCGCCGCGTCGAGCTCCTCGTAGGTTTTGCAGCGGTAGCCCACGTGGCCGTAGGCGCGGGCGAGCGCAACGAAATCAGGCTGCGGGTCGAGCGTCGTCTCCGAGAGCCGCCCGCCGCAGTACAGCCGCTGCCAGACGGCGACCATGCCAAGGTACCCGTTGTTGAAGATCACGATCTTCGGGGCGAGCCCGTAGCGCTTGCAGGTGATGAGCTCCTGAATGCACATCTGAATCGAACCGTCGCCGGTGAAGCAGACGACGGGGCTGCCGGGCTTCGCGATCGAGGCTCCGACCGCGGCGGGCAGTCCGAACCCCATCGTGCCCTGGCCGCCGCTCGTGAGGAGCTCGCGCGGGCGGTCAAGCTTCAGGTACTGAGCCGCGTACATCTGGTGTTCGCCCACGTCGGTCGTGTAAATGGTGCCCTCGGGGGCGGCGGCCTGCGTGTGCTCCACCACGGCCTCGGGCATGATCACCCCGTCCGTCTTCGGGTAGTCGAGGCTGCGGCGCGAGCGCCACTCGTCGATCTGGTTCCACCAGGGGGCGAGCTGCTCGGTATCGGGCTGCACGTCTTCCTCCTCAAGCAGGCGCACCATATCCGCGAGCACCGAACGCACGTCGCCCACGATCGGGATGTGCGCGGTCACGCGCTTTGAAATCGAAGAGGGATCCACGTCAATGTGGATCACCGTGCGGGGCAGCCGCTCGAAATCCTTCACGTCCGAGATCAGCCGGTCTTCCAGCCGGGAGCCGAAGTTGATGAGGACATCGCAGTTCTGCAGCGCGAGGTTCGCCTCGAGCGTCCCGTGCATGCCGGCCATGCCGAGGAACTTGCGGTCCGTGCCGCGGAAGCCCCCGAGCCCCATGAGGGTCGAGATCACGGGCATGCCGGTGAGGTTGGCGAAGCGGTTCATGAGATCCGCTGCGTTTGAGAGAATCACCCCGCCGCCCACGAGAATGAGCGGCCGCTGGGCATCGAGAAGCGCGGCGAGCGCCTTCTTGATCTGCCCGGAGTGCCCTTTCACGACAGGCTTGTAGGTGGGCAGACTCACCTGTTCCGGGTAGCGGAACACGCAGCGCGACGTCTGAATGTTCTTCGGGATGTCGATCAGCACGGGACCGGGCCGCCCCGTGGTCGCGATATAAAAGGCCTTCCTGATCGTTTCGGCAAGCTCCTCGACCCTGCGGACGAGGAAGTTGTGCTTCACGCAGGGGCGGGTGATGCCCACCGTGTCGCACTCCTGAAAGGCGTCGGTGCCGATCATGTCGGTGCCCACCTGGCCGGTGATGATCACCATGGGGATCGAGTCGCTGTAGGCGGTGGAAATGCCTGTGACGGCGTTCGTCGCGCCGGGGCCCGAGGTCACGATCAGCACGCCGGGGCGTCCCGTCGCCCGGGCGTAGGCATCGGCGGCGTGCGCCGCACCCTGCTCGTGGCCCGTGAGGATGTGCCGGAATTTGTTCTGCTTGAAAATCTCGTCGTAGATCGGGATCACCGCTCCGCCCGGATAACCGAACACCTCGGTCACCCCTTCGGCCGCAAAAGCCCGACAGACGATTTCAGCCCCTGTGATGGGGGCGTCGGCCCGGCTCTGAGCCGGCTCGCTTGAGTTCATGAATTCGTTCCTTTCAAATTCGGACAATGAATTTGACTGGAGGACCTGCTTCCGGCTTGTGGCCAGAAAACGGTCATGTCACCAATAGCTTCGTCAACGCGGCCCGGCCCGGTAAAGACGGGAAGATGACGCTGGATGGCTTTTGTCAAAGCCAATGTTTAAAAATATACACTTTCCAACAATGAAAAAGCAAATACTGTCAGAGCAAAAGGAAAATGCCGCGGAAAACCTGGGGGCTATGAGAGGGCCTGGCCCGGCGGCTTTGCCGGGCAATCCGTTCAGAGAAGCTGCTTTTAAAGGCGGCGAAAACCGAAAAAAACGGCTTTCCCAAAAGAGCACCTTTCCGGGCGCTTGCGAAGGAGGCTTCGGGCAGACTCGTCTTCCGGCCCGCCGCTTTGCGCCCCAAACGGGCGATGAGCCGCCGGGCTGCGCCTCTTTTCTTCAAAGGGGGTTCGAGACCTCGATCAGGTTGCCGTCGGGGTCCCGGAAATAAATCGAGAGCAACGGCCCCTGCGCGCCCGTTCGGCGCACGGGCCCGAGCTCGAGCTTCCCGCCGCAGGCTTCAAGGGCTTCCTCGATGCGCTTCAGGGGCGAGCGCGTGAGAAAGCACAGATCGGCCGAGCCGGGCGTGGGCTTCGCGGCAAAGGGGGCGATTTCCGCTCCCTTTTTATGGAGATTGATCTTCTGGCAGCCAAAGCCCAGGGCGAGCCGCCCGTTTCCAAAGACCATGCGCCTCATGCCGAGCACCCGGCAGTAAAAGCGCACGCTCGCGTCCGGATCCGCCACCGTAAGCACCAGATGATCGAGGCTGTCCACGACGGCCGGGCGCTGTTTCTCAGGCTCGCTTTCCACTTCTTTTTTCTCCCTGAAAGCCGCGCCCCTGGGGCGGCGCTCCGCGCTCAGAGGCGCAAGGGCCAGTGCCCGAGGCCTGGGGCGCGGATATATCAGTCCTCTTCAGCCTTCCGCGCCTTGTCGGCTTCCTTGGCCGCCCGCTTTTCCGCTTCCAGCTTTTCGAGATAGGCCTCGTCGATGTCGCCTGTGACATAGTGCCCGTCGAAGCAGGAGCAGTCGAAGTCAGGGATCGACGGATTCATGTCCGAGAGCGCTCCGCGCAGTCCGTCGACGCTCTGATAGACCACCTTGTCCGCCCCGATGATGCGGGCCACCTCGTCCTCGCCCTTGCCGTCGCCGCAAAGCAGCTCCGAGCGGGTCGGCATGTCAATGCCGTAGACATTGGGGAAGCACACGCGGGGAGCCGAGGACGCAACATAGACCTTCTTCGCCCCCGCGCTTCGCACCATCGCCACAATTTCCCCCATCGTCGTCCCGCGCACGATCGAGTCGTCGACCAGCAGCACGTTTTTGTCGCGGAACTCGACCGGCATGGCGTTGAGCTTCTGGCGGACGCTCTTTTTGCGCACGGCCTGGCCCGGCATGATGAACGTGCGGCCCACATACCGGTTCTTGATGATCCCCTCGCGGTAGGGCAGCCCCAGCTTCGCAGCGAGCTGCTGCGCGCAGGGACGGGCCGAATCCGGGATCGGGATGACGACGTCGATGTCCTTGAGGCTGATCGAGCGGGCCACTTCATCGGCCAGATACTCGCCCAGGCGCAGCCTCGCCCCGTACACGCTGATGCCGTCTATCACGCTGTCGGGCCTTGCGAAGTACACGAGCTCGAAAGCGCAGGGCGTGAGCTTCGGGTTGTCCGCGCACTGGCAGCGCGACATATGCCCCTGCATGTCGATCCAGATCGCCTCGCCCGGGGCGATGTCGCCGTCCATCGTGAAGCCCGTGCCGATCAGCGCCACGGACTCGGAGGCGACCATGTATTCGGTGAAGCCGCGCTCGTTCACGTAGGAGCCGTAGCAGAGCGGCCGGATGCCGTTCGGATCGCGGAAGGCGAGCAGGCCCTTGCCGGCAATGAGCGCGACGCAGGCGTAGCCGCCGCGGATGCGGCGGTGGACGCCGCGCACCGCCTCGAACACCTTGTCGGCCGTGAGCGAAGAGCCCTGCACCAGTCGGCTGATCTCGTCGGCCAGCACGTTGAGAAGCGCCTCGCTGTCGCTGGAGGTGTTGATGTGGCGGTGATCCTTTTCGTAAAGCTCCTGCTTGAGCGCGGTCGCGTTGGTCAGGTTGCCGTTGTGCGCGAACATGATGCCGTAAGGCGCGTTCACATAAAAAGGCTGCGCCTCATCCGAAGAAGAGGAGCAGCCTGCGGTGGGATAGCGCGTGTGGCCAATGCCCGCGTTGCCCTTCAAGTTGCGCATGTTGCGGGTTCGGAACACCTCGTTCACGAGCCCCAGAGCCTTGTGATGGTGGAAGGTGAGCCCGTCCAGAGTCGCGATGCCCGCCGCGTCCTGCCCCCGGTGCTGCAGAAGAAGCAGCGCATCGTACAGACGCTGGTTGACAGGAGAGTCGGAAACCATTCCCACAATGCCGCACATAACTTGTCGAGTCCTCGAAAAGGTAGAAAAAGCGAACGTCGCTCATTTTAACTAAAAAGCGCGACGGGCCTTTGAAATTTGGACGCCTTCATGCGGGACTGCCCTTTGGAAAGCAACGGCCCCTAGAGCTTGAACTTGGCCTCCCAGGCGGCGCGGGCCGCGCGCTGCCTGCGCTGCGCGAGCTCTTCCATCTGCACAAGCGCCTCGGGCATGAGCGGGCGCATGAGCGACAGCCCCTTTTCAACGTAGGGCAGCAGCGCGCTTTTCTGCCAGGACAGCCCCTCGGGCGCTGAGGTGAAGCTCGCGGCAAAAACGCCGAGGGCCACGATGAGAAAACCCCGGGCAAAGCCAAAGAGCAGCCCCAGGAGGCTGTCTCCCAGGCCTGCGGAGACCGCCTTGATGAGAAGCCGGAGCACCGCTCCGGCCACAGCGAAGGCGGCCACGGTGGCAAACGCAATCACCGCGGCTGCCGCAGCCACCCGGCCTATGTCGCCGAAAGCCGTGAAAAACGTGAGGTGCGGGGCCAGCTCCGCCGCATAGCGGAAGACCAGGATCACGGCTGCGATCCACCCGGCCACGGAGACGACCTCGCGCACCACGCCGCGCCACAGCCCGAGCAGGCCCGAGAGGCCCATCACGGCCGCGATCACCCAGTCGATCTGGTTAAAGGCAGAAAAATCCATCCGGGTTTACTCCGCTCGAGAAAGGCCGTCGGCCGTGCGCTTGTTCCTTATTTCGACTGGCGGGGCGCGCCGGCGCGCAGGCCCGCCATTGCAAGCCGCCCTTCGGCCGCGGCCGCCTGGTCGCGCGTCTTGAAGGGGCCGGCCGTGACGCGGGTGAGGGCCTTGCCCCCGCTCTTAGCCGTTGAAACGGACACAGGCACGCCGTTCGCCCGCGCGGTGGCCGCCACTTTTTTCGCCGCGGCCGGATCCGAGAAGGCCCCCAGCGGCATCGTCCAGGCGCCGCCCGCGGCCTTCTGGTCCTTCGAAGCCCTGGCATCGGCCGCAGCGCCCTTGCGGCCCGACTCGCGCTGAATCGCGGCCGCCAGCTGGTCTTCGGACTGCTTTTTAGCCTCTTTCGCCTTCTTGTCGAGCGCGGCCTTCGCGCGTTCGTTCTGCCTGGCTATCTCCGCAGCCCGGGCCTTCGCCTCGGCATCAGCCTTCGCCTTTGCGCGGGCCGCATCTTCGGCCGAGGCGATCTTCGGGCTCTTCACATCCGGTTGGGGCTGAGCAGGCTGAGCGGGCTGGGCGGCCGGTGCCTGCGCCTGGGGCGAAGCGCCCTGACCGGAGCCCGCCATCGGCTGAGCCCCGGCGGGAGCCGCCGGAACGCTTGTTTCCGGAGCCTTCACCACCGCGCTCGCCTCGCTCGGAACGGAAGCCGCGGCCGAAGGAGCCGGGGGAATCTCGGTTTTCGCCGGGGATTCGGCCTCAATCGCCCGGTGGCTCACAAAAAAGGGACCAGCGATCACCAGGGCCGAGAGCAGGACCGCGGCCCCGATCGCGATGCGGCGAAGCCGCACCTGAAAGTCGCTCTCCTGCGGAGACTTCGCCTCGCGCGGAGGAGTTGCCCGGCGCTTCTCGTCCTCGGGCCCTTCGCCCTTTTTCTTCCAGAAACCAAATCCCATGCTCTGCTGCCTTCCTGCCCTTGAGGCTTTTCTCTTTTTAAGGAACCACCGCCACCGCGATGCCGCGGGCGCGAAGGGCCTCGATGGCGGCCGAAACCGTCACAAATGAACCGAATACGATAATTCTATCAGCGCCCGAGGCCTCGCCGATTGAAAAATCAAGCGCCGAGGCCACGTCATCGAAAAGCTTCACGCGGGAAGCGGGCACGCCCGCGGCCTCGAACTCGGCGGCAAGGTCGGCCGCCGTGCTCGCGCGCGGGCCGGTGAGCGAGGCAAGCCGCCAGAGATCGATCTCGTCCTTCACGATGCCGGCCACATGCCGGCGGTCCTTGTCGCGCAGCATCCCCGCCACCGCAATGGTGCGGCCACCCTCGCGGGGAGCCGAGTCCCGGAGATTGCGAAGCAGCTCGCGAGCCGCGTGCGGGTTGTGGCCCGCGTCGAGAATGATCCTCGGGGAAACGGAGACGGTCTGGAAGCGCCCCGTGATCGCCACGCGCCGCAGCCCCTCTTCAAGCGCCGCCCGGGTCACGGGCAGCCCCAGCCGGAGTCCCGCCGCAGCCTCGAGCATCGCGATCGCCCCGGCGGCGTTCGAGAGCTGCATCTCGCCCGCGAGCGCGGGACGCGGCAGCCCCCGCAGGTCCCAAAGCGGGCCGCGGTAGTCGAAGGTCCCGTCGCCGTGCTCGACGACGTCGAAATCGCGCCCGAGCACCCGCAGGTCCGCCCCGATCTCGCGCGCGTGCGCGAGCAGGCTCTCGGGCGGATCGCGGTCTGCGCAGACCGCCGCGTGGCCCGGCCCCCCGCGGTAGACGAAAGACTTTTCCCGCCCGATCGACTCCCGGTCGGGCCCGAGGAAAGCCGTGTGGTCGATGCCCACCGTGGTCACGATCGAGACCGTGGGATCGATCGCGTTGATCGCGTCAAGCCGCGCGCCAAGCCCGATTTCAAGCACGAGGGCGTCAAGGTGCGATTTCTGGAAAAGCCTCAGGATCGCAAGCCCCGTGAACTCGAAGTAGGAAAGCTTCAGGTCCCCGCGCGCGGCCTCGACCTCGCCGAAGGCCGCAGTGAGCTCGTCGTCGGTCGCCTCGCGCCCGAGCAGCCAGGCCCGCTCGTTGAAGCGCAGCATGTGGGGCGACGTGTGCATGCCGACGCGAAGCCCCGCGCTTCTGAGCACCGACTCAAGCATCGCGCAGGTGCTTCCCTTGCCGTTTGTGCCGGCAACGGTGAAAACCGGAATCGAAAAGCGGATGCCGAGCCGCCGGATCATCTCCTGCATCCGCTCAAGCCCCAGGTCGATCACCTGCATGCCGCCGTGCATGTCCTCGATGTAGGCGAGCCACTCGGAAAGGGATTTTTCTGCCATCGCAGCCTTCTGACAAAAAGGAAAGAAAAAGACGGCCCTGCTCAACTCCGGGGCCGTCCGTGCATTTTAAGAACCGGCGCTCTACCAGGGAGCCGCCTGCACCTCGGATTCGGCCGGAGCCGTCTCACGGGCGGCCGAGCCCTTCGGGGGCCGGCCGGCGAGCATGGCGAGAATCCGCCCGATCACGCTCCGCATGTCGCGGCGGTCCACGATCATGTCGATTGCGCCTTTTTCAAGCAGGAACTCGGCGCGCTGGAACCCCTCGGGGAGCTTCTCGTGCACCGTCTGCTCGATCACCCGCGGGCCTGCAAAGCCGATGAGCGCCCCGGGCTCTGCGATCACGATGTCGGCCGCGAAGGCAAAGGAAGCGGACACCCCGCCCATGGTGGGATCGGTCAGGACCGAGATGAAAGGCTGGCCCGCCTTCGAAAGCTCCGCCACGGCGGCCGAGGTCTTCGCCATCTGCATGAGCGAGAGCAGCCCCTCCTGCATGCGGGCCCCGCCGGAGGCGGCAAAGCAGATGAAGGGGCAGCCGTGGTCGATGGAGTAGCCGACCCCGCGCGCGAAGCGCTCGCCCACGGCCGAGCCCATGGAGCCGCCCATGAACCCGAATTCAAAGGCGGCGGCCACGACCGGGTTTCTCTTGAGCTCGCCGGCCATCACCACGAGGGCCTCCGTTTCAGTGGTCTTCGCGATCGCGTCGGCCTCGCGCTTCGGGTACGGCTTGGAGTCGACGAAATGCAGCGGATCCTTCGAGACGATCTCGCGGCCGATCTCCACGCGGGGCCCTTCGTAGTCGAGGAAATTCTCAAGCCTCGAGCGCGCCCCCACGCGCATGTGGTAGCCGCATTTCGGGCACACGTTGAGCGAGGCCTCGAGCTCGTGGCTGTAGATCACCTGCTCGCAGTTCGGGCACTTGCTCCACAGTCCCTCGGGGACCCGGCTCTGGGCGGGGACGTTCTCGGTTTTGATTTTCGGGCGAAGCCGGTCAATCCAGCTCATCTTCAGTGACTCCGTGATTGATCCTGTCAGGTGGTAAGGATAAAGCAGAAACGGCCCGGAAGCTTTCCTCCCGGGCCGTTTTCATTACCCAAAAAAACCGAAGGCCCGCATCAGGCCGCGTCAAGGGCGCGCCGGATCTCGGAGATCCAGCTGCCGGCGGCCTCGACGGCGTCCTCGCGGTGCGCGGTCACGTAGCGGATCAGGGCCGAGCCGATGATGACCCCGCTGCAGGTCTGGGCGATCGCGCGGGCGGTCTCGCCGCTGCTGATGCCAAAGCCCACGAGCACCGGGCACTTCGCGTACTTCTCGATTCTCGCGACATTCTCGCGCACCGAGCCGACGTCGAGCGTGCCCGCGCCCGTGGTGCCCTTGAGGGACACGTAGTAGAGGTATCCGGTCGCCAGGGCGCAGACCTCCTTCACGCGGGACTCCGCAGAGGTGGGCGCGAGCATGAAAATCGGATCCATCCCGGCTTTTTTCACCGCTTCGTAGAACTCGGGAACCTCGTCGTAGGGATAGTCGACGATGAGGATCCCGTCCGCGCCCGCGGCCTTCGCGTCCGCAATGAACTTCTCCTGCCCGCGGTATTCGACGGGGTTCGCGTAGCCCATGAGCACCACAGGCGTGCGGCTGTCGGTCTCGCGGAACTTCCTCAGGCACTCGAAGACGTAGTCGAGGTTCGCGCCGTTTTCAATCGCGCGCTCGGAGGCGCGCTGGATCACGGGGCCGTCGGCCATCGGATCGGAAAACGGCATGCCCAGCTCGATCGCCGTGGCGCCGGCCGCGACGAGCGCGTGCATGAGGGGCACCGTCGCCTCAAGCGACGGATCTCCCGCGCAGATGTAGGGAACCAGGGCTTTCCTGCCCGCCTCGCGGAGCTCTTTGAAACTGGATTCCAGACGTGACATTTCTTCTTACTCCTTTTCGCCCATGGTCTTCAGCACAACTTCCAGGTCCTTGTCGCCGCGGCCCGAAAGATTCACGAGGATCTTCTTATCGCGCGGCAGCGTCGGAGCGATCTTGAGCGCGTAGGCAAGCGCGTGGCTCGACTCGAGCGCCGGGATGATGCCCTCGATCAGGCAGAGCTTGTGGAAGGCGTCGAGCGCCTCCTTGTCGGTGATCGCCACGTACTGGGCGCGCCCGATGTCGCGCAGGTACGCGTGCTCGGGACCCACTCCCGGGTAATCGAGGCCCGCGGAGATGGAATAGGCGGGCTTGATCTGGCCCTCGTTTTCCATGAGAAGCGCCGTGCGGTTGCCGTGCAGCACGCCGGTCGTGCCGCGCTCGAGCGAGGCGCAGTGCTCGCCCGTCTCGAGGCCGCGGCCCGCGGCCTCGACGCCCACGAGCTTCACGTTCTTGTGGTCGATCCAGTGGTAGAAGGCTCCGATCGCGTTGCTGCCGCCGCCCACGCAGGCGACCACGTAGTCGGGCTCCGAGCCGGTCATAGCCGGGAACTGCTTCACCGTCTCCTCGGAGACGATCGCGTTGAAGTTGCGGACCATTTCCGGATAGGGAGCGGGGCCGGCCACGGTGCCGATGATGTAGAAGGTGTCGTCCACATTCGTCACCCAGTCGCGCATCGCCTCGTTCAGGGCATCCTTCAGGGTGCCGGAGCCCGTCGTCACGGGGCGCACCTCCGCGCCGAGCAGCTTCATGCGAAGCACGTTCGGGGCCTGGCGCTCGACGTCCTTCGCGCCCATGTAGACGCAGCACTTCATGCCGTAGCGGGCGGCCACGGTGGCCGCGGCCACGCCGTGCTGGCCCGCGCCCGTCTCGGCGATCACGCGCTTCTTGCCCATGCGCTTCGCGAGAAGCGCCTGCCCGACGGTGTTGTTCACCTTGTGGGCCCCGGTGTGGTTGAGATCTTCGCGCTTGAGGTAGATCTGAGCGCCGCCGGTCATCTCGGAGAGCCGCTCGCAGTAGTAGATCGGGGAGGGGCGGCCCACATAGTGCTCAAGCTCGTAGCGCCACTCTCGGTCGAAATCAGGATCATTGCGATAGCGCTCGTAGGCCTGCTTGAGCTCGGTGAGCGCGCTGATTAGCGTTTCAGAAGCGAATACGCCGCCATAGGGGCCGAAGTGCCCCTTCTTGTCCGGCATGTTGTACATGGATGATTCCTCTTTCGACTGAAAAATACGGCCGGAAATTCCTTTTTTCCCGACCGGCAGGACGGCCTGAAGCCTCACGCGAGGTTCGCTGCGCTCCGGGCCGAAACCAGAAATTGTTCTACCTTAATCATATCCTTAATTCCGGGAGATTTTTCCACCCCGCTGCTCACGTCAAGCGCCGCGGGCCGCAGCAGCCGCACGGCCCGCGGCGCGTTCGAGGCGTTGAGCCCCCCCGCGAGCACGAGCGGGAGGGGAAGCCCCGCAGCCTCGGCGCGGGCCGCCTCCCAGTCGAAGGCGGCGCCGTTGCCGCCCGGGGCCGCCGCTGCGTCCGGAGCCGGGCAGTCGGCGAGAATCCCCGAGGCCGTCGGATAGTCCCGCGCGGCCCGCGCGAGGTCGCCCGGCTGTCTGAAATGCACGGCCTTCATGTAGGGAAGGCCCGAGAGCTCGCAAAGCGCCCTCGATTCGCCCCCGTGGAACTGGAGCATCACGCGGGGAAACTTTTTTGAAAGCCTCAGCACCTGCTCCGGCTCGGGGTCGACGAGCAGCAGCACCGGCGTGATCCGCTGCGGGACCTCCGCGAGCAGCGCCTCAAGGGCCTCCTCGGGAACGAAGCGCCTGCTTTTCCTGAAAAGAACGAACCCGAAGGCGTCGGCTGAAAGCGCCGCCGCCTCGCGCACGTTTTCCGGGCGGGTGAATCCGCAGATCTTCACCTGCACGCGCCCGGCCCTCAAATTTTTTAAGAAGCTGCCCTGCATCATGCACTCCAGGGGCTTTCGCGCGGGAACTCCCCGCTTAAAAAGAAAGCCCAGTCAGTAATTTTTTTCAAAGGAAACGAAGAGGCCGGCCGTCAAAGCGGCCAGAAGGGACTTTCGCCTTTTTCAGGCAGGCCGCGGCCCGGATAGAGCACGCCGGTGAGATAGAGCCCCGCGGGCGAAAAGGTCGGGGCGGCCTTGCTGCGGTCGCGGGCTTCGAGCACCTCGCCCACCCATTCGGGCGGCACGCGCCCGATCCCCGCGTAGACGAGGCTGCCCACGATGTTGCGCACCATGTGCTGCAGGAACCCGTCGGCGCGAAGGCGGATGCCGATGAGCCGGCCCCGCCGCGCGATCGTCACTTCGCGCAGCGTCCGCACGGGGCTTTTCGCCTGGCACTCCGCGGCCCGGAAGCTCGTGAAGTCGTGCCGGCCGAGCAGCGGCCGCGCGGCCTCGCGCATGAGCTCCTCCCGGCAGGGCCGGAAGCACCATCCGGCGCGGCCCGCCAGAAGCGGGGAGCGCACCGGATCGTTGAGAATCCAGTATTCATAGGTGCGCTCGGAGGCGGAGAAGCGGGCGGAAAAATCCTCCGGCACCTCGCGCGCCCAGCGCACCGCGACCGTTTCAGGCAGAAAGGCGTTCGTGCCCCGCACCCAGGAGCTCATCGGGCGCGAGACCGGGGCGTCGAAGTGAACCACCTGCCCCGTGGCGTGCACCCCGGTGTCGGTGCGGCCCGCGCAGATCGTGGCAACCGCCTGCCCCGTTCCGCAGAAGCGCGAGAGCGCCCGCTCAAGGGCGGCCTGCACCGTCGGCAGATCCGGCTGCACCTGCCAGCCGTTGAAAGGCCGGCCGTCGTACTCGATCCCCAAAGCGACCCGCATGGCCTTTTCAGTCCTCTTTTTCAACCGGAGCGCTGGGACGGGGCGCAGGCCCCAGCTCGCGCAGGATCTCGCGCGCCTCGGCCTTGAGCGGTTCGGGCGCCGAGGGCTCGCGCCGCACGTCCTCGGCGAGCTCCCGCGCCTCCTTGACCGCGCCCCGGGCGATGAAGTCCCGCGAGAGCTTCACCTTCGCCTCCAGCAGCTCCACCAGCGCCCGCCGGGGATCGATCCTGACGGCCCGCGCCGTCTCCGCCGCCTGTCCGGCGCCGTCCGGGCCGCTTTCGGGGGCGGCCCCGCCCTCGGGCCCTCCGCGGCGCTGCCTTTCTTCGGCCTCGGCCTTCATCACCGCCTCTACGGTCTTTTCCACCGCCTCTAGCCCGGGCTCGGGGCCGGAGCCCGCCTGCGGCAGGGGCTTCGAGTCCTTATGGAATGGCACGAAGCGGATCGGATTCCAGAAATCAGCCTGGGCGTTGCGCACGCCCGCGAGCTCGCTGTGCCTGCGGCGGCGAAGGACAAGGACCAGAGCAAGCGCGAGGACCGCAGCGCCCCCCGCCGCGTAAAAGGGCCAGGCGGGAAGGGGCTCTTCCGCGACCGGCTCCGGCTTGTGGCTCACGGCCGGAACGGAGGCCCCGGCGGAAGCCGCGGCAGGGGCCTCAGGCGAGGCCGCCGGCGCAGACAGCGGGGGCTGCGCGCCCTGCCCGGCTGCGGCGGACTGCGCAGCCTCAGGCGGCTCGTTCGGCTGCCCCGAGGCGTAAGCCGACAGCGAGGCCGCGGCCAGCGCCGCTCCCAGCATCAGGTTTCGGATTTTCATCATGATCCTTCTGTGCGGTCGTTGGAAGGGAAAACTCGCCCACTATCCTAGCCGGAAATGAGCCGCGGCGTCACGGGAGGCCTCCCGGTGTTAGAGCAACGCGATAATGTCACGGAAAACTACGGGACTATGTCATGGTCCGGCAACGCGACTCTGTCATAAGCCGGCAATCTGCATGACAGCCCCCGGCAAAGCGATTTTGTCACACAATCACTTCAGAGAGCCTGTTTTTTAGGAGTCGCACATGAAAAACTCGCTTCCTGAAAGAGCCCCGAAGTCCCAGACCGGCACAGAGGAGATTTTCGAACAGGTCGCCTACGGCCTGCTCTCGGTGCCGGAGGCAGCCAAAGCGATGAAGCTGAGCATTCGCCAGTTCTATCGCAGGCTGGCCGCCTGGAAAAGGGGCGAAGCCGCAGATCCGCCCCATGGCAACAAAGGGCGGCCCCCGAGCAACCGCCTGCCAGACGATATTCGTTTAAAAATCATAGAACTGGCAGTTACAAAATATCAGGATTTCCCTCCGACGCTCCTGACTCAGTACCTTGTGAAAAACGAAGGGATCAAAGTGTCGAAGGAAACTGTTCGAAAGATTCTGAGAGAACTCAGCCCTCAGGCCTCAGAGCAGGGGCTCAGAAGAGCCGGTCATTTTCTGAGGCGCAGAAGGTCAAGGTTCGGCGAGCTGGTTCAGATCGACGGCAGCCCGCACAGATGGTTCGGCCCCGGTCAGAAAGAGTGCTCATTAATCGCGTTCATTGACGATGCGACCGGCAGAATCGCCGCTGCCGGGTTCTTTCCCTCGGAGACCGCGGCGGGCTATATGACCGTGCTGCTCCAATACATCAGGGCGCACGGAATCCCCCTTGCGCTATACAGCGATCGGCACGGCACTTTCCGCGCGTTGGCTCAGGGCCGGTCCAAAAATGTAGAGGGCACACAGTTTCAGAGAGTCTGCGACAAGCTTCAGATCGAGCAGATATTCGCTCAGAGCCCGCAGGCAAAAGGCCGGATAGAACGCCTGTTCAAGACGCTGCAGGGGCGCTGGCCGCATGAGTTCAGGGTCATGGGAATCGAAGACATGGCCACCGCCAATCAGCGCATGGACGAACTGATCAGGGATTTCAATCAGCGGTTTGGAATCGACCCAAGAGAACCCCTGAGCGCAAACTGTGCGGTGGCTGAAGAAAGTATGCCCGAGATTGAACGCATATGCGCCTGGTGGCACGAACGCGTTCTGAGCAAATCTCTGAGCGTCTCCTTCGGGGGGTCGATCCTGCAGCTCAAGAATGCGAGCGCTCGGAAGTTTGAGCTGATGGGCAAGAAAGTCAGCGTCATCGAGTACCCGGATGGCCGTGCGCCGGAAATGGTCTACCGGGATGCACGGGGCAAAGAACATCTGCTCTGCTTTGAAGCCCGGAAAAGAAAAACGCTCGAGCGCACGGAATACCTTGAGTCATCGAAGACCATAGACGCATGCCTGGATCGAATCATTGAGAAGGAAGATTTGCGACCCAACGGCTTCGTCATGAAGCTGGAATGCGAAATGGCTGAAGCGAAGCAACGGCAGGCCCAGAGAAAAGAGCGTGACCAAAAGGCCCGTGAACTCGAAGAAAAGCTGAAGCAGCGGAAAAACAGATCTGGCAAATAATGAAATCAACACAGGCTCTCAGAAGATCTTTTTTCCCAACCTGCCCACAGCCCGCACGGGCTTCAGCCCATTTGAGGCGAGCGCCCGACAGAGCGTGGGCAGGGTGTTCTCCATGAAGACGATAAAGGGCCCCAGGGGGCTCTCAATTTCTGTCTTTGGCGGAGAATTTTTGGTGTCATAATCGCTTTGCTAGGGTGTGACATAGTCCCGTTGTGCTGGCATGTGACATTTTCCCTTTGCTCTAACACACGGGAGGCCTCCCGGAGGCGGAAAGCGAAAGGCTTTCGCGGCCCGAAAGCCGTCGAAAGCCTTTCGCCCGCCCCTCGAGCCGCGCGGAAATCCCGCCGGGAAGAACTTTTCCCCCGGACGGCCTTAAGCCTTCTTAAAGCCGCAGAGGATCCGCCACATGCGGCGCAGCGGCTCGGCCGCGCCCCAAAGCAGCTGGTCGCCCACCGTGAAGGCGGAAATGTACTCCGGCCCCATGGCGAGCTTCCTGATGCGCCCGATCGGCACCGAAAGCGTGCCCGCCACGTACGCAGGCGAGAGCTCCTTGAGCGACACCTCCTTGTGGTTCGGGATCACCTTCACCCAGGGGTTGGCCGCCGCGAGCTTCGCCTCGATCTCCTCCACCGGAAGATCCTTCTTCAGCTTCACGGTGAGGGCCTGGCTGTGGCAGCGCATCGAGCTGATCCTCACGCACAGCCCCTCGACGATGATGGAGCCGGGCGCGGGCTGGTAGGGGCGGCCGAGAATCTTGTTCGCCTCGGCTCCGCCCTTCCATTCCTCGCGCGACATGCCGTTGGGAAGCTCCTTGTCGATCCAGGGCAGCACCGAACCGGCCAGCGGCTCGCCGAAAGCCTCCTTCGGGAAGTCCGGGCTGCGGAACTCGGCGCTCACGCGGCGGTCGATTTCAAGGATGGAAGACTTCGGGTCGGCGAGCAGGTCCTTCACGGAGCCGTAGAGCGCCCCCATCTGCAGCAGCAGCTCGCGCATGTTCTTCGCGCCCGCGCCCGAGGCCGCCTGGTAGGTCATGGAGCTCACCCACTCGACCAGATCCTCGCGGATGAGCCCGTCCATCGCCATCAGCATGAGCGAGACCGTGCAGTTTCCGCCGATGTAGTCGAGACCGCCTTCGGAGAGCGCGCGGCGGATCACCGCGTCGTTCACCGGATCGAGAATGATCACCGCGTTGTCGTCCATCCGCAGGGCGCTCGCGGCGTCGATCCAGTAGCCCTTCCAGCCCGCTTCGCGCAGCTTCGGATGAATGGCCTTCGTATAGTCGCCGCCCTGGCAGGTGATGATCGCGTCGCAGCGCGCGAGGTCCTCCAGGCTGTTCGCGTCAAGAAGACGCGGCTCGCCGTTCGGCAGCGCCGGAGCCGCGCCGCCCGGGTTGGAAGTGGAATAGAAAAGCACCTTGTCGGCCAGCGCGAAGTCGTTTTCCTGCTGCATGCGGCTCGTGAGCACCGAGCCCACCATGCCGCGCCAGCCCACCATACCGAGAATCATGGCTGTTTCCCCCTCTTTTCGTGAGGCCGCGGAAAAAAGAAAAGGGCGCTGCCCGCCGCGGCTCTCTTTCGTTTATTGTGCGCCAAAGCGGCGGCCGGTCCGCGCGTGACGCCTGTCCGGCCGCCGCTGAGTATTAAGAATACGCCCGAAGCAGAATTACTGCTTCGGGCGCTCTTCAGGATGCCGGCCTGCCGGGGCTGCCCCCGGCTTGTCTTCAGCGCAGGGCGTCGCGGATCGCGTCGCCCATCTCCGAGCAGCTCACCCTGCGGCAGCCCTCGCTCCAGATGTCCCCGGTGCGGATTCCGGCGGCGAGCACGGATTTGATCGCGTTTTCAACGCGGTCGGCCTGCTCGTCCATATGGAAGGCGTAGCGCAGCATCATCGCCGCGGACTCGACGGTCGCGATCGGGTTGGCGATGTTCTTGCCCGCGATGTCGGGGGCCGAGCCGTGCGAGGGCTCGAAAAGTCCGGTGCCCTTTTCGTTGAGCGAGGCCGAGGCGAGCATCCCGATCGAGCCGGTGAGCATCGCGGCCTCGTCGGACAGGATGTCGCCGAAGAGGTTGCCGGTGAGCACCACGTCGAGCGTGGTGGGCGCGCGCACGAGCTGCATCGCGGCGTTGTCGACGTAGAGGTAGTCGAGCTTCACCTCGGGGTAGGACTTCGAGACTTCGGTCACTACCTCGCGCCAGAGCTGCGAGGTTTCAAGCACATTGCTCTTGTCGACGCAGGTCACATGCTTTTTCCTCTGCATGGCCGTCCTGAAGCCCACGTGAGCGATGCGCTCGATCTCCGGGCGGCTGTAGCGCATGGTGTCAAAGCCCTCTTCCGCGCCCTTGAAGGCTCCGTCGGGAGAAAGCCGGCGGCCGCGGGGCTGCCCGAAGTAGACGTCGCCCGTGAGCTCGCGCACGATCACGAGATCGAGCCCGCTCACCACCTCGGGCTTGAGCGTGGAGGCGGACACGAGCTCCGGATAACACACCGCGGGCCTCAGGTTCGCAAAGAGGTTGAGGTTCTTGCGCAGTCCCAGAATCGCCTGCTCGGGGCGGAGGCTGCGCTCGAGCGTGTCGTACTTGAAGTCGCCCACGGCGCCAAAGAGCACGGCGTCGGCCGACTTCGCGAGCGCGAGCGTCTGCTCGGGCAGCGGGTGCCCGTGGCGGGCGTAGGCGACGCCGCCCACGTCGGCGTACTCGTATTCGAAGTTCTCGCCCAGGGCCTTGAGGACCTTGACGGCCTGATCCATGATTTCGGGACCGATCCCGTCGCCCGGGAGCACTGCAATTTTCTTTGTCATTTCTCTCTTCTGCTTTTTTTCGATAACGATGCTTGATGCGTCTGCTTTCACGGAAGGGAAGGAGAAGCCTCGCGAGGCCCCTTTTCCCCGTCTGAAACGGCCTGCGGCCCCGCCCTCAGTCAAGCCCGGCGGGGAATTTCTTCACAAGCCAGGGCTTTTCGGCCAGCCACTTCTGCTCGAAGGCGCGGATATTGTCCACCTGCGTGGAGAGCGTGATGCCGATGTCGTCCAGCCCCTTCATGATCGCCTCGCGGCGGAACTCGTTGAAGGGAAAGGAGGTTTCCGTGCCGTCGGGCTCCACCACGACGCACCGCTCGAGGTCCACGGTGAGCCTGTAGCCCTCGTGCGCCTCGCAGTCGCGGAAATACCGGTCGAGGGTCTTGTCGTCCACCGTGACCAGCACGAGCCCGTTCTTGAGCGAATTGTTGTAGAAGATGTCCGCAAACGACGGGGCGATCACCGCCTTGAAGCCGTACTGCAGGATCGCCCAGGGCGCGTGCTCGCGCGAGGATCCGCAGCCGAAGTTCTTGCGGGCAAGCAGGATCTCGGCCCCCTTGTAGCGGGGCTTGTTCAGCACAAAGTCCGGGTTGAGGGGCCGGCGGCTGTTGTCCATTCCGGGCTCGCCCCGGTCGAGGTAGCGCCAGCCGTCGAAGAGGTTCGGGCCGTAGCCCGTGCGGTAGATCGACTTCAGGAACTGCTTGGGGATGATGGCGTCCGTGTCGACGTTCGAGCGATCGAGCGGGCAGACCAGCCCCGTGTGGCGAATGAACTGCTGCATGATGGAATCCTTCCTCCCGTCCGAATTACTTGAGAATCTTGCGAATGTCCACGAAGTGGCCCGCCATGGCCGCCGCGGCCGCCATCGCCGGGCTGGCGAGGTGCGTGCGCGAGCCCCTGCCCTGCCGGCCCTCGAAGTTGCGGTTGGAGGTCGAGGCGCAGCGCTCGCCCGCGTTGAGCCGGTCGGCGTTCATCGCGAGACACATCGAGCAGCCCGGCATCCTCCACTCCCAGCCGGCCTCGGTGAACACCCGGTCAAGCCCCTCGCGCTCGCACTGCTCCTTTACAAGGCCGGAGCCGGGAACGGCGAGGGCCTGGACGATGCCCGCAGCCTTCCGGCCGCCCATCCGGCGGATCACTTCGGCCGCGGCCTTGAAGTCCTCATAGCGGCCGTTCGTGCAGGAGCCGAGGAACACGTGGTCCGGGGAAATCTCGGTCATCGGAGTGCCGGGCTTCAGATCCATGTAGGCGAGCGCCCGCTCCCAGCCCTCGCGCCTCACCGGATCGGGCTGGTCCTTCGGGTCCGGAACCACGCCCGTAATCGGGGCGACCATCTCCGGGGAAGTGCCCCAGCTCACCATGGGCTCGATCTCCTCGGCCCGCATGTCGACCACGAGGTCGTAGTGCGCGTCCGGGTCGGATTTGAGCGTCTTCCAGTACTCGACCGCCTGGTCCCAGAGGGCTCCCTCGGGCGCGAGCGGCCGGCCCTTCAGGTACTCGATCGTCTTTTCGTCAACGGCGACGAGCCCGGAGCGCGCCCCGGCCTCGATCGCCATGTTGCACAGCGTCATGCGGCCTTCCATGGAAAGCGACCTGATGGCCGACCCCGCGAACTCGATCGTGCAGCCGGTGCCGCCGGCCGTGCCGACCCTGCCGATGAAGGCGAGGGCGATGTCCTTGGCGGTGACGCCCTTCTGCAGCTCGCCCTCCACCCGCACCAGCATGTTGCGGTTCTTGCGGGTGATGAGGGTCTGCGTCGCGAGCACGTGCTCGACCTCGGAGGTGCCGATGCCCATCGCGAGCGTGGCAAACGCCCCGTGCGTCGAGGTGTGGCTGTCGCCGCAGACCACGGTCATGCCCGGCAGCGTCGCCCCCTCTTCAGGCCCCATCACGTGGATCACGCCCTGGCGGCGGGACAGAAACGGGAAGAAGCCCGCCGGAGGATTTTTCTTCATGTTGTCGACGAGCGTCGTCACCTGAAGCTTCGAGACCGGATCCACGATCCCGTCGAGTCCCTTCTCCCAGCCCGTGGTGGGCGTGTTGTGGTCGGTCGTTGCAACGACCGAGCTCATCCTCCAGGGCCTGCGCTTCATTTCGGCGAGCCCCTCGAAGGCCTGGGGAGAGGTCACCTCGTGGATCAGGTGGCGGTCGATGTAGAGAACCGTTGTGCCGTCCGCCTTGGCGGACACCACGTGCTCGTCCCAGAGCTTGTCGTAGAGAGTCTTGGCTGTCATAGGGTCTTTTTTCCGCTTTCCTAATAGTACGGGCGGCCGGATTCCCGCAGCACGCGGGAACCGCCCGGCATAAAAATTCTTGACTGGCGATGCCTGATTTTAACAATGCGGGCGCACAGGCGGCTCAGCGCGCGCACCGGGCCAGAAGCGCGAAGTCCATGAGCACCATGGCGGCGAGCGCCTCGGCGACCGGCGCGGCCCGCAGCCCCACGCAGGGATCGTGACGGCCGGTGGTGGAGATGAGCACCTCGCGCCCGGCCTCGTTGCGCGTCCGCTGCTCGCGGCGGATGGAGGGCGTGGGCTTGACTGCGAGCTCGGCCACGATGGGCTCTCCGGTCGAAAGCCCGCCCAGAATTCCGCCCGCGTGGTTCGTGAGAAAGCCCCCGGAGGTCATCTCGTCGTTGTTTTCGCTGCCGCGCATGCCGCAGACGCCGAAGCCCTCTCCGATCGAGACCGCCTTCACGGCGTTCAACCCCATGAGCGCGAAGGCGAGCCTCGCGTCCAGCCTGTCGTAGACGGGCTCTCCCAGCCCCGCGGGGACGTGAAGAGCCTCAAGCCGCAGCCTCGAGCCGATCGAGTCGCCTTCGCGCCGAAGCTGATCAAGAAGCTCCGCGGCCTCATGCAGCGGCTCCCCGCGGGCAGTGGCCGCAAAAAAGGGGTTCGCGCCGGTCTGCGCCCAGTCCTCGACCGGAAAGCTCACCGGCCCCACCTGGGTCACGCAGGCGCGGACGACCGTGCCAAACTCCCTCGCAAGCCACTTTTTCGCGATCGCGCCGGCCGCGACCGTGGGGGCAGTGAGCCTCGCGCTGCTTCGGCCGCCGCCCCGGGGGTCGCGCAAGCCGTACTTCGTGAAGTAGCCGTAGTCGGCGTGTCCGGGCCGGAACTTGTCGGCGATCGCGCTGTAGTCCCGGCTTTTCTGGTCTGTGTTGCGGATCAGCAGCGCGACGGGCGAACCCGTGGTGCGGCCCTCGTAGAGCCCGGAGAGAATCTCCACGGCGTCGGCCTCGCGCCGCTGCGTGACAAAGCGGCTCGTGCCGGGACGGCGGCGGTCGAGCTCCTGCTGGATGTCCGAGGCAGCGAGCTCGAGGCCCGCGGGGACGCCGTCCACGACGCAGCCTATCGCCGGACCATGGCTTTCCCCAAAGTTGGTCACGGTGAATATGCGTCCCATCGAGGATCCTGACATAAGCTTTATTCTCCTTTCTGCGGCCGGCCCGGGAGCGCCGGGGGACAAAGCCCCGCCCCGCGCCTCGGAAAGCCTGTTGCCGGACGATTCTACGGACTTTCGAGCGATTCTGTTTTAGACTTTCGGCGACAAAGCGGCCCCGAGGGGCCCTTCATGACTCAAGACAGGAGCAAACCGCCATGGCAGAACCGATTCAGACCGAATGGCTGGAAGCCACTCTCACGGACGCCCGCGAAGCGCTGGACGCCGCCATCGAAGAGCTCGCAAAGCACCCCGAAGAGGCGGATGAAATCCTGCAGGACCGTGTGGCCGAGGTCTACGCCAAGCTCAACTACGCGGTGAACACCGCCCGCTGCGGAGCCTCGGGACTCGACCTTTTCTCGGAGGACGAGCTGCTCGCCTACCCGCGCGCCTATCCCTTCGGGCAAGCGGAAGATGAAGCGGCCTGAAGCTTTCAGGAGCCGCGCGGGGGCCTCAGGTCCCGGGGCCTGAAGCCCAGCAGGAGAAGCCCCGCGCCGTACACCGCGGCTCCGGCCGCGACCATCCCGAGCACTTTCCCGGCCCGCACCAGCCAGGGGTCGGACAGCTGCGACCAGTGCTCGCCCCACTGCAGCCCCAGCAGCACCGCGAGCATCATGAAGGACGCGGCGAAAATCCTGAAAAAGTGCTTTCCCCAGCCCGGCAGCGGCCGGTAGATGCCCCGCCTGCCGAGCAGATAGAGGAGCGTGCCGGAATTGACGAGGCTGCCCAGCCCCACGGAGAGCGCGAGGCCCGCCTGCGCGAAAAGCGGCACCGACACGAGGTTGATCGCCTGGACGCAGACGAGGCTGAGCGCGGCCACTTTCACCGGGGTTCTGATGTCCTTTCTCGCATAGAAGGCGGGAGCCACGATCTTGAGCGCGATCAGGCCGATCAGCCCCACCGAGTAGCCCACCACGCCGTAGGAGGTCTGCAGGACGTCCGCGCCGGAAAAGGCGCGGCCGCCGAAGAGAAACGCCACCAGCCCCTCGGCCAGAGCGAAGAGCCCCACGGCCGCGGGGATGCCGAAAAGCACCACAAGCCGCAGCCCGTGGTCGAGCAGCCCGTTGTAGCGGGCCTCGTCGCCGGCGGCGTGCGCGGCCGACAGCGACGGGAGCATCACGGTGCCGAGCGCCACCCCGAGCAGCGCCGTCGGGAACTCCATGAGAAGATCGGCGTAGTGCAGCCAGGTGACCGCCCCGCGCGACAGGTGCGAGGCGATGTTCGTGTTGATGAGGATCGAGAGCTGGGCCACCGCCACGCCGAAAAGCGCCGGGGCCATCAGCTTGAGCACCGAGCGCACGTCCTTGTCGCCGGCGGCCTCGCGAAGGCTGCCGAACTTCGGGATCATTCCGATCCGGCGCAGGGCCGGAACCTGGAAGGCGAGCTGCAGGCAGCCGCCCAGGATCACGGCTGCGGCCAGCGCGTAGATCGGACGGCTCAGGTGCGGGGCGAGCAGCAGCGAGCAGCCGATGAAGGACAGGTTGAGCAGCACCGGCGTGAAAGCAGGCACCCGGAACTTCCGGTAGGTGTTGAGCACCGCGGCGCTCATCGCCACGAGGCTCATGAAGGCGATATAAGGGAACATCCAGCGCGTGAGCGAGGTGGCAAGGGCAAAGCCGCCGGCATCCGAGGCGAGGCCCGAGGCGATGAGCCAGACGAGCACGGGGGCGAACAGCACCCCGAGAATGCTCACGGCCACCACCGAGGGGGCGAGCACTGAAAAGACATGGTCCACGAAGGTCTTGGTGCGCTGCTCGCCCTCGGTCGCCCGCACCGAGGCCACCATGGGGACGAAGGCCTGCTGGAAAGCGCCTTCGGCAAAGAGCCTTCGCAGCATGTTGGGCAGCCTGAAGGCGACGTAGAAGGCATCGGTTTCGATCGTCGCGCCGAAATAGCGGGAGATCAGCATGTCACGGATCACGCCGGTGATGCGCGACAGAAGCGTCAGGAGCGAAACCGAGGCGGCGGATCGAAGCAGACTCATGGCGAAAAGACAAACGGGGCGCAGGCGCAACGGAGGCGGCCGCGCCCATGCCTCCTGGAAAAAATGGATGGCTTAGTCTACCCTTCGGCGCTTTCTCCTGCTTTGGGCGCTGTCGCAGACTTTGCCTTCGACCGCTTTTTCTGACATAATTCATTCTTTCGGGTTTTCCGGGCTTCGGAAAATCTTTTTTACTCATAAGCCCCACTGGGATCGAGATTCCACCGGGCAAATTAAAAGGAAACTGAAAAATGGCTAACACCAAACAGGCCCGCAAGCGCGTCCGCCAGGCCGTCGAACACAATCTCCGCCTCACCGCCCAGCGCACCCGCTACCGCACCGCCATCAAGGCGGTTGAGAAGCTCGTCGCCGCCGGCGACAAGGCTGCCGCCGCCGAAGAGTTCAAGAAGACCTCCGGCATCCTCGACCGCCTCGCCTGCCGCCACGTTCTGCACAAGAACGCCGCCGCCCGCCAGAAGAGCCGCCTGTCGGCCGCCATCAAGGCGATCGCCGCGAAGTAATCCCGCTTTTTTTGTGGCCGGCCCGGGGCAGCTCACTGCCCCACGCCGGCAAAAAACAGCGCCAAAGCCTCTGATCCTTCAAGGACCGGAGGCTTTTTTGTCGGCCGGTCCCTGAAGCGGCACCGGGCCGGAGAGGGGGAAAGCCCGAGCGTTTATCCCCTCAAAAGCCCCTCGGTCCGCAGGAATCCGGGGCTGCTGCGGGCTGGCGGGGGCGGCTTCGCGAAGATAAAATTTCCGCATCCTTCAACAGAGCCGCGGCCTGCCGGTGTTTTCTTCGCCGCCGCGGACTCCGGGGACTTCGAGACATGTACACCTCTTACTACTGGGCGCTTGGCGCGCTGGGCCTTTACACGGCGCTTAGGACCTATTGCCTTTTGCGGGGCAGAGGCCTGCTGCAGATTGCCTCCGCCGCTTTGGCCGCCCTGTCCTACGCCGTCTACCCGATCCTCGTCGTGATGGGCATCACGAGGCCCTGGGGCGACGGCATGCACATCGCGATTGTCGTCTCAGGCTTCTTTTTCTCCGCGGCCTTTCTTGAGACGCTCCTGCTCGTGCTGCGCGACCTGTGGCTCTCTCTGCGCTGGGCCGCAGGAAAAATCCGCCGCCGGATTTCGGGCGACTCCTTCAGCCTTTCCTTCGCACCCGAGCGGAAGCGTTCAGCAGCCCTTCCCGCCTTCTTCGCCTTCCTCGCCTTCGCGGGCGCGGCCTACGGAACCTGGCAAACCCAGCGCCTGCCCCTCATCCGCGAGGTCGAGATTCCGATTCCCCGTCTTCCCTCCTCGATGGACGGCCTTCGGATCGTGCAGCTCACCGACGTGCATCTCTCGCCCCTGTTCGCCCACAGGCGGATCGTGAGGATCGTCGGGGCTGCGCAGACCCTGAAGCCCGATCTCATCGTGGTGACGGGCGACATCGCCGACGGCACGCCGCAGGCGAGGCTCGCCGACGTCAGGGTTCTCGCCGGACTTCAAAAGAGTGCTCCGGTCGTCATGGTGCCGGGCAACCACGACTACTACGTCGACTTCGCGGCCTGGCGCGAGTGCTACCGCAGCCTGGGGCTGCCGCTGCTTGAGAACAGCTCGATGCGCCTCACGCTCCGGGGCGGAGCGGTCACCGTGGCCGGCCTCACGGACCGCTCCGGAGAGCTGCGCGGCTTTCCGGGGCCTGACATTTCGAAGGCGCTGTCCGGCGCCGCCCCCGACGCGCTCCGCATCGCGCTCATCCACCGCCCGGAGGATCCCGCCCCCCAGGCCGATCCGCGCTGGAAGGTGGACCTCGAGCTCGCGGGCCACACCCACGGCTCCCAGATGCTCTTTCTCTGGCCGATGGTCGCCCTTCAGAACCACGGCTACGTCCACGGCCTGTACCGGTTCGGGAGCATGCCCCTTTACGTGAGCGCGGGCTTCGGCCTGTGGAGCGGCGCGCCGATGCGCCTGGGCGTTCCCCCGGAACTCACCCTGATCACGCTGCGCTCGGCGCAGACATCGAAATAGACGAGGGGTCCGGCCCCCCGCCGGGCCCCGGCTCAAAGACGCCGAAGGCGCGGCCCTTCCCTTGCGGAAAGGCAGCGCCTTTTCTTTCCCCGCGCTAAAAGCCCTGGGGCGCTCTGAAGGGACCTTCAGCCGCCCCCTGCCTCGGACTCAGGCCGAGACGTAGCTGCTCGGCAGCACGTAAAAGAGCACCGAAAAGAACTGCAGCAGCGTCCCCGCGAAGACGAAGACGTGCCATATCGCGTGGTGGAAGGGGATGCGCTCCTTCACGTAAAAGAAGACTCCCGCCGAGTACGCGAGGCCGCCGGCCACCAGCAGCGCGATGCCGCCCGCGGGCAGCGCCTCGACCAGGGGCTTGATCACGACAAGGACGAGCCAGCCCATCAGCAGGTAGATGAGGCAGTTGATGAAATCGCCCCTTTTCATGAGGACCGGCTGCAGGGCGATGCCAATGGCGGCGAGTACCCACTCCACGATGCACAGCACCCAGCCGCGGGTCCCCTGAAGCGTGATCAGGCAAAAGGGCGTGTAGCTGCCCGCGATCAGCAGGTAAATCGAAGCGTGGTCGAAGACCTGGAAGACTTTCTTCGCCTTCGCCTTTCGCCGGGGAATCGCGTGATAGAGCGTCGAGGCGGTGTAAAGGATGATCATCGAGGCCCCGAAGAGCGCCACCGCGGTGACGTCCACCGCGGAGCGGCTCCATAGCGCCGCGAAGGTCACCATGACGACGAGACCCGCAATCGAAAGCAGCGCCGCGACGCCGTGCGTGACGCTGTTGGCGACTTCTTCGCCAAATGTGTAAAAAGCGGCCTGGCCTGCCATTTTGCTTCCCTCACTCACAATGAAATGCCAGAGGAACCGGGCTTTCCCCTTACAAAGCAGACCGGACTTGTCCGATCTTTGTCCGGGGAAACCCTTCCTTGGGCTGGCAAAAAAGCATTGTGACGGGACGGCCGCCCTGTAAACGCACCCAGTTTTAGGGGTTAACCCTATTTTTTGTGTTTGTTTGTAAACAAAATGCGGTAAAAGCCGGCTTCTGAAGCGTTTTGATGCAAAGCTTCAGAGAATCACGACTTCAGGGGTGAGCCTCACGCCGAACTTCCGCTCGATGCCCTCGACGATGCGGCCGCAGAGCGCCTCGACATCCCGGCCCGTGGCCCCGCCGCGGTTCACGAGGACGAGCGCCTGCCGGTCCCAGACGGCGGCCGCGCCCACGGATGCGCCCTTGAAGCCCGCGGCCTCGATGAGCCAGCCCGCGGCCAGCTTCGTGCGCCGGCCGCCAAGCGGGTAGGAGACGAGGCTCGGATAGGATTCGAGCAGGGCCCGGGCCTGCAGCTCCGGAATGACCGGGTTCTTGAAGAAGGATCCGGCGTTGCCGACCGTCTCGGGATCCGGAAGCTTCGCGCGCCGGAGCGCCTCGACCGCGTGCATCACGGCGGCCGCGTCCAGAGGCTTTCCTTCAAGCGCCGCCGCCAGCCCCTTGTAGCCCGTGACGGGGCGCCAGGCCCGGGGCGCGGGCAGCGAGAACGTGACCGCGGTGACAAGCCACGAGGCCGCCTGCGGGCGCTTGAAAACGGAGTCGCGGTAGCGGAAGTCGCACTCCTCGCAGGACAGGACGCGGCGGCTGCCGTCCTCGAGATCGAAAACTTCGACGGACTCGATCCGCTCAGCCGCCTCGAGACCGTAGGCCCCGATGTTCTGCACCGCGGCCCCGCCCACGGAACCGGGGATGAGGATGAGATTCTCGAGTCCCGGGTGCCCCGAAAGGGTGAGCATCCGCACGAGATGGTCCATCGTTTCGCCCGAGGCCGCGCGGAAGCGGTACTCGCCCTCCGGGCCCGGCTCGAGCTCGCGCACGCCGGTAAGACGGTTCACCGCCACAAGCCCGTCGTAGTCGCCCGTGAAAAGCACGTTGGAGCCCGCCCCGAGGATAAGCGGCCGCCTGGCCGCGCCCTTTTCGGCCCTGAACGCCTCGCACAGGGCGGGCAGCTCGTTCTCGCTCTTGAGCGTGAGAAGCCGGGAGGCCTTCGCCTCGATATGGAAGGTGGTGAGAGACCCGACGGAAACGTTCTTCTCAATCTGCATGGCTGGTCTGGAAATCGTGTTTTATCGCGCGAAGTGAAAAGAATACTTTAACAGAAAGCCGCTGCCGCGCCGCACTCCTTTTTGGGCCCCCCGGGGCCCCCCTTAAGGAAGCTCCAGTCTTTCGCGCACGCGCCGCACGACGGAGTCCGTGTCGAGTCCGCAGAGCCGCATCAGATCCTCGGTTGCGCCGTGCGGGACCCACCGGTCCGGAATCCCGAACTGCAGCACCCGGGGCGACAGGCCGTGCGAGGCGAGCAGCTCCAGCGTCCCGTCGCCCGCGCCTCCTTCAAGCGCCCCCTCTTCGGCCGTCACCAGACAGTCGCAGGAACGGGCCGCCTTGAGCACCGCCTCCTCATCGAGGGGCTTTGCAAAGCGCATGTCAACGAGTCCCGCGCCCAGCTCCTCGGCCGCTTTCTGAAGCCGCCAGGCCATCGAGCCGAAGGCGAGGAAAATGACGCGCTGCCCGGCGGGGACGCCGGGCTGGATCTCCCGCAGCGTCCGGGCCTTTCCGACCGGGATCGTCTCAAAGCCGGCCGACACCGGGGCTCCAGGCCCCTTGCCGCGGGGATAGCGCACCATGGTGGTCGAGTCCAGACTGTAGGCCGTGTTGAGCGCAAGCCTCGCCTCGTTTTCGTCCGACGGAGTGAAAATGGTCACGCCCGGCAGCGTCCGGAAAAGGGGAATGTCGAAAAAGCCATGGTGCGTGGTGCCGTCCGGGCCAACGATGCCCGCCCGGTCCACGGCGAAAAGAACCGGCAGGCCCTGCAACGCGACGTCGTGCTCGATCTGGTCGAAGGCGCGCTGCGCGAATGTCGAGTAAATCGCCACCACGGGCTTCATGCCCTCGCATGCGAGCCCGGCCGCATAGGTGACGGCGTGCTGCTCAGCGATCGAGACGTCGCGGAAGCGCTCGGGATAGAGCGAGGCGTACTCAACCAGCCCGGAGCCCTCGCGCATGGCGGGCGTGATCGCGTAAAAGCGCGGGTCCCTGCGGGCCGTGTCGCAGGCCCACCGCCCGAAAACCGCGCTGTAGGAAGGACCTGAGGCAGGCGCCTTCGCGATTCCGTGCACGGGGTCGAAGCAGCCCACGCCGTGGTAAGCCGTAGGATCGGCTTCCGCGGGCGGATAGCCCTTGCCCTTTTTCGTCACCACGTGCAGCACCATCGGGCCGCGCAGCTCCTTCAGGTTGCGCAGCACCCGCACGAGGTAGCCGATGTCGTGCCCGTCCACCGGTCCGAAGTAGTTAAGGTCGAAAGTCGAGAAAAGGGAAGAAGGCGGGGAAAAGAAATTCACGGCCTGCTTTTCCATCCGCTTCGCGAGGTCCCACAGGTGCGGGACTGAGGAGAGAAGGCGCTTGGAGCGCTCCCTCGCCCCCATGAAGGCGGGGGCGGAGACAAGTTTCGTTAGGTTGCGCGAAAGGGCTCCGACCGGGGCTGAAATCGAGTAGTTGTTGTCGTTGAGGATCACCAGCAGCCGGATGCGGTCCTTCCAGGAGCCCGCGTCATTCAGCGCCTCGACTGCCATGCCTCCCGTGAGCGCCCCGTCGCCTATCACCGCGATGTGCCAGCGGTCCCTGTGTCCGGAAAGATAGGAGCCCACGGCCATTCCGAGCACGGCTGAAATCGAGGTGGAGGAGTGCCCGGTTCCAAAGGCGTCGAAAGGGCTCTCGCTGCGGCGCGGAAAACCAGAGATGCCGCCCGTCTGGCGCAGCCCCTTCATCGCCTCGCGCCGCCCCGTGAGGATCTTGTGCGCGTAGGCCTGATGCCCCACGTCCCAGACCAGGCGGTCGTCGGGCGTATCAAACACATAGTGGATCGCAATGGCAAGCTCCACCGCCCCGAGGCTCGAGGCGAGGTGCCCCCCGGTCTTCGAAACCGACTCCACAATGAAGGCTCGAAGCTCAGCGGCAAGTTCCGGGAGCTTCTCCTCCGGAAGCTTTCGCAGGTCTTCCGGGCTCCTGATCGAATCAAGCAGATTCCCCATGACTGACTGGACCTTTTTCTCTAAGCCTGTTTCCTTTTCAGGCGGATGAGCTCCTTTCAGCGGCCTCGCGACACCACAAAGCGCGCGAGCTCTTCAAGCCGCCTTGTCTTTCCGGCGTAGCGCGGATCGCGCTCGAGGCCGTCCAGGGCCGCGGCGGCCTCCCTTCCCGCCTCGGCGGCGAGCCTGCGGGCCTCGTCCAGCCCGAGCAGCGACACGTAGGTCGCCTTTCCTTCCTCGCGGTCCTTGCCCGCGGACTTGCCAAGCGTCGCCGTGTCGGCCGTCACGTCCAGAATGTCATCGACGATCTGGAAGGCAAGCCCTACCGCGGAGCCGTAGCGAGACAAAGCCTCGAAAAGCTCCGGAACGGCCAGCCGCTCCTCGCCGCTGGCCGCGCCCATGAGGACGGCCGCGCGGATAAGCGCTCCGGTCTTCATCGCGTGCAGCCGCTTCAGATCTTCAAGGCCCGGGCCGGACACCCCTGCGCCCGTCGCCTTGATGTCGAGCCACTGCCCGCCGCACATGCCGCGCGCCCCCGCGCCTTCGGCGAGCAGCCGCACGAGCCGCTGCAGCCTCGCCCCTGGCACAGCGACCGAAGCGAGCACCCGAAAAGCCTCAGCCTGAAGCGCGTCGCCCGCGAGCACGCCTTCGGCGAAGCCGTATTTCGCGTGGGTCGAGGCCCTGCCGTGCCGCAGGGAGTCGTTGTCCATGCAGGGCAGATCGTCGTGGACGAGCGAATAGGAGTGGATGAATTCAAGCGCGAGAGCAGCGGCGTCAACCGCAGGCTCAGGCGCCTGGGTGAGTTCGCCCGCCGCATAGGCGAGCAGGGGCCTCACGCGCTTTCCTCCTCCGAGGACCGACCAGCGCATCGCCTCCTGCAGCAGTTCCGGGAAAACGCCCGCGGGCAGCGCCCGCTCGGCCGCCGCTTCGAAATGTCCGCGCCTTTCCCGCGCCCAGTCTTCAAATGAAGTCATGCTCCGTCTCCCGCAAGAACCTCAGAACGGGACGTCATCGTCCGGCGCGGCGGGGGACGCCCCCGAGACCGCGTCCGGGCGCTCGGGCACCCTCGAGGCGCTGTCGGCCCGCAGCTCCGAGTCCTTCAGCGGAGAGAGCTCCCCGTCAGCCTCCAGCTTTTTGATTTCCTTTTCGGCCCTGGAAAGCTTGCCGCGGCAAAACCGCGTGAGCTCCATGCCGCGCCTGTAGGCCTCAAGCGATTCCTCGAGCGGGAGGTTGCCCTCCTCCATCCGCGCGACAAGCTCTTCGAGCTCGTCCACAGCCTGCTCGTAGGTCAGTTTCTTCGCCGCTATCCTCGCTTCTGCTGACATTTTGTAAGAAGCTCCGCCTTATGCAACAAACGTTGATGGCTTCAATTGTACAGAACCGCGCGGCCGTCACTCCGGCCGGCCGCGGCGGGTTACAATCCGCTTTCGTCTGCTTCCCTTTCCCTCCCCGAGAAGTCCTGCGCCATGTTTCAGCCCTTCTGGATGCTTGCCGCCGCCGTGCTCTTCACTCTGATGGCAGCCTGCACCAAATGGGGCGCGGCCGACTACGGCACCTTCGCGCTCGTCTTCTGGCGCTCGCTTATCGGGCTCGCCGCGCTGGGAGTCTGGATCGCCGCAAGCGGCCGAACGATCCGCACGCGCTATTTTCTCGGGCACGTGAAGCGCTCCTTCATCGGCACCTCGAGTCTCGTCATCTGGTTCTGGGTGCTCGGGCGGCTGCCGCTTGAAACCGCGATGACGCTCAATTACACGAGCCCGCTCTACATGGCGGCCTACATCACGCTGCTGCACCTCAGGCACGGGCTGCCCGCCGACTGGCCCCTCTCGGGCTCGATCATCGCCGGGTTTCTCGGCGTGCTACTCGTGCTGCAGCCCTCGGTTGCCGCCGGCCAACACACGGCCGTCCTCATCGGCCTGTCCTGCGGATTCCTCTCCTGCTGGGCGATGCTGCAGGTGCGGGAGCTGAGCGCGATGCACGAACCGACCTGGCGCATCGTCTTTTACTTCACGCTGATGGGAGTGATCGCGGGCCTGTGCGGCTCCTTTTTCGAACCGCGGGGACTCGCGGTGATCCCGACCTTCAGGGGCATCGCGCCGCTGCTCAGCGTAGGGCTTTTCGGCATTTTGGCACAGCTGTGCCTCACCCGCGCCTTCGGGGGAGGCAACATCCTGCTCACTTCAGCGCTGCAGTTTTCCGCGATCGTCTTTTCGGCCATCATGAGCGCCGTGGCCTTCGACAGCCCGATCTCCGCCTCGGCGGTGTTCGGGATCGCGCTCATCATCGCGGCCGGCACCGCAGCCACTTATTTCTCGCGCAGAGGCTGGAAAAAACTCGAGGGAGACGCAGCGGACCGCTCCTGAAAGGGTTCTGACGCGGCATTACAATCAGCTTTCCGGCCTTTCAGCCAGCCACAAAAAAGCAGCCTAAACCCATGAGATCACTCTGGATGCTTGGTGCATCGTTTTTCTTCGCCCTGATGTCCGCCTTTGTCAAAATGGGGGCCGGCCACTTCTCGTTTTTCGAACTGGTGGGCTACCGTTCGCTCTTCGGCGTCATCCTGATCGGCACCTGGGTCGCCGCCACGCACCGGACCCTTGCGACGCCGCATCTTCTCGGGCACTTCAAGCGCAGCTTCATCGGAACTTTTTCGATGACGCTCTGGTTCTATGCGATGGGACTGCTGCCGCTCGCGACCGGCCTCACCCTCAACTACACAAATCCCCTGTTCATGGCGGTCATCATTACGACGGCCGCCCTGCTGCATCACGAGCGTCCGCAGTGGGGGCTCGTGGCGGCCATCGGGGCAGGCTTCTTCGGCGTCGTGCTGATGCTGCACCCGACGGTCGCGGCCGGCCAGGTAAGGCCCGCGTTGCTGGGCCTATTCTCGGGACTCCTCGCCTCTCTCGTGGGGCTGCAGATCCGGGAGCTCGCGCGCATGCACGAGCCCACCTGGCGGATCGTCTTCTACTACACGGCCTTCGGCACCGTCTGGGGCCTGGGAGGACACCTGCTCTTGAACGGCAGCCTCTCCGCGATCACCCGCGAGAGCCTCCTGCCGCTGGCCGGCATGGGGCTTTCGGCCACGGTAGCGCAGCTGTGCATGACGCAGGCCTTCGGCGTGAAGAACATCCTCGTCTCCTCGGTGCTGCAGTACTCGGCGATCATCTTCGCCACCGTCTTCGGCTACCTGTTCTTCGGCGACCGGATCTCCGGGGACGCCGCGGCGGGCATCGCGATCATCATCGTCTCGGGGATCACCGCCTCGCTCTACATCCGAAGGCACAGGCAGGCGGGCTGAAGGAGGCAGCGGCCGTTCACCCCCGGACCCGCTGCGCTATGCTTGTCGCACTCAGGCGCCCCGAGGCGGGACGCCTCCCTTCTCATTGCCAAAGCAGGATTGAACCCATGAACCGCAGAACCTTCGCCCTGGCGCTTTCGGCCCTCGCCCTTGGCTGCCTTCCCCCTGCGCGCGCCGCGCAGGCCCCCGCCCTCAAGAATCTCGGGGGCACCCGCTGGATGATGGTGCTTCCCAAGGGCAGCAGCTGCGAGGTGCCGCCGGAGGTCGATTTCGCCAAAGACGGAACCCTCGAGGGCGACACGGGGTGCAACGAATTCGGCGGGACCTGGGAAACGGACGGAAAGCGGCTCTCGATCAAGCGCCGCAACAAGACCAGCCGCAACTGCGCGAAGCAGTTCCTCGACCTCGAGCATGCCTTTGCCGGAGCGCTTGACCGGACCGATTCGGCGAAGCCTGCCGGAAGCGATCTCATTCTGCTCGATGCCGAAGGCCGCGAGCTGCTGCGGCTCACGCCCGCCGTGGCAGGCTCCTGCCAGTAGAGCTCCCTTTCAGGCTCCTGCAGGGCGCAAAGCCCTGCGGCTTCCTTTTCCGTAACTGGTCACACGTGCGCTGCTGGGCGCACCACGAAAAAGGCGCGGCCCGAAGCTTTCGCTTCAGGCCGCGCCTTTTTTATCTGCATCTCCCGCCGGACTGAAAGGAGGAGGAAAGCCCGCCTCCCTTCAGCGCGGCCGCCCCGCCTCAGTAATTGTTGGCAGGCGAGTGGCAAACCGAGCAGTTGTAGCGGATCGGCGCGGGTTCCATCGCACCGTTCTTGCCCTTCATCCAGTGATCCGCGGGCATTGCGGTGGCCGTGCCCTTCTTCGCAGGCTGCCCCACCCTCTTGTAGCTGTCGGCGTGGCACATCAGGCACATGTTCTTGTCCTTCGTGATCTCCATGCCCTTCGTATCATGGGGGATGAGAACGTTGGTGGCCGCGCCCGCATTCACGGCGAAGGCCGCGAGAAGCACGAAAGCCGCGGCACCGATTTTCTTTGTCATCATGTCAGAATCCTTCTTCTCTGGGCCCGGGGAACCTTCCCGTCCCTCTTTCGGGCGGGAAGGCGGCCCTCAGGCCGGTTCTTCGGCAGGCTTTTAGGCCTTCTCGACCCGAATGGCGCACTTTTTGTAGTCCGGCTCGAGCGAGAGCGGGCAGGTGGCGTCCAGGCACAGCTGGTTGAACTGCACGTTCTGGTCGAAGAACGCGCCCCAGGTGATGCCCTTCTGCACGGGCATCCTGCCGCCCAGGCAGGCCCTGGCGTAGATGGTCGCGCGCCGGCTCGTCACCTTCACGCGGTCCCCGTCGGCAATTCCCCGCTTCTTGGCGTCGGCCGGGTTCATGTAAAGCCTTGCCTCCGGCACGGCCTTCAGGAGCTCGGGCACGCGGGTAGTCATCGTGCCGGTATGCCAGTGCTCCATGAGGCGGCCGGTGTCAAACCACAGGTCGTACTTCTCGTCGGGCATCTCGACCGGGTCGGCGTACGGACGGAAGAAAATCTTCGCGCGGTTCGGCAGGGGCTTGGGCGTCTTGTCGGTGACCCCGTCGAGGTTGCCCGAGGGGATCGCCTTCATCAGCGGCCCGTAGAAGGCGAAGTCCGCTCCCTTGCAGAAGGGGTCGTACTTGCCGTTGAAGCGGTAGGAGATGCTCTTGCCGTCGATGTAGGGCCAGACGATGCCGTGGCCAAGGATCGACTCGTCGAAGTGGCAGATCTGGTGCTCACCCTGGGTGAACTGCCAGTACTCCTCGTAGAGCGCCTTCTCCGGGAACCAGCCGTCGCCCAGAACTTCGGCCGTGCCGCAGGCGCGGCCCTTCCACTTGGGATCGGGCCACTTGAAGCTGCGCAGGAACTTGTTGCCGAAAATCACGTCGTAGAGCGAGGCCTCGGGGTCGATGCCCATCGCACGGGCGCGGTCGAGCACGTTGGGCAGGGTCTTGCCGCCAGGCAGCTTCTGCTCCTTCCAGCATTCCTTGATCTTGAAGCGCTTGGCGAACTCGAGCATCATCCAGACGTCGGTGCGGGCCTCGCCCGGGGCCTTCACCATCTCGGGCCAGCCGTTGGTGCGCCGCTCGCCGTTGCCGTAAACGCCCCACTTCTCGAAGATCATCGAGGCGGGCAGTATCAGGTCCGCAGCCTGCGTGGCGGAGAACGTCGGATAGGCATCGGCCACCACGATGAAGTTCTCGGGCTTTCTGGCGGCGCGCAGCCAGTGCGTCGAGTTGGGCGTCGACTGGAAGATATTGACGACCTGGGTCCACAGGAACCGCACGGTGCCGTCCTCGAGCCCGCGCAGCAGTTTCATGGCGTCGTAGCCCACCACGCCGTTGAGCGTTCCTTCGGGCAGTCCCCAGATCTTCTCGCACTTCGCGCGGTGCTTCGGATTCGCCACGAGCAGATCCGAGGGCAGGCGGTGCGAGAACGTCCCCACCTCGCGGCAGGTGCCGCAGGCCGAAGGCTGGCCGGTGAGCGAGAACATGCTGTTGCCGGGCTTCGCCTGCTTGTTCATGAGAAGGTGAATCGAGTACAGCGACTCGTTGATCCAGGTGCCGCGCTGGTGCTGGTTGGTGCCCATGCAGCCCGTGGAGATGACGCGCGAGGCCTTGTCGCAGTAAATGTCGGCAAGCATCTTCAGCTTTTTGGCGAAAGAGTCCGCCGACTCATCGGGATCGCCCTTCGCGACCCGGACCGTATACTCGAGCGTGTAGGGCTCAACGCCCTTCTTGAAGTCCTCGAAGGTGATGTGCCAGTGCGAGCCCGCGGGGCCGCCCGCGTGCTTCTGCTCGACCGCTTCACCCGGCCGGCGGCGCTGGCCCACGGCCTCGGCCTCCGAGAGCACCTTCTTCACCTGCTTGGCCTGCGTGTCTTTTTCAGCCGGATAGGCGAACTTGTCGGTCGGGCGCATGCCGTAGCCGATGTCCGACGGGCCCGTGGCGAAAATGCAGTGGCGGTCGATGAAGTCCTTGTCGTAGCAGCCGCGGTGCACGATCTCGCGCAGGATGTAGTTCGCGATCGCAAGGTCACTGTTCGGCTTGAAGATGATGTCGACGTCGGCGTTGCGCGAGGAAAGCGTCGGATGCGTCTGCAGGTTAATGATGCGGTAGCCCGGAATCGTGCGCTTCGCGGCGATGATCCGGCTCCAGAGCACGGGGTGCGCCTCGGCGGGGTTGTTGCCCCAGAGCACGATGTTCTGCGTGCGCTCGAAGTCGTGGTAGCCGGCCGAGGGCTCGTCCACGCCGAAGACCTGGTACATGCCCACCACAGCCGACGCCATGCAAAGGCGGGCGTTCGGGTCGATGTTGTTCGAGCGGAATCCGGCCTTGAGGAGCTTCACGACTGCAACGCCCTCGGGAATGGTGTACTGGCCGGAGCCGAAGATCCCGACGCCGGTGGGGCCGAGCTCCTGATAGGCGGCCCTCCAGTGCTTCTCCATCTCGTCGAGGGCTTCTTTCCAGCTGACGGGCTCGAACTTGCCGTTCTTGTCGAACTTGCCGTTCGTGCGGCGCATCAGGGGACGCGTGAGGCGGTCCTTGCCGTACATGATCTCAGAGTTGTAGTAGCCCTTGAGACAGGTGAGGCCGCGGTTCACCTCGCAGTCCGGGTCGCCCTTGGTCGCCACGATGCGGCCGTTTTTCGTACCGACGAGCAGGCCGCAGCCCGTACCGCAGAAGCGGCAGACGCCTTTGGTCCAAGTGATGCCCGCTTCAGCCTCGCGCGCGGCCCCTGCCGCCTCAGAGGTGATTGGAATGCCCGCGATGCTTGCGGCGGAGGCCGCGACGCCCGCCTTCATGAGGCGCCGGCGGCTGACACGCACCGTAGAAATCGCACTGGTGTTTTCCATTTGCTTCTCCTAGTTGCGGGGCACCGCCGCGCCGCCCTTCTTGTCTGCGGGCTTGCATGGCGCGGGGAGCCCCTTTGCCTGCCGGACCGCGGGAGCCGCCGCTGCGGCGCGGACCTCATTCTCCCGAAGTCTGCGCCCGCGGCTCCGCGGCCGGATCTAAAAAACGAACTTAAAAAACTACGCCCGGGACCCCTCTGCGCTGTCCTCCTGGCTCACGACCAGAGAGGCGTCCTGCACGCCCGGAAGCTCCAGAAGCTCCCGGAAGATCCCGGCTTCCTTAGAAATGGACTCGCCTTCGATCACGGCGATGAAGCGCCCCGAAGCCCGTTCCTGCTGGAACACTTCGAGCCCGTGCTCCTGCACGGACTTCACGGCAAGGTCAAATTTTCCCGGGGCCGCAGTCACAAGTATGCCTGAATAGAACATGAAAGATCCCCTTTGATCAGGAGCCCCGGCCCGCCCGGGCGGAGGCTTTGCGCAGCTGCACGACCTTATCGGCCTGTGCGAGCAGCTGGGCGCGCTCGGCGCTGCCCGTCGGAAATTTTTCCGCCATTGTGCGGAAAAGTCTCTCGGCGACCGCCCACTCCCCGCGCTGCACGGCGATCGCGCTGCGCACCATCATGGCGTTTCCGTAGTCGGGCTGCATCGCGAAAGCCTGGTCGAGCCATCCGACTGCCTTCTTCATGCGCACCTCAAGACTCATCGGCTCAGGCATGGAAATGAGGGCCGCGGCCGCCTCCGTGTAAACCACGGGGTTGCGCGCCTTCGGGTCGCCCGAGAGCGCCCGTTCGTAATAGTCGGCGGCCGGGCCGAACTGCCCGCGATCCGCATACCGGCGCGCGAGCATCACCGCCGCGCGCCCGTCGCCGGGATGCGCGCGACACCAGGCCTCAAGCTGCGCGTCGTCCGTGTTTTCCGTAATCCCGGCCGCGGCGCGCTGCTCGGCCTGAGCTTTCATTTCAGAGGCGGGATCGGAGGCCTGGGCGACCGCCGCAGCCTGCGAGGCGGTGGGCGCCTCGACCCTTCCACCGGCCAGCCCCAGGATTTCAGGACTGCCGAAATGGCTGTAGGCCAGCCAGGCCGCGCCCGGCACCGCGGCTGCGAGCACCAGGGCCGTGGCGATCCTGAGGAAGCGGCTGTTCTTCAAGAACCCGCCGCGGGCCCCGGACGAAAGCTCTTCGAGGGCCCTGCGTTCAAGCTCTTCGGTCTCTTCGAGGTACTGCTGTTCGGAAATGCGGCCCGCCTTCCGGTCCGCTTCAAGCCTCGAGCGCTCGCCGGCAAGGAGCTTTCTCGCCTCGTCGCGCTGCGACTCGGGCGAAGCGGCCCTCTTCCGGGCCCTGACCGCCGGCACAAAAAGGAGGGCGAGCACAACGGCAACGAGCCCTGCCGCCGCAGCGGCAAACCATAACGTTTCGTTCATAGAGAGTGGTTGAAAAAGATCGGGCGGAAAACCCGCCCGCTCTGCGATCCGGGTTAAGCAGGCCCGGGCGGACGGCCCGGGCCTTTTCCCGTTTTTCAGGAAGGAGCTGCCGGCTTACTTCTTCGCGGCGCCCTGTTTGTCGGCCACCGCCTTGCGAAGCAGATCGCGGGCCTTGGTGGCGCTCTTCGCGGCGGTATCAAGCTGCTTCATGGCGAGTTCCGGATTGTGGAACCAGGCGCCGTTGGTCGCCGTGTTCCATTCCCAGTTCACATGCGCGGTGGCATGCAGCTTGCGGGCCTGCTCGAGCACGTCCTCGGAGACGCCGGCCGCCTTCGCGATTTCAAAGGCATTGAACATCTCGGTCATGCGCTGCTCGGCGTTGCGGACCTTGCCCGTGTAGTGATTGTGCATCGCATCGATCACCTGGTTCATCTGCTTGGCCGTCTTGTCCTTGTGGCAGGTCAGGCAGGTCTCCTTCATGTAGTTGCGGGGAGAGGTGGCCCAGTGGTTCGTGATCGTCTTGCCGCCCTTCTTCACCTTGGGCATATGGCAGGCGGCGCAGCCGATGCCCGCCTTGTCGTGCACCGAGTTGTTGTAGGTCTCGGTGTCGGGATGCTGCATCTTGATCAGCTTCGCCCCGGTGAGCGGATGCTTGAAGTCGGCGTAGCCCACATGGTCGTAGAACTTCTCGATCGTGTCGGTGGTCACGAACGGGAAGAGGTTCGTGAGCCGGCTGTCAAAGCCCACCTTCTTGCCGGTCTTCGGATCGAGGCCCGGGTTGCAGACGTACTCGACGTGGCACTGGGCGCACATGAGCTTGGAGTCGGGCTTGCTCAGGTAACCCACCTTGCGCACGAAGCCTCGGACGCCCGCATCCTTCACGTCGACCTTGGCCCAGTTCCTGCCCTCGTTGTAGACGGAGGGGAAGTCCGTGCGTGTGACGGCCTGGATGAGCGCGTCGCGCACGATGCGCGGCTTCGCGTTGTGAGGATCATGGCAGAAGTTGCAGTTGAGCGCGTGATTGGACGCCCTCATCACGTCGATCGGCGAGCCGGTGCGCGAGAAGGTGGTGCCGGGCTTCGGATCGCCCAGATACGCCCAGCCGAGCATCGGGTCGGTCGTCTTGCAGGTCCAGCACACCGCATTGCCGGCCGCCGCCGTTCCGGGCACGCCGCGGACCTTCTGCTGGTTGTCGCCGGGCCAGATGTCCTTCACCATGTCCCAGGCCTTGATCGCGCCCGAGCCATGGGCGGCGTAGAGCCAGCCTTCCTTCGGCTGGAAGCGTCCGCCCCAGCCGCGGTCGACCAGCATCTGGTCCATCAGCATGAAGTTGTGCGAGCGCGGCTCGTCATGCTCGGTGGTGAAGCCGTGGCCGCCCAAGGCCATATTGAAGAAGGGGTTCGGGGAAGGACCGTTCGCCGCAGTCTTGCTCTTGCGGGCCTCCCTCTTGTCGTTGGCCTTGTAGAGGCTTGTGAACTGCTCCTTGTGGCAGGTGCCGCAGACCGCCGGGTCATTGTTGGTACCCGGACGCTTCACCTGGCCGGCGACGTGCTTGTCAAGATCGCTGTGGCAGGTCGAGCAGGCCACGTTCTTGTGGGCGCTGATGTGGTTGGATTCAGTGATGTCCTTGTGGCAGCCCGCGCAGGACGCGCTATTTGCGGCCGAGGCGATCGAGGCGAAGGTCCCCGCAACCGCTAAGGCAAGACATCGGGCTAACAAACTACGGGTGAGCTGCATAGTTAAGTCTCCTTAAACGCTGCATCGCTGCATTCTTTGTCGGCTCAAAGCGGTCTTTTTCTGTCTTCCGCCGCCTTCATGCGCCATCTTGCTGTCAGTCTTAATTAAACCTTACGACACGGAGCTATTCACCATCCAAAAGAACTATTTAATAATACACTAAAGTGGTAATATGTTAAAAACAAAATAGTTTAGTTATTTGTTACTAAAAACAATTTTTTAAAATTTGTTTCCTTCAAATCAATGTTTGGCTTAGATCAATGTATTTTCGTGGAAAAAGCTGATTTTCAATGCGCCGCTTCCCAGCTCTCGCCCGAACCCACGGAGGCGGTGAGCGGTACGCGGAGCGTCGCGACGCCGGACATGATGAGGGGGAGCTTTTTCATGACCTCGCCGAGCTCTTCATCGGGGACCTCGAGCACGAGTTCGTCGTGAACCTGAAGCACGAGCCTCGAGCACAGCGCCCTCTCGTCGAGCCACTTCTGGACGGAGACCATCGCGATCTTGATCAGGTCGGCCGCTGTGCCCTGCATCGGCGCGTTGATCGCCTGGCGCTCTGCGCCGGCCCGGACCACTGCGCGCGTGCTTTCGATGTCGGGCAGCCACAGCCGGCGCCCGAAGGCGGTCTCGACGTAACCGCGCTCGTGGGCAAGCTGCCGGGTCCGGTCCATGTACTCATGCACGAGCGGATAGCGCGCGAAGTAGCGCGAGATGAACCCCGCCGCCTTCGCGCGGTCGACCCCCAGGTTCTGCGCGAGGCCGTGCGCTCCCATGCCATAGATCAAGCCGAAATTGATCACTTTGGCCATCCGGCGCTGCTCGGGCGTCACCTCCTCGGGCGGCACTCCGAACACCTCGGAGGCCGTCGCGCGATGCACGTCCATGCCGCGCTGGAAGGCGCTCACAAGCCCCGGGTCGCCGGACAGGTGGGCCATGATCCGAAGCTCGATCTGGGAGTAGTCTGCCGAGACGATCCTGCAGCCCGCGGGCGCGATAAAAGCCTCGCGCACACGCCTTCCCTCCTCAGTCCGCACCGGGATGTTCTGCAGGTTGGGGTCCGAGGAGGCGAGCCTTCCGGTCACGGCCGTGGCCTGCCCGAAAGTGGTGTGCACGCGTCCGTCGCCCGGAAAAATCATCGCCGGCAGCTTGTCCGTGTAGGTGCTCTTCAGCTTTGCGAGCGCACGGTACTCAAGCACGGTCCGGGGCAGGGGATAATCCGCCGCGAGCTCCGAGAGCACCTCCTCACCGGTCGAATAGCCTCCGCTCGCGGTCTTTTTCTTCGCCGGGATTGCGAGCTTTTCAAAAAGGATGTGCCCGAGCTGCCTCGGAGAGCTCAGGTTGAACTCTTCGCCCGCCTCTTGCCAGGCGCGCCGTTCGAGCTCGCCGATCCGGGCTGCGAGCTCGCGGCTCTGCGCCTCGAGCCGCACGGAGTCGATCAGTGTGCCGGTTCTCTCCATCCGAAAGAGCACGCTTTCGGTGGGCAGCTCTATGTCTTCGTAGATTGACTCGAGCTTCTGCGCGGGCTCCTCGCGCATCTTGAGAAGGAACCGCGCGTAAAGGGCGCGGATCGCCGCAGCGCTCTCCACCGCATATCGCGCGGCCTGCTCGCGAGGAACCTCCCAGGGGCGCTTCTCCGAGGCCCCGCGCCCGAAGACCTCCTCGGGCCCCTGGATCGGGCGGCGCAGCCACCGGAGCGCAAGCCGCGGCAGCTCATGGCGGTTGTGAGACTCGATCACGTAATCCTGCAGCCGCGTGTCCTCCAAGCCCCGGCCGGGCCTTCCCGAAAGCCTGATGCCCTCGTTCGCGAAGACATGAAGGAGAAACTTCACGCTGTGGCCGACCTTCGGCGCCCCGCCTTCAAGCCACGGCCGAAGCCCTTCGAGAAGGTCCTGCTGCGGCTTCGAGCGGGTTCCGTCGCCAAGCGCGAGCGGCATGTACCAAGCCCCCGCGCCGCCCGCGCAGAGCGCGATCCCGCAGAGCTTCGCGGTCATGGGCTGGTGCGAGTCCGCAAGGATTTCGACAGAAACGGGAATCGCGCTTTGCTCCTGCGCCCAGAGGACCCCGAGCATCGCCTTGAGCGAGGCCTCGTCCTCGACCAGGGAAAAGTCCACGGGATCCTCGAGCAGTCCGGGCGGCTGAGGAAGGACGCCGGCCGGCGCCGGCCCCGAGGCGGGCAGCGCGGAGAACAGGTCTGGCTGCGTGCCTGCGGGCGCGGCGGGCTTTTTCGCCTGCGCCGCCTGCTTTCTTATGCGTCCGGCCGAGCTGCGCATCTCCCAGCGGGCGAAAAGAGGCTCGAGCTTCGCCTCGTCAGGCTCCGAGAAGGTGAGATCGCGGCAGGTCCCAACCTCGGGCAGCTCCACCGCGGTGCGGATCGTGACCAGATCCTTCGCGACAGGAAGGAAGCCGAGCCCCTGCCGGAGATACTCGCCCGCCTTCCCTTTCACCTCGGGGGCGTGCTCGGCGACCGCTTCGAGGCTGCCGAAGGCTTCGAGCCACTTCGCGGCCGTCTTCGGCCCGCATTTGTAGATGCCCGGCACGTTGTCGACCTTGTCGCCCATGAGCGCGAGATAATCGATGATGAGTCCGGGAGGGACCCCGAACTTGGCCTTGACGCCCGCCTCGTCCAGCACCTCGTGGGTCATCGTGTTGATCGTCATCACGCGCCCGTCCTCGACCAGCTGGTTGAGGTCCTTGTCGCCCGTTGCGATGTAAGTGGTGAGGCCCTCTGCCTTTGCGCGCGTTGCAAGCGTCCCGATCACGTCGTCGGCCTCGACGCCGCTTTTCTCGATGATGCGCCAGCCCAGCGCGCGGACGAACTCGTGAATCGGACCGATCTGAGCCGCGAGGTCCTCAGGCATCGGCGGGCGGTTCGCCTTGTATTCAGGATAGATCCCGGAGCGGAACGTCTTGCCCTTCGCGTCGAACACGCAGACCCCGAAATCAGGCTTTACCTTCGAACGCACGGCCCCGAGCATCGCCGTGAACCCCTTGATCGCCCCGGTGGGCTCGCCCGCGCTTGTACGAAGATCAGGCAGCGCGTGGAAAGCGCGGAAGAGATAGTTGGAGCCGTCGACCAGGAGCAGCGTTTCTGACATGTTGAAGATTCCTCCGGGAGCCAGCGGCGGAGTGCCGCGGGCGCTTTTCTCTCACTTTAACCGTGTTTGGGGAGCTTCGCCTGTCCGCCCCCGCGCTTTTTTAGTCCCCGGCCTGCCACGCCGGGCCCGGGACATGGCAAAATAGTTTTAATCGGTTCGAGCCTATCGAACCGACCCCAGAAGAAAGGACACTTCTATGAAGATTTGTGCCGTCATGGCGGCCGCCGCTGCCGCCCTCCTCGCGATTGCAGCGCCCGCCTCCGCGGCGGGCAACAGCGTCCCGGACGATGCCACGGGACTGGTCCCCACCCAAGCCGACATGCAGAAAGCCCGCGCCGAGCGGGAAGCCGGCCGGGCGCCCGAGCCGCCGGCCAAGAACACTACGATCGAGCAGGTGCGCGACCCCAACAACCATGTGACGGAGTACGTGGTGACGCCCGGCTCCACGCATATCCCCTACACGATGAAAAACGAGGCCGACCGGCCTGCGGACGACACCCCGGGCGGAAATTCCAAAAGCACGATGGGCACAACCCGGCAGATCCGCATCGGATGGTGAGGCGCAGAGCCCCGCCCTCTGTTTAATCGCGTGAAAGGAAAACGCCATGGCTGTATTTACAAAGATCACGCCTAGCGAAGCCGCGGCCCTGATCGGCCGCTGGAAGGCAGGACGCTTTGAGTCCCTCGAGCCGATCGCAACCGGCATCGAAAACACCAACTACGTCATCAATACCGACGCGGGGCGCTGGGTCCTTACGGTTTTCGAGAAGCTCACCGACGAGTCGCTGCCCTTTTATCTCTCGCTCATGGAGCACCTCGCGCAGCACGGCTGCAGGGTGGCCAGCCCCCTGCGCACCGTGAACGGCGACCTCTTTGAGCACTTCGGCTCCAAGCCCTGCATCCTCTGCGGATATCTCCCGGGCGAAGACGGACGCCGGGTGTCGCAGAAGGGCTGTGCCTCAATGGGCGAGACTCTCGCGCGGATGCACCTCGCGGTGAGCGACTTCAGGCTTAGCCTGGACAATCCCCGGGGGCTCGTCTGGTGGATCAAGACGATCCCCGTGATCCTGCCGCGCATTCCTGAGTCTCTGCGGCCCGACCTCGCCCACGAGCTGCAGGCCCAGATCGCGCTCCAGGGCAGCCCGGACTGGAAGAGTCTGCCCGCGGGGGCCTGTCACTGCGATCTGTTCCGCAACAACGCGAAGCTCGCCGATGTCGGCACTGCGCAGGAGCGGGTGACCGGGGTCTTTGACTTCTTCTTCGCGGGCTGCGTTCCCTTTGTCTACGATCTCGCCGTCACGATGAACGACTGGTGCAGCGATCCTGCGACCGGAGCCTTCCGGCCTGAGCTCACGAGCGCTTTTCTCTCGGCCTACAACGCGGTGCGGCCTCTTTCCGGTCTGGAACGCAAGATGTGGCGCGGGGCGCTGTGCGCCGCGGCGTTCCGCTTCTGGGTGAGCCGGCTCACCGACTTTTACATGCCCCGCGAGGCTGAGCTTCTCCATCCCCTTGATCCGGAAGAGTTCCACCGGGTGCTGCGCGACAGGCAGACCTGCGCGCTGCCCTGGCCCGAGGGGGAGGGTCTCTGATGGGCGTCGTCTCGCAGATTAAAAACGGCCTGTCCTGGTTTTCCTCGAGCCTCCGGATCCTGCGCCTGCAGCCCCTTGGCTTCACGGCGGTCGCTTCGGTCTACGTGATGACGATGGCGCTTTTCGGGATGCTGCCCTGGGTGGGGCTCGTCTTTGCGGGACTGTTCTGGCCCTTCGGGACGCTGCTCATCGCAAAGGGCGGCGCAGACTCGCTCTCCGGGCGCAGGCCCACGCTTGAAATCCTCTTCCAGTCCTGGCACCGGACCGACACGAGGCTGAGGATGCTGCGTGTCGGCATCCTCTACGCCATGATGATCGTGCTCGTGTCAATCATTTGGGAGTTTCTTGCCGCAGACGACATCGCGAAGTGGGAGATCAGCGCCGAGGGACGCATCAACTGGGACTCCGCCGCGCAGCACGTCCCCTACGGAGCGATCGTGGCGGCCCTGGCCGTCTACATCCCGTGCGCCATGGCGCTGTGGTTCGCGCCGCTGCTGATCTACCTGAAGAACCTGCCGCTGCCGAAGGCCCTCTTTTTCTCGTTCTTCGGATGCCTCTCGAACCTGCCCGCCATTGCGGTCGCCCTTTTCCTCGCCTTCGGGGCGACAGGGCTGCTCATGGGGCTCACCGCTCTTTTTGTCTCGGTTTCAGGCCTGGGCGCGGTCGCACTTTTCTTTCTTTTCCCCGTCTCCTTCCTGTGCACCGCCCTGATCTACGGCACCTACTACCCGATGTGGAAGACGGTTTTCAGCGAGGTCACGTTCGAGGGACCCCGCTCGGAGCGGCCCGCGGGCTTTTAAGGGGCGGGGTCCGAGCCGCCCTCGGACAGCCCCAGCTCCAGCTGCGAGGCGCCGGCCTCCAGCTGCTCGTCCCGGTCACCCCTTGAGACCGAAAGCCCGACAAGCCGCACTCCGGCGGCCGGAAGACTCACCTCGGCTGCCAGCTCTCTGGTCAGCCGCCTGATCTCCTGCGGAGACTGCAGCGGGTGCCCGAGGCTCTTCGAACGCGTGACGCCCCGGAAGTCCGGCAGCTTGAGCTTGAGTGTCAGGGTCGAGCCCAGAAAGCCGCTTCGGGCGAGCCGCCTCATCAGCGAAAGCTCCACGGGCTCAAGCTCCCTTAAAACCTCCTCAAGGGTGACCGCATTGCTCTCTAGCGTGGTTTCGCTCCCGACGGACCTGCGGACGTGCACCGGCGTCACGGGCCTCTCGTCGATGCCCCGGCTGAAGCGGTAGCAGGATTCGCCCGCAGCCCCGAAGACCTGAACGAGCGCCCCGAGGCTCCACTTCCTCAGATCGGCTCCCGTCTCGATGCCTGCCTCGCGCATCTTCGTGGCCGTGACCGGACCCACTCCCCAGAAGTCCTCGATCGGCAGCGCCGCTATGAACTCGACCGCGTCCTCGGGACGGATGACGAAAAAACCGTCGGGCTTGTTCCAGTCGCTCGCCACCTTGGCGAGGAACTTGTTGAACGAGACCCCGGCCGAGGCGACCAGGTGCAGCTCGCGGCGGATATCCTGCTTGATCGCGGCGGCGGCCTCCGGCCCCGAGAGCCTTCCCTCGCTTACGTCAAGGAACGCCTCGTCGATCGAGATCGGCTCCACGAGCTCGGTGTAGCGCCGGAAGATCGCACGCACGCTCTCGGAGACCTGCCGGTAGCGCTCCATGCGCGGGCGCACAAACACAAGCTCCGGACAGAGCGCCTTCGCCTTGAAGGAAGGCATCGCGGAATGCACACCGAACGCCCGGGCCTCGTAGCTCGCGGTGGCGACCACGGAGCGGCCTTCGCCGCGGCCCACCGCAATCGGCCTGCCCCGCAGCTCCGGGCGGTCGAGCTGCTCGACGGAGGCGTAGAAAGCGTCCATGTCGATGTGGATGATTTTGCGGTAGGGGCGTTTCATGATGAGCTTATTCTACGAAACGGCCAAAAGGAATCGAACCTCCCGGGCTGCTGTAGAATAGGCCCCTCTTAAATTTCAAGCCTTTAGTTTTTTCCGCGGCAGCGCCCTGCCGCGGCCGCTCTATGCCCAGCCAGCCCGCGTCAAAAGCCTCTTGCCCCCCGTCTCCTCCCGCTCCCCTGCCCGAGGAAAGCGAAAAGTCCTTCCCCATCTACGGCAGCGACATCACGGACATCCTCCCGCCCGAGCAGTTCCTGTGGCAGGTGCAGGGGGCCTACCCGGGGTTTGACGCGCTGATCCGGACGCTTTACACCGCGCAGAGAAAACTGCGGCACGTGCCCGAGTCGGCCTGGCCCGAAGACGTTCTGATCCCCTCCGATTTCTATATGCAGGGCGTGGTGCTGCCCGAGCTGCAGGGGCTCCCGCCTGAAGGCTGCGAGGAGAGGACCGAGCCCCCGCAGTCCTGCCCCAGGCCGGAGTGCTCCGGCTGGGAGGCGCCCGAAGAGGAAGAGTGCGGGGAGTCGTTCAAAGCGGCAGGCTTCAAGGTAAGCGCCGCCCTAAGGCACGCCTTCGCCTTCGCAAAGGAGTCTGTGGACCATTTCGACGAGGAGGAGCCCGAGGGCCAGAACTTCGTGCTCAGCCCGGAGAATTACGCCGAGGTCGTCACCAGCGTCCAGACCCGGCTCGCAGCCGCCTCCTGGGAGGTGTTCAAGGACGTGGTCGCCTACAGCGCCGGGGACGCGGAGAGGATCAGGCGCACGGGGCCCGGCCTCGGGGACTTCCTGCCCGATTCGTTCTTCAAGCCCTTCAATTCGCCCTGCTTCTGGCTTTCTCTGGCAGGCCAGGGGATCGAGATGCTGGGCGAGCCCTGCCTCGGCTGCTTCGTGTTCCGGGGGCGCAGCGCCGCCTCCGCCGAAGCCTCGCTCAGCGTGGGCTTCGTCTCCAAAAATTCCTATTTCGACTACGCCATTCCGCTGCCGCGCCACGCCACCCTGGGCTTCATTCTGGAGAGCGCCGGGGACTTCCTGTCCACGGACGGCGAAAAAATGCCCGAAAGGCAGAAAAAACGTCTGATCGACGACCTGAAGTCGACCTGGTCCAAGGTGTTTCCCCTGATCGCGCACGTCTACGGGCACCTGCCCGCGCAGGCGCTGTTTGCCAGGCGCCAGGCTCTGGGGCGCAGGATCCTCGGCAGGGGGTCGCCCATGAATTCTCCCAAAATCCACGTCTGGCGCTGGAGCGCGGCGAAAAAGCGCTTCGTCCACCGGCTGCACCCGGCGCTGCTCTGCGGCGGGCTTCGCAGGGACTTCCTGCAGGAATTCATGGAAAACGAAGAGCGCGCCCCGATCGAAGTGGCGCAGGACCCTTCGCAGCAGCCCATCCTCAATTAGGCCCGGGGAAAAACAGGCTCCCGGGCGCGGGCCTCCTCCGGGAGAAACCGGCGCTTCAGCGGCCGCGCGAGCGCGTCTTCATCAGCCTCTGGCGGTCGCGCTCCCACTGGCGCTTGGACTCGTCCTCGCGCTTTTCGTACTCGCGTTTGCCCTTGGCGAGCGCGAGGGTGAGCTTCACCCGTCCGCGCGTGAAGTGCATGTCCAGCGGGATGAGCGAGTACCCCTGGCGCTCGACGCGGCCGATCAGCCGCATGATTTCCTTTTTATGCATGAGCACCTTGCGCGTCCGGGTCGGATTGGCCTTCTCGTGCGTGGAGATTTCATCGGTCGGGTTCATGTGGGCGTTGCACAGCCAGAGCTCCCCGCCGTACTCATAGACGTGGCTGTCGCCGATCTGCACCCGCCCCGCGCGCACGCTCTTCACCTCCCAGCCCTTCAGGACCAGGCCACACTCGAACTTCTCCTCGACGGAATAGTTGAAATGCGCCTTGCGGTTGACGATATGGGGATTTGTATTGGCCACGGCTTGTCCGTCCGAACTCTTTTCTCAAAAAAACAGGAACGCTCCCCTTTTTTGGGCCCGGGGCCTGCCGCGGGCGGGAGCCTTCCATCAGCTAAAATTGGGTTTTTATTGTAGCAACGGCGGCCGCGCCCTGCGCGCGCCGCCGGGATTTCAGCCTCTTCGGAGACTCGGGGACAGCGATGGCTGATCAAGGCATTCGGATATCCGCCGCCGGGAAAACAAAGGACGGACAGGTGCGGGAGATAAGCCTCACCGTGCCCGAGGGCAGCACGGTCGAGCAGGCCGCGGAGATCGCGCGGGCCGAGGGCGGCTTTGCCTGCGGCGAAGGAAGCGCCCTTTCCGTCTGGGGCAAAAAAGCGGGACGCGGCCAGCGGGTCCGCGGGGGCGACCGCATCGAGTGGACCGAGCCGCTTGTGATCGATCCGGCCGAGGCCAGAAGGCTGCGGGCCGAGCGGGCCGCTGCCGCCCCCTGCCGGGGCCGGCACGGCAGCCGACACCGCCTCATTTAAGCCGAACCGGCTAAATAGCGAAAAGCCTGAAAGCGGGGGCTCCCTCTTTCAGGCTGATCTTTTTATTATGCCTCTTTATCCTCCGGGCCTCCATAGGGACATATGCCCCTGGCGATGCGCCGCCTGCGGAGCGATGATGCTCTTGAAGGCAGAGAAACCACGAGGTCAGTAAACCCTCATTAAAGCTGGTTTCCGCCACAAGGCCCGGCCAAGGCGCTTCGACGCCGCACACTCCCGGGCCTTTTTCGTGCCCGGCATTCTCAAAGGCGGTCAATGGGCGTAAAGGTTCCGTCGTCATTCGGCCGGAACACATAGTGCTTCTTGAGATAAATGACGTCGCTGCGGTTCACAGACTGCAGCTCGGCGAGGATCGCCGCCCGCGCGACGACATTCGCTCCCGCTTTTTTCGCCAGTGACTCGATGGCCTCCATGGATTCCCCGGTCGCGATGACGTCGTCCACCAGCGCCACGTTTTTTCCGCGGATCTCCTCTGCGTCGCAGCCGTCGAGCCACAGCGTCTGCTCCTTCTGCGTCGTGATGGAGTGAACCGTATGGGAGATCGGGTTCTGCATGTAGGGCTTGCGGCTCTTGCGGGCCACGATGAAGTGCTTCATGCCCATGAGGCGGCTCATCTCATAGCAGAGGATGATGCCCTTCGCTTCGGCGGTCATCAGCATGTCGACGTTGCGCGGAAGCCTCTTCACGAGCTCCGGGGCCACGGTCTCGACGAGCTCCGTGTCGGAAATGCAGACAAAGCTCGCGAGCCCCACGGAGTCCGACACCTTCACATAGGGCAGCCTGCGCCGAATGCCCATGATCTCAAAATCAAAATACTTCTGGTTCATCGCCCTTCCTCCGGCCAGGGAGGGGAGACGCCTGCGCGGCCCCGCCGGCTGAAGCCCCTCCCGGCGCCCTGATTCAGTCCATTTCAACAGCACGGGAATTTTAAGAGCGCAGGGCGGATCAGGAAAGGGCGGCCCGCTTTCCCCTCCTGCAGGAGGGAGCGCCCCCGCGGGGCGGGACAGGCTGCTGCGCCGTCTTTTTCTACCTAGCCTTCATCCGCAGGGGAAATAATTCTTTTCCCTTTTTTTCATGATGTTTATCAAAGGGCGGCGCTTCCGCCAATAATCTTTTTATAGAACTCAGAAACACAACGCCAAAAAGGAGAACGCCATGACGAAAGCCGTACAAAGAGGAAAAATCAAGAAGGCTCCCTGCGCCGAGGCCGTGAAGTACCTGATCCGGCCCGCGATCGAAACCGATCTCAAACGCTCCTACAACACCATCCTTGACATCAACAAGGCCCATGTCCTGATGCTCGCGAAGCAGGGCATCATCTCCCGCGGCGACGCGAAGAAAATCCTTGCCGCCACGCTGCAGATCGAAAGCGAGAAGGATCATCCCAGCTTTGAAATCAACCCCGAGGTCGAGGACCTCTACTTCAACCTGGAGCGCTACCTCATCAAGCTCACCGGACTTGAGGTGGGAGGCAAGCAGCACACGGCCCGCAGCCGCAACGACCTCTTCGCCACGGAAATCCGCATGGACACGCGCCGCTACTACCTGAAGCTCGCCGGAATGTTGAACGAGCTGCGGCGCAGCCTGATCGAGCTCGCGGAGAAAAACGTCGACACCGTCATGTCGGGCTACACCCACATGCAGCCCTCCGAGCCGATCACCTTCGGGCACTACCTCTCGGGCGTCTCCTTCGCCCTCGCGCGGGACTACGAGCGCTTCGAGCAGGCCTGGAGGTCTCTGAACCTCTGCCCTCTCGGGGGCGGCTCCATGGGCTCGACCTCGTTTCCGATTGACAGGAACTACACCGCGCAGCTGCTCGGGTTCGACGCCCCGGTGCAGAACTCGCTCGACTGCGTGGCCTCGCGCGACTACGTGCTGTCGATTGTGATGACGCTCGCGCAGACCGCGAACACGATGAGCCGCTGCGCGCTCGACCTCTACAACTGGGCCACGCCCGAGTACGGCTACATCGAGGTCGACGACTCCTGCGCCGTCTGCTCCTCGATCATGCCGCAGAAGAAGAACCCCTTCACCCTTGAGCACGTGAAGGCGAAGGCCGCCCATATGGAAGGCTTCATGATCTCCGTCTACAACGGCATGAAGAACGTCATTTTCTCCCACTGCCGCGACATCAGCGTGGAAACCCCGCGCTTCTTCTGGACCGCCATGCAGGAGATGGAGGCAGACATCGCGCTGCTTAACGTCACCGTGAAAACCCTCAGCGTGAAACCGAAGCGGATGCTGAACAATGCGCGGAAGAACTTCTGCACCGTCACCGAGCTCGCGAACTACCTCGTGCGCTATGACGGCGTCTCCTTCCGCGAAGCCCACGAGATCATCGCCGACGTCGTCGCCAACATGTGCGACCGGGAGCTCACGAGCGCGGACATCGACCGCGAGGCGATCAACGAGGTGAGCCGCAGCCTCTTCAATTTCGAAACCAAGCTCACCGACGAACTCGTGCGCGAAGCGCTCGACCCCTGCCGCGTGGTGCAGGAGAAGAAATGCATCGGGGGCACGGCGCACGAGGAGGTGCTGCGCCAGATCGGTCTCCTGCGCGAGGAGCTCGCCCAGGATGAAAAGCGGCTCGCCGAGCGCCGGGAGCAGACGGAGAAGGCCGCCCAAGGACTCGAGGAAGCCGTCCGGCAGTTTATCGGCTAAAGGCGTCAGGGCCGTCCCGCTGCGGACGGGACGGCTTTTTCCCAAAACTAGCAGAGGAATTCCGATATGTTTTTCGCTGAATTCTGCATCATCATCCTGGCCATGCTGCTGGGCGCCCGGTACGGCGGCGTCTTCTTCGGCTTGGCAGGCGGCGTGGGCCTGATGGTCCTCATTCTCGTTTTCGGCCTGGCCCCGTCCTCCCCGCCCATCAATGTGATGCTGATCATGATGAGCGTGGTGCTCGCGGCCTCAACGCTGCAGAGTTCGGGCGGCATGGCCTTTTTGGTGAGAATCGCCGAAAAGCTGCTCCGGAAGTATCCGAAGGCCGTGACTTTCGTCGCCCCGCTCATCGCCTTTGTCTTCACTTTCATGGCCGGGACGGGCAATGTTCTTTATTCCATCCTTCCGGTCATTGCAGAGGTCGCCCGTGAAACCGGCATACGCCCCGAGAGGCCTATTTCCATCTCGGTCATCGCCTCGCAGCACGCCGTGCCCGCATCTCCGATTTCGGCGGCCACGGTGGCGATGGTGGCCCTTCTGGGCAGCCAGGGAGTCACGGTTCTCACCATTCTTGCAATTGTCTGCCCCGCCGTGATCATCGGCTTGTTCTGCGGAGCCCTTGCCGTGTGCAAAAAAGGCAAGGAACTCAGCGAGGACCCTGAATATCAGAAACGGGTCGCACAAGGCTACTTCGACTCGGCGAAAAAAGCTCAGGCTCATGGCACGGAAGGAGGTGAGACCCGCTCCGCCAAGGTTTCCGTCGCCGTCTTTCTGATCGCAGCGGTCACGGTCGTGCTGGTGGGCACTTTCCCGGAGCTGCGGCCTCATGTCGTCAACGCAGCCGGCAAGGCGAGTCAGGTTTCGATGACGCATATGATCGAGCTGATCATGCTCATCACCGGCGCGATCATCGTCGTCTTCTGCAAGGCCAAGCCCGACGAGATCATCCGCACCTCCGTTTTCAGGGCCGGCATGATGGGCGTCGTCACCGTGTTCGGCCTGGCCTGGATGAGCGATACCTGGATTGCCAACAATCTGCCTTACATTAAGACCACAGTGGCCGCTGCCGTTCAGTCCACGCCCTGGCTGTTTGCGTTTGCCCTGTTCTTCGTTTCCGCGCTCACGCATTCCCAAGGGGCTACGGTCGCCGCTCTGATGCCGCTCGGCGTCGCCCTGCGCATCGACCCGCTCACGCTGGTCGCCATGTATCCTGCGGTCTGCGGCTACTTTCTCATCCCCTCCACCGGCGTGCTGCTGGCCGGCGTCGCCTTCGATGAAACGGGCACCACGAAGATCGGCAAGTGGGTCTTCAATCACTCCTACATTGTTCCCGGTATGGTGACTACGTTCTGCAGCGTCGTCGCCGGACTGGCGGTGAGAAATATTTTCTTCTAAACAAACGGCCGGGTTCCCTCCAGCCGGAAAGGCCTTCACTGCGGTCAGCAATGAAGGCCTTTTTGTCTGCGCCCGGGCTCCTTCTGCCTTAAGGCGGTCCTCTTTCCCTTCAACGAAGCCCGGCGCAGGCCAGGAACCGCCCGTGCTTTGAACAGGGAGTCAGACGCCCTCCTCCCATCAAGGCTTCGCCGCTCTTTTTTCTGTTAATCTGAGGACTCAGGGGTTGAGAGCACTGTTTCCGCGGCTTCTCCCAGTTGAATTCTTTTCGCTTCCTCTGAATTCCATGCCAAATTTCAACTTCGCCTCAATCTTTTTAAAAGAGCGGGCCGCTGTTTTCCTTTCTCTCAGCAAGACCCGGAGCTTTACCGCGACTTCCCGCCAGATGGGGCTCAGCCAGTCCTCCGTCTCCAGGATTATCAATGAGCTTGAATCGGAACTGGGGATGGAGCTGATGGACCATACGGTGCGTCCGATCCGGTTTACTGCGGAGGGGACAGCACTGCAGAAATTCCTGTCCTCGGAAACCCAGTACATCGACACCTACCTGCAGGGCCTGAGAGATAAAAACGCACTGAAGCCCCGGCTCAGGCTCGGCGTCGTCGAAAGCATCGCGAGGATTCTCTCCCAGCGCATCGTGAGCGCGCTGATGCCCGACTGCTCTCAAATCTCCGTGATGACGGGAATAGCCGGCTACCTGCTGCGAAGGCTGGATGAGGACCAGCTCGATGTCATCATCTGCTCCGACCCCTTCGCCAACCGAAATGACCTCAGGAGAACGTTCCTGTTCCGCGAACCCTCCGTCATCATCGCGCCCGATTCGCTGAGGCTTCCGAACGCTCCCTCCTGGCAGGATCTCCAGTACTGCGGCCTTCCCATCATTCAGTACAACCGAAACAATTCCGGCGGCCAGCTCCAGCAGAAGCTGTTCAACAGGCTGGGGCTGAATTTCATCAACAAGCTGGAAGTCGACATCAATGCGCTGCTGCTCACCTTTGTGTCTGACGGCATGGGATGGGCGCTTACCCGGCCGACGACTCTCGTGCAGCACCCTGAGCTGATTTCAAAAGTCAGAGTCTACAGAATGCCCGATCCCGTAGCCGCAAGGGAAATTTATGTGATCACGCGGCTCGGCGAGCTTGAGGAGCTTGCCGCGCGGGTGACCGAAATCGCGGCCGACGGCATATGGAACCTCATTATTCCTGAAATCATCAGAAAAGCCCCCTGGTGCGCAGACTATATGTTCGCGGCCGCAGATAAAACAGGCGTGCGCAAGCCCGTTGGGAAAGGCATTGGAAGCCGGCTGCTGGTTCTTTGACCTGCGGCGGCCTTACATGTGAAGCGCAGCCGGCGGAGAAACCCGGCCGGCCTCGGCATCCGGACAGCAAAAAACCTCGAAGTCAGTCTCCTGAGATCGAGGCCTATCTGCAGCATCTGGCGGAAGGGGTGAGATTCGAACTCACGGAAGTTTTGAAGCTTCGCCGGTTTTCAAGACCGGTGCATTAAACCGCTCTGCCACCCTTCCAAGGCATAGAAGAGGTTTATTTTACATTCTTCCCCTTTCCCGCGCAAACGCGCGGAAAAGGGAAAAACGGAGAGGTCAGATCTCCGCCGGGCCGTTTTCAAGGCCGAAAGCCTTGTGAAGGACGCGGACGGCAAGCTCCGTGTACTTCTCGTCGACCACCAGGCTCACCTTGATCTCCGAGGTGCCGATCATCTGGATGTTGATGTTCTCCTGGGAGAGCGCGTGGAACATGCGGGAGGCGACGCCCGCGTGAGAGCGCATGCCGACGCCCACCACAGAGATCTTCGCGATGTTGTTGGAGGTGAGGATCTGTTCGCCGCCGATGAAGGGCAGCACGTCGGACTTCAGGACATCGACCGTGCGCTCGAGGTCGGTGCGCGGCACGGTGAAGGTGAAGTCCGTGCGCCCGTTCACGCCGACGTTCTGGACGATCATGTCCACGTCAATGTTGGAGGCGGCGATGGGCCCGAGGATCTTGGAGGCGATCCCCGGGGTGTCCGGGACGTTGTGAACGGTGACCTTCGCTTCGTTGCGCGAGCAGGCAATGCCCGTGACTACGGCTTTTTCCATCATTTTGGGATCTTCCTCATAGGTAATCAGGGTGCCGGAAACAGCTTCAACGGAGACCGGCAGGTCGGGGTCGGTAAGGCTCGAAAGCACCCGCAGGGGCACTTTGTATTTGCCCGCAAACTCCACCGAGCGGATCTGCAGGACCTTGGAGCCGAGGCTGGCAAGCTCGAGCATCTCCTCAAAGGAAATGTTGTTGAGGCGCTTCGCCTCGGGCACGATGCGCGGATCGGTCGTGTAGATGCCGTCGACGTCAGTGAAGATCAGGCACTCGTCGGCGTGCACCGCCGCGGCGATCGCGACGGCCGACGTATCCGAGCCTCCGCGCCCCAGCGTCGTGATGTTGCGCTCCGGATCAATGCCCTGGAAGCCGGCCACCACCACGACGCGCCCGGCGTCCAGCTGGCGGCGGATCGCGTCCTCGTCGATCGTGTCGATGCGCGCCTTCGTGAAGGCGCTGTCAGTGTGGATGCCCACCTGCCAGCCGGTCATCGAGACCGCGTCGACCCCGAGGTCCTTGAGGGCCATGGCAAGCAGCCCGATCGAAACCTGCTCGCCCGTGGTCGCCACGACGTCCAGCTCGCGCAGATCGGGGCGCGGGGAGACTTCCTTGGCAAGGGCGAGAAGCCGGTTCGTCTCTCCGCTCATGGCGGAGACGACGACGATCATCTGGTGGCCTGCCTTCTTCCACTTGGCGACACGGCGCGCCACATTGCGGATGCGCTCGGGTGAGCCCATCGAAGTGCCGCCATATTTATGAACGATAAGTGCCATGATTGTGTTTCTCAACTCAATGGAGTGCGTTAAAAAACTGCCCTCTTCCCTGCGGAAAAAAGCAGGACTTAAGAATCAAAATAGCCCATGCGGAGCCACTCTGCAGACAAACCATCCGCCGCATCACTCAAACAGGGTAAGCAAAACCGCCTAATCCCTCTCCGAGGGCTGATGCCGCGGTCCGGATTCACAGTCCGAAGAGCGGACGGTCCGGCTTCCAGCCGATCACCCAGAGCGGCTCCCCGGCCGCCTCCTCGCCGTGCTCCATCAGCCTTATCTCGGAGCCCAGCCCGGCGGCGAAAAGGAGCCTGCCGCCGCGCCAGAGCAGCGGCAGATCCCCGCGCTCAAAGGAAGGAATGCCCTTGGACTGGTAGAGCTGCTTCAGGTGCCGGCTCGGGCGGAAGCGGAAAAGCTTGATCTTTTCTCCGCCCTGCCGGCCCCGGGCCTCAAGAGGCTCGGCCCTGAGGAAAGACTCCGCGAAGCCGTCCTCGCCCGGGGCGGCCCTCCGGAAGGTGAGCACTCCGCCCCAGGGGGCGAGCTCGATCTCGTTTTCCCCGCGCCAGAAAAAGCGCTTGTTTCTCGAGGTGTCGCGCACGGGCTTCGCGAAGGCCCTGAGCACAATGTCCGAGCCCCAGCGCCGTATCTCATAGGCCCCCAGCCGGATGGTGAGCGCCGTGTCGGAGTGCGTCTGCCGGGCCTGCCTCAGCGCCTCGATCAGCGTCGCGCGGGGCGGCGGCTCGACGCCCTCCGAGGCGATCCAGGCGCGCAGGCAAAGCGCCTGCCGCGGGATGGGGAGCTCGAGCAGCGCTGCGATTTTCATCGCGTGGGGACGGGCCGCGTCGAGGCAGTGCGCCACATCCTCCGCCGCCACCGAATGCAGCACCTCGCCCGCCTCCATGACGAGCTCGACGGAGCGGCAGGCGGCCTTGCGGAAGCCCGGCCTCGCGCGGTCGAGCACGGGAAGGACCTCGTGGCGGATCAGGTTGCGCAGGTAAGCCGTGTCGTCGTTGCTCTCGTCGTCGACCCAGGCGAGGGCCCGGCCCTTCGCGTAAGCCTCGATCCAGCTGCGGGGAATCTCAAGCCAGGGCCGCACCAGCAGGCACGCGCCGCTGCCGAACCCGCGCACGACCGGCATGCCGGAAAGGCCGTCGATGCCCGCGCCGCGCATCCACTGCAGCAGGAAAGTCTCCAAGCGGTCATCCTGGTGGTGAGCGGTGAGAACGGCATCCAGCCCGAGCTCCTCGGCGGCCGAGGCAAGCGCCCTGTAGCGCGCCTCCCGGGCCGCCGCCTCGATGCCGCGGCCGCGGCGGTCGACGTGGACCTTCAGCACGCGAAGGGGTATCGAGCGGCGCGCGCAGAAGTCCTCGCACGTCCGCACCCAGCTTTCCGCGTTTTTGGAAAGCCCGTGGTTCACGTGCAGGGCGCAGACGGACTCAATGAGCCGGGCGCCCTTTTTCGAGCGGGAGAGGCGCCACGCGGCCTCAAGAAGCGACATGCTGTCGCGCCCGCCGGAAAAGCCGATTCCGATGCGAAGCGGGCGCTCCGGAGGCGCAAGAAGCATTTCGGCGCGGTTTCTGAGCGAAGCGTTCACCCGCTCCAGGCTTGAGGCAATCGCCCCGCCCAGGCGGGACTCCAGCGTGCGAAGGCTGGGAATCTTTTCGGCTTTCTGCGGCATGCTTCCTCCCTCCCCTCGGCCTTCCGTCCGCGGCTCAGGAACCGGCCGCTCCGTCCG